>NZ_LBNA01000056.1:0-195781 GCF_001005515.1 Acinetobacter sp. Ag2
CCACCAGTTGCAGGCGACTTCGCAGTGACTGCGGATGGTCCAGTGGTTGCGATCACGAATGTATTAGTGGTGGGCAGTAGTGTGGTGTTAACCTGGGGTGCGCCAGTGACAGCAGGTCAAGCGGTGACAGTGGGCTATACCGATCCAACAGCAGCTAATGATCCGAATGCGATTCAAGACATTGCGGGCAATGATGCAGCAACACTACCACCACCTTCAGTAAGCAATGGTTCGATTGTTCTTCCGCCACTTAATGCTGTAAATGATGAATTTGCATTAAATCTAGGTCAGGAAGTCCGAGTAAACCGTACTGAAGTTGCAGGTTCAGATATCGCAGTTGTTGATATCTTGGGGAATAATGCTACTGGTTTAAATTTCTCAATTCCACAAACACCAGGAAGTGCAGGTAAGGGAGCGACAGGTAATATTTCTGTCACAGTGTCACAACAAGACCTGATTTCGGTCGGTGAGGCTGTTCAGATTGTTATTTATCAGCAAACTAGCAATGGACCAGTGGAAGTTGCACGTGGTACGAGTCAAGGTGGTATTGTCACTGTGGGTGGTATTGGAATCATTGGTGTCGTGAATAGTAACGACTCAATTAAGCTTGATTTCACTAATTTACCTGAGGGTAATTATACGGTTGCAGTTCAGGCTGATGATAGTGCTCTAACAACTTTACTCAAAGACGTTGCTATTACTGACCTTGGTGGCGAAGGAGAAATTCTGGGTGCTTCAAATGCGGCAGCTATCGAGGCAGCAATTAATGCAGTACTTGGTCCATTAGGTGCTCCAGTTCTCGCTTTAGTCAATACAATTTTAATTCCTGTAAATACACTCGGTTTACCGCTTTCAAGTGTCGTTAACCAACTATTAAATGTATTGCCAATTAGCGTAGTTGATTACATTGTTGACGCGGCTGTTGCTCCTCTATTGTCAAACTTATTAACGATTTACGAAAAAACAAATATTAGCGTAACTGGAACTGAAGAGGTTTTTGCGAACTATGCAGTGACAGGTAATGTTTTTGCTGATAATGGAAATGGTCAAGATGTAATTGGTGGTGGTTCAATCACTGAAATAGATGGTGCACCTGTTGCACAAGGTAGTGTTACAATTCAAGGAGAGTATGGAAGTCTTGAAATTAACACACTAACAGGAGCCTTTACTTATACTGTGACAGCAGGAGAATCGGCTGTTGGAAAAACTGAAATATTTGATTATAAGCTGTCTAATGGAGCAACATCTGATACGGCTCAAATCATTATAAATATTGCAGGAACACCAGCAGATCCAGGTGAATTAACACCACCAGATTATGTTGATCAAGTTGTTGCAAATGATGATCTTGCTACTGTTAAAAATTATCAAGAAACTGCGGGTGATGATGTAGGAGTAGAAGGACGAGCTTCTCAATTATTAGGCGTAAATTTACTCGGACTAAATATTTCTTTAGGCAACACAGTTCCGTTTAATTTTGAAGTTGAAGAGAACAGCACTTCCAGTATTAATGTCAATGTAAGTGGCAGTGTAGTAAGCGCTGCAATTGGAGGGATTGTTGGTACTTTATTAGGAACAGCAGATAAATATTTCAATGCTGTACTTGAGCGCCAATATTTGGATGAGAATGGTGTAGCACAAAAAGAGTATTTCATTGTAGAGGATGCAGTGAAATTAACTCCTCCAGGCTTGTTGGGTATTGTATTTAATTATTCTGGTCAGATTAATGTAGATAACTTACCTCCAGGTGTTTATACCATTGCTTTGCAAGAAAAACCATCAGATGCAGGTTTATTGCAACAGCTATTAAATCTTTTGGATTCAACCTTATCAGCACAATTGTTCGGTGGTGTTGAGTTGACTATGCAAGCACAAACCAACAAGTATTTGGGTTCAGGCAGCATAGAAGGAAATGTTATTTCAAGCGCTGACGGTGCGGATGAAGTAAATACGACAACATTTGTCACTAAAGTGGCCAATGAGGTTGGTGATCCTGCAGTTACATTATCTGGTGCAAACACGGTCGTGGTTGGTGCTTACGGAACACTTTATATTTCACCAAACGGACATTATAAATATGTAAGTAATGGTGATCCTGCGGATATTGGTAAGGTAGATACATTCACCTATACGATTAGAGACTTCAATGGTAGTGAAGCAACAGCGAATTTGAATATTCGTATCGATGGTGATAACTCTGGTGTAGTTTGGGATAATACAAATCCGCAAAATGATGTCACACTTCCTGCTCCAGTAGTGCTTGATAATTCAGATCATGCGGTAATTGGTACTGTCACAAATACAGTTCAAACAGTTAATGCAGCCAATCAAGGTTCATTTGCAGTTGCAGGTACATTAGGTGGTGGAGGCGGTACTTATGTCCCAACAACATTTAACGTCGCAAATACAGACTCTTCACATGTAGTAGTAAAAGTTAATATTCCAGCACTTTCAGTTTCGATATTGCCAACGGTTGTTCTCACTGTAAAAGATCAGAATGGTACGGTTGTTGGCACTGTAACAGGGAAGCCTATTCTCAACGCACTTGGAAGTTCTATTACTGTAGATATTCCTAATTTAGGTCCAGGAACATATACAATCGAAGCATCTGCTTCAGCTAATATTGGTCTAGGTTTTACGGCATCAGTGAGCTTAGCGCAAGACATTACTCACTATAATGAAATTGGTCCAGTAACTGCTGCTCCTATCACTGGTAATATGTTAACTGACGATACCTATAATCATGCTTATGCTAAATTTAGCATAGATACGGGGAATGGTCAGTTTACCGAAGTTGGGTACAACGGTATTACCATACAAGGTGAATATGGCAGTCTATTCGTGAAAAGTGATGGAAGCTATGTTTATACACCGAAGGCTGGTGAAATTGGTCGTCAAGAGGTATTTGATTATAAGCTGACAGTTTTCGGTCAAGATCATATTGCTTCACTTACTGTGACGATTGATGCAGTTACGACTGGTGATGCTCTACGTAATACGCTCATTAGTGGTGAGCTGAATGATAGTTTCACTGGTAATGGTGGCTCCGATGTACTTGTTTATCATGTACTTGAAAGTGCAAGTGCAAGTGGTGGAAATGGTACGGATCATTGGACAGATTTCCATGCTGGAAATGTGAATACTGATACGAATGCAGATGTCATTGATATCTCTGATTTGCTCATTGGTTTTAACAGTGCAAATATCACCACTGATTTAACAGCATCTGCAAATTATTTGAAAAACTATCTTGGTGTAAGAGTTGATGGCAATAATGTCACACTCACCCTAGATCGTGATGGTGCAGGAACTACCTACACTGGAAAAACTGATTTGCTTCAATTGGATAATTTGGCGCAATCAGGTGCTGCATTTAACGGCAAGACAGAGGATGATATCTTGAAACTCCTGCTTCAAAATCATCAACTTGTTCTCTAATCATCCAGTTGTGCTTAAACCCTAAGTTCGCTTAGGGTTTTTTATTGCCCAATGTTTTTAAAATCCACGTTATAATTAGAACATATTGAGTTTGAATGTTTTATTTTCATTATGGTTTTTACACTTGCATCCGAAACGTTTTTTGAAGAAGAGATCAAAAAAAGTCGATTTCAAGCCATTGCAGCGCCAGTTGAAAATGAACAACAGGTTAAAATGTTTTTAGAAAAGCATTTAGATCCTACAACCACTCATCAGTGCTGGGCATGGAAAATAGGACATAATGTACGTTTTAATGATGATGGTGAACCTTCAGGTACAGCAGGTCGCCCGATTCTTGCAACCATTGAAGGAAATGATTTAACCAATTCAATTGTATTGGTCAATCGATGGTACGGTGGTATCAAGTTAGGTACAGGTGGCTTGGTTCGTGCTTATGGTGGCTGTGCAGGGCAATGTTTGCTCTCGGCAGAAAAAATAGAACTGATTGAAAAGAAAAAAATATATTTTCAATGTCAATTCAATGAGTGGGCAATATTTCAATATGAATTAAACACACAACATATTGAATACAATGAACAATATACTGCTGAGGGTGTCGAGGTCGAAGCATTGTTGCAAATACATCAACTCGATCCAGTACGTTTAAAAATTCAAGATGTTACACGTGGACGTGAACAACTTAAATTAATGGATGAAAGCAATGACTGAACAAGATCCATTATTAAAATATCGAGAACAGCATAAACACCGTTTAAATTATATGCCTTGGCTATATTATTCACTTAAGCCGAAAAATCGAATTTGGGCTGAACAGTGGCAACAAGAATATCAAACATATTTAATGGAAATGGAAACTGTCGAAATCGGAGAAAATTGCTTTATATCTCCGCTTGCACATATCTTTGCTGAGCCAGGACGAAAAATTAGTATTGGAGACAATACCTTTATTGCAGCTGATTGTACCTTACATGGTCCTTTAGAAATTGGCAGTGAGGTTGCGATTAATCATCACTGTATTTTAGATGGAGGTCGTGCAGGGATTAAATTACATGACCAAGTACGAATCGCAGCCTATTGTCATCTCTACGCATTTGATCACGGTATGGCGTTGGACCAACCAATTTATCAACAAGCAGTAAGTTCTAAGGGCATTGAAATTGGTCAAGATGTTTGGTTGGGTGCACATGTCGGCATCAAGGATGGAATTAAAATTGCCTCACATGCTGTAGTGGGTATGAATAGTATGGTAACTAAAAATATTGCTGAACGAGAAATCGTCGCAGGCAATCCAGCGCAATTGATTCGTTACCGTGAATAACCGCACAATTTGTACAAATACATAATTAAATTATGGAATTAATTACATAAAGCTGTCCAATTTTATAGAAACTTATGCTAATTTAAAATCAAATAGACCCAAGGCGATATCGCCAAAGTGAGGTTAAAAATGAATAGAGTAGTTGCTTGTATTGACTCTTCTCCTTGTATTAATGCATTGGCAGAAGCAGCAGCTTGGATTGCTCAGAAAACTGGTCGACAACTGGTTTTATTGCAAGTATTAGACTATTACCCTGCAAGTTATCATTTAGGGGAAATTAGTGGGGTAATCGGTTTTGAAAGTAATGCAATGTTACTCAAAGAGCTTGCAGAACTTGAGCAAAAACAAAGTGAATTAGCACTCGATTATAGTAATAATCTTCTTGAACATATTTCTGAAATGATTCAGGAAAAGTATGGTATTACCCCTGGGCGAATTCAGGCGAAAGGTGATTTTCTTGAGCAAAGCTTTAATGAGTTGACTGAGGATGATATTGCAGTCATTGGTCGAGTTGGCGAGCGTTCAGCTGAAAAAAATAAAACACTGGGAAGTAATGTAGAGAATTTCATTCGTGGTGCTAAAAGTACAGTATTGACAGTAGGTCAAACTTTCAAACCACCAACACGTTTTATTTTTGCTTATGAACTTTCTGAAGCATGCCAAAAAATGCTGAAACGTGTAGAAAAAAGTGACTTATTAAAACTTTTACAATGCCATTTACTTTATGTGGGAGATCATCCTGAAATCCTCAATGAACCCGCACAACGGTTAAAAGATGCAGGCTTAGACGTTGTTGTTGAATATCGTTACGGGGATGTTGCTGAAAATATTTTGGATTATCAAAATCAACATCAAATCCAATTAATTGTATTAGGCGCATTTAGCCACAGTAAAATACATCAGTTTTTCTTGGGCAGCGTGACAACGACAATTTTTAGGAATTCGGCTGTTCCGTTGTTGGTGACTAAATAATGAGACTGAAAAATGTGATCATCAAATTAGCTTTTTTTGAATATTGATTACATTTTTCTCTATCCAAGTTCCTGTGATTATCAACATAGAAAAAAGCCATAAATCAGAGAATTTATGGCTTTTTTCTATTAAAAAATTTTGAATAAATCTTGCATTTCTAAAAGCAAGTGCTTTTGAAACTGTAATGAATTTAACTGGTTGAAAATTAATCTATCATTAAAATATATTATTTTTCATTGAGTTATTTGGTAATACATAAGTTATCCACAATTCTACAAACAAGTTCAGGGGATAACTTTAAGAAAAAAAATCATGATCTAAATTTTAGTAGAAAAGTAGGCAATAAAAAACCGCCATTTTTGAATTGGCGGTCTTTTGTCATTACATCTGTATTTCAGCAGGGTATTTGAATATTTATTTGACGATCGCAATTGCAAATCCATCATGCCCTTTACTGCCTACTGTTTGTAAAGCTGTGCATGATAAAATTTGGGGGTGATTCTGCATCGCTTTATACATATCCCGAATGCCTTCAATGCTTGGTTTAATGTTATTTGGATCAAGAATATCACCTGCGCGGATCACATTATCCAAAACAATCACTGTACCTGAATGTGATCGCTTTAAGCTTAATTCTAAATATTCAGGATAACTTTGTTTATCTGCATCGACAAAAATAAAGTCAAAAGGCGCAGTATCTTCAGGCAAAGCTTTTAAAATATCAGCAGCACGCCCACACTTTAATTCAACAGTTTGTTTAAGTTTTGCGAGGTCAATATTTTCTTGACCTAAAGCTGCATGCGTATCACGTCCTTCAATTGTTAAAATATAACCATCTTCAGGTAGAGCACGTGCTAACCACATGGTGCTATATGCTGCAAAAGTCCCTAACTCTAAAACACGTTTACATTTGTTCATTTGAATCAGCATTTGCAACAGCATGCCTTGATTTGCAGCAACAGCGAGATGGTCTGGAAAGCCTTTATCCGCAGTATTTTTTAATGTTTGTGTGAGGATCGGATCTTCAGGAATTAAATGTGATTCGATATAAGCATCGATGTCTGACCACATTTGTTGCATGTTCTACCACCTCATTGGATCTGTGTTAGATGCATTTTAATCGTTTAAAAGAAGAGTGCAATTTTAATAAAAGCTTTTGGATTAAATTTAAGCATTCTCAATAGCGCTTCTATTCAGTTCTAAATATGAAAGAAGGTGAAATCTACTTATATAAAGTTAAAAGAAGTCAGAAAGACCTCTTTCTTAAAGTTAATATTTAATTGAGCTAGGCAGCGAGTATTTGACTAAATCCAGCTTTTCTAAGCAGCTTTCTATACATGCTTGAGCTGCGATCAGCAGGAAAGTGTGCTTCCATGGACAGGTCTAAAGGTAAATATTCTGGTTTCTGCGTTTCAACAATCAAGCGGTCTTCTTCAAAAATCTTAAGGTTGTATTCATAGGCTTCTTCAATGGGTAAATCTTTATCGTAGTTACGACAAATTGGGGCAAATAATCGTGTGCTTCGTGCCGTCATTGGTGAGGCAGCATTCATGATGACTTGTTTGTAATCATTGGGAAAATGTATTGTGAGCGTTGCTGTAAATGGTAAATGAACCTCAAAATGACGTAACCATTGGAACCCTTCTTGTCCGAATTGATCTAAGCCAATTGGATAACGTCCAACATGACTAAGATAATCTGCACTGAAGCCATAATGGGTTTCTTGAGTTGTATAGTCAGCTACCTCAGGATGTTCTGGATCTCCAAATGTATCAGCATGAACCCAAGCAAAATGAGCGACGTCAATAAATCCTTCCAATTGTCTACCCGCAAAACACTTTAAATCAACCCAAGGACAAACCAATTGTTGATATTCGGTTTGATCCCAATAAGGCATATCGGGAATATTTGGGCTATCTTGTTCATCTGCCAATAAACAGCACCAGATTAATCCATATCGTTCAATGGTTGGATAAGTTCTCAAGTGAAAACGATCAGATATTTTATGGTTTGGGTGGGCAGGAATTCGATTGCATTTACCTTTCTCACCAAAGCGTAAACCATGATAACGACAAACAACCCCTTGACCATCATGTGTACCAAGACTTAACGGTACGCCTCGATGTGGGCAGGCATCCTTTGCAACAATAATCTCATGATTAAATTTGTAGATGACCAAAGGCATATCCAATAACATGGTAGCTTGAGGTTGTTCTGATATATCACGTGCTAAAGCAATTGGATACCAATACTGTGCCAATAACAACCAATCCTGTTGCGAAAAAGTCATATGGACAGGAAATTCGGAATGAAACAAGTATTCTGTGCGACTATTCATATACAAATCTTCTGTTTAGAATTGATTTGAATATAAAAGAATCCAGTGTTCTTAGAAATTTCAATTATCGCGATCAATATTTGCAAAAATTAGAACAGTACTGTAGATCAAGTTAAAAACAATCAGTTGTTCAAAAATATGCTAGTTGTAATAGGTTTTTAACATTTGGGTAAAATTGAAGAAAAAAGAACTTAATACAATGAGAGCAATAGAAAAGCTACTACAAAAGAAAATTAATTTTTGATAAGTATGCGCACAACTATTCATTAAAGGTAAATAATAGACATGGTACATTGAGCGTAATGTTTGCATGGTTAAGATAAACAAGCTGATAAAACTAAAGCTACTCACTATGTTTTGAACGATAAAATATTGACTAATTTGTGACAATAATATGTAGATAATCAAACAGCTCATATAGATAATGAAGGTGATCATACTTGCCGAAGCGACCATTTTCAGAAAAGTCTCATGCCATTCTTTTCGGTTTAATGAAGTCATTTTAGTTGCTCTTTTTTTTATTAATTTTAAACCTTATAACATTAAAAATTAAGCTCACTGCGACATGAAATGTCGCGGTATCAATAAGGGTATAATAGAAGTTTTGTGACATTCACATGAAATATTACAATTTGAAGGGTATTATTCTAAATTTATAAAAATAAAATACAGTTTATTACATATTGAATTTTAAAGATTTTTAATAAAATCAAATGCAAATCATCAATTATCATAAAAGCGTCATAAAGCTGTAACTTATTTGTCATATTTTAAAATCAAAATGCAGTTATCCGAAAAGTACAACACAAAAAGAAGTGGCGTACTTCAAATTGCAGTTTATTTAAGAGAGAAAAGAATGCGCATTAACCATATCGCACTTGCATTAGCAGTTTCAGGGGCAGCAGTGGCAGCAAACGCTCGTGATACCATCCAAATCGCTGGTTCTTCTACTGTACTTCCTTATGCAAGTATTGTTGCTGAAGAATTTGGTAATACTTTCCCTCAATTTAAAGCACCTGTAGTGGGTTCAGGCGGCAGTTCTGCTGGTCTTAAACAGTTCTGTTCTGGTGTTGGCGATAATACAATCGATATCGCGAATGCTTCTCGTAAAATCAAAGATACTGAAATTGCAGCTTGTAAAAAAGCAGGTGTAAATAAAATCCAAGAAATTAAAATTGGTTATGATGGTATCGTTTTTGCATCAAATGCAAGCAAAGCAGCTTATAAGTTACGTCCACAACACGTATTTGCAGCTTTAGCAGCTGAATTACCATCAAATGGTAAATTGGTACCAAACCCGTATACACGTTGGAACCAAATTGATAAATCTCTTCCAAACGAACCCATTACTTTAGTGGTTCCAGCATCTAACCACGGTACTCGTGAAGTATTCCAAGAGAAAATGGTTGAAGCAGGTTGTGAAAGCTACGATTACTTCAAAAAGTTAGATAAAGATGCTCAGAAAAAAGCATGTTCTGCTTTCCGTAAAGACGGTAAAGTGATCGAAATCGCGGGTGACTATACTGAAACTTTAGCACGTTTAAAAACATCTCCAAGTGCGGTAGGTGTATTTGGTTTAGGTTTCTATGACCAAAACAAAGATAAATTACGTGTTGCGACAGTAAACAATGTAGTCCCTTCAGAACAAACTGTTCTTAATGGTACTTACCCAGTATCGCGTCCTTTATATTTCTATGTTAAAGGTGAACACTTACAATCTATCAAAGGCTTAAAAGAATATACTGAATACTTCTTAAACAAAAAAGTATCTGGTAAAGGTTCTAAATTAGACAAAGCTGGCTTGATCTCATTGTCTGACTCTGAGCGTGCAAAAGTACTTGCTGGTTTCAAAGCTGGTAAATAATAAAACCGTAATCATGGAGCTGATGGTGGGAGACTACCATCGGCTTTCATTGCTAAGCAGAGTTTTTTCAAATAATTAAGATTGAAAAAACGGTGGAGAATACATGAATCTGCTACTCATTGGCGTGTTATTAGCTTTAATTGCTATCGCATATCAAATTGGGCTACGAAAAAGCCGAAGCCTAGCAGGTAAGGGAAATAACACTGCAGTTTTACATTCACGTCCAGGCTATTATGGTTCTTTGGTGGCGTTGTGGTGTGGAATCCCAGCTTTTTTAATTTTAATTGTTTGGAATTTGGTAGAACCGAGTGTTTTGCAACATTTAATTCTAAAGAATGTTCCAGCAAATGTTGCTGCATCTCTTGATACGGCTGGAGTAGATGTACTTGTAGATCGCATCAAGGCAATTGCTTCTGGTTTTGGCGTAACAGATACGCCTGCAGCCTATGAAGTTGCCGCTGCAGAACAATTAGCAAAGTTTGAAAGAATCAGTTCTTTTGCCAAATTTGCTGTTGTGGTCTGTGCAGCAATCTTGGGATTAGTGTGGGCAAGAAAAAGAATTAGCCAACAATTCCGTGCACGTAATGAAGTTGAAAAAACCATTAACGTAGTTTTGATTTTATGTTCTGGCGTTGCAATTCTTACTACAGTAGGCATCGTGATGTCGATGTTCAGCGAAGCGATGCACTTTTTCCATTTTGTCAGTCCAATTGACTTCTTCTTTGGTACAGAGTGGAATCCAGGTTTTAGCACTTCAGGAAATGCTGAAGGTAGTTATGGTTTACTGCCATTACTATGGGGAACACTCATGGTCAGTGGTATTGCTTTATTGGTTGCTGTTCCATTGGGCTTAATGATTGCAATTTATCTCGCTGAGTATGCATCACCTAGATTCCGTTCATGGGCTAAACCAACGATTGAGGTTTTGGCAGGTATCCCAACCATCGTTTATGGTGTATTTGCCATGATGGTGATTGGTCCAATCTTTAAATCAATTGGTGATTCAATTGGTATTGAAGTGAATGCAACCAGCGCACTTACTGCTGGTTTTGCAATGGGAATCATGATTATCCCATTTGTATCTTCACTTTCAGATGACATTATCACTCAAGTCCCTAGATCATTACGTGATGGTTCTTTGGGTTTGGGAGCGACCAAGTCTGAAACAATACGCCAAGTGGTACTTCCTGCGGCTTTGCCGGGGATTACTGGCGCATTCTTGCTTGCTGTATCACGTGCTATTGGTGAAACCATGATTGTTGTACTTGCGGCCGGAAACAGTCCTTTACTACATATCAATCCACTTGAAGCTGTTTCTACGGTAACCGTAACGATTGTAAAACAGTTAACTGGCGATACTGACTTTGCAAGCCCACAGGCATTGGTTGCCTTTGCATTGGGTCTGACGCTATTCACTATTACATTGTGTCTAAACATTGTCGCACTTTACATTGTGCGTAAATACCGTGAGCAATACGAATGAGTACATCAAATACATCTCCAGTGGATCAAAATGTATTTGATCCTCAAGTTGCCGCAGAACTACGTGAAAAGCGTAAAGCTAAAATCGCAAGTTCATTATCAAAACGTCATCGTAAAGAAAAGACATTCCGTTTTGTTGGCTTTTCTGCCGTGATTATGGGACTGGCATTTGTCGCGATTTTGTTTGGAAGTATCTTATACAAGGGGCTTCCTGCATTTTGGCAAGCAAGTATGACCGTACCTGTCTATTTTGATCCAACTGTGATTGATGCTGGTCCAAAACCAACACAAAAAGTCGGCGAGTCTCCAGCTGTGTTTCAAGAGCGCTATGTAGACTGGCAAACTAAAATGGGTATGGTGGATTGGGATGCGTTGATTGTAAACGGCATTATTTCTAAAGATCCATCACTTGAAAGTCGTCGTGACGACCTTTCTAGCCTTTATACCAGCTCTGAAGCATATCGTATTCGTGATATGGTGTTTAAAGATCCATCTTTAGTGGGTAAAAAAGTTGAATTAAATTTCCTTGCAGACGCAAACATTGATGTTTGGTTAGCAGGGCATATCGATCGTTCATTACCAGATGATCAGCAACAGTTAAGCCCTGAAGTACGTAAGCTTTCAGATGATTTGGCTGCGAAAGGCATTATCAGTCGTACGTTCAACACGCAAATGTTTACCAACCCAGATTCACGTAGTTCGCCTGCAACGGCTGGTCTAGCAGGTGCATTTATGGGGTCATTATTCATGATGTTGATTGTGATTGTGATTTCTATTCCATTGGGTGTTGCAAGTGCGATTTACCTAGAGGAATTTGCACCAAAGAACTTTATTACAGACATTATTGAAGTCAACATCAATAACCTTGCAGCAGTTCCATCGATTGTATTTGGTCTGCTGGGTGCAGCGATCTTTATTGGTTGGATGCATCTGCCTATATCAGCACCGCTGGTTGGTGGTTTGGTGCTCAGTTTAATGACTTTACCAACGGTCATTATTACTACACGTGCTTCACTTAAAGCAGTACCCCCATCAATTCGCCAAGCGGCACTCGGTATAGGCGCTTCGCGTTTGCAAACCGTATTTCATCATGTACTTCCTTTGGCATTACCGGGAATTATGACAGGTGCGATTATTGGTATTGCTCATGCACTGGGTGAAACAGCACCGTTGCTGTTAATTGGTATGAGTGCATTCGTTGCGAATATTCCAGTATCTCCACTCGATCAATCTACAGCTTTACCTGTTCAAGTTTACTTATGGCAAGGTAATGAATTGCGTAACTTCTTTGAAGGTCGTACAGCTGCTGCAATCATTGTGTTATTGGCACTAATGGTGGGTTTAAACAGCTTTGCAATTTGGTTACGTAAGAAATTTGAAGTTCGTTGGTAAAAGAGGGCAGAATAGATGAATACTGTAGAAACTAAAAATTCCTTAAAACAGGATACAACCGTGAATTCTGAACAATCTCAATTTACATCCACTGAGCATCAACAAAAGCAAGCAAATACATCTTTTGTCTCTCAGTTTGAATCTTCAACACCGAAGAAAGAAAAAAATACGACAGTCAAACTTAGTGCTGAAGATGTACATGTTTACTATGGTGAATCAGAAGCGATTAAAGGTATTGATCTTCAAGTTTATGAAAATGAAGTGATTGCATTTATTGGTCCATCAGGTTGTGGTAAATCAACATTTTTACGTACTTTGAATCGTATGAATGATACGATTGATAGCTGTCGTGTGACGGGTAAAGTACGTTTAGATAACCAAGATATCTATGACCCAAATCTTGATGTGGTGCTGTTACGTGCTCAAGTCGGTATGGTTTTCCAAAAGCCAAATCCATTTCCGAAATCAATTTTTGATAATGTTGCTTATGGTCCAAAACTACACGGTTTGGCAAAAGATAAGTACGATTTAGAGGAAATTGTTGAAAACAGTTTGCGTAAAGCAGGTCTGTGGGATGAGGTTAAAGATCGACTAAGCCAACCGGGTACGGGTCTTTCTGGTGGTCAACAACAACGTTTGTGTATCGCACGTACCATAGCTGTAAGTCCTGAAGTGATTTTAATGGACGAGCCGTGCTCAGCTTTGGACCCAATTGCAACTGCAAAAGTTGAAGAGCTGATTTCTGAACTCTCTACTCAATACACCATTGCAATCGTGACCCACTCAATGCAACAGGCAGCGCGTGTTTCTGATCGAACTGCATACTTCCACTTGGGTGATTTGATTGAAGTGAATTCCACAGAGAAAGTATTTACACAACCAGATCATCAATTGACTGAAGCTTATATTACAGGTCGTTTTGGTTAAGTTCAGCGAAGTATTAAAATGAAAGAGCCGAAAGGCTCTTTTTTATATTTAAAAAATATTGTTTTGATCCGCAGATGAATAATCAATACCTATTAAATAATGCTGTGAAATAGATCAATCCTGACTGTTTGAGTAAGGAAATAAATCAATCTAATTGGCATGAATGATCATCATTGAATGAAAAAGGAATATTTTTATTTAGTACACCGACTGATTTCAAAATCAGATGAGTATATTGGGGGGAGATGTATGATTTAAGCATCTGTATCGGTGCAGTTTAATCGAATCAATTGTGTGGTCATTAGATTTAGATCAATAAAAAAAGAGCCTGATGGCTCTTTTTATACTCAATTTTTAACTAGTCCATTGGGTCTTCACGATGTTGTTCTACTGCTTTTTCATCATAATGTGACTTTGGTGGATGAGCGAATGCAGCAGCCAATTTATCTTTGTCTAAAGCATTGTCCCAACGCGCTACAACGATTGTTGCGCAAGCATTACCGACTAAATTGGTTAGTGCGCGACACTCTGACATAAAGCGGTCAATACCAAGGATTAAAGCCATACCCGCAACAGGCACAGCAGGAACGACAGAAAGTGTTGCAGCCAAAGTAATAAAACCTGCGCCAGTTACACCAGCAGCACCTTTAGAGCTGAGCATTGCTACAAGTAACAAAAGAACTTGATCTTGAATGCTCAAATCAATATTACATGCCTGTGCGATAAATAGGGCAGCCATCGTCATATAGATATTGGTACCATCCAGATTGAATGAGTAACCTGTTGGAACTACGAGTCCCACCACAGATTTTTCACAACCAGCTTTTTCCATTTTACGCATTAACGATGGAAGTGCTGCTTCAGAAGAACTCGTTCCAAGCACCAGCCACAATTCATCTTTGATATAACGAATCAGGTCTGTAATTCTAAATCCATTATAGCGTGCAACAGCACCTAAAATAACCAGAATAAACAACAATGCAGTAATGTAGAAAGTCATGATTAAAAGTAAAAGATTACCAATACTTTCAATACCATATTTACCAATTGTAAATGCCATAGCACCGAATGCACCAATCGGAGCAAATTTCATCAGCATTCCCACCAAGTGAAATACTGGTGCTGTTAAGTTATTTAAGAAATCAACAATAGGCTGACCTTTTTCACCCACCGCAGCAAGAGACAAACCAAATAGTACAGCAACAAAAAGGACTTGCAGAATGTCACCACTGGTTAGCGGGCTAAGGATGGTGGTAGGAAGGATATTCATTAAGAAATCAACGATAGAAGCATCGTGTGCTTTCTCAGCGTATTCAGCCACTTTGTCTGATTTTAATGTTGTTGGATCAATATTTAAACCATGCCCAGGTTGAATAATATTGGCAACAATCATACCGACAATTAATGCCAGTGTAGAAAATGTTATGAAGTAAAGCATCGCTTTACCAGTAACACGACCTACTGTTCCCATATGTTTCATGCCTGAAATTCCTGTGACCACTGTCAGAAAAATTACCGGCGCAATAATCATTTTAACCAATTTGATGAAGGCATCACCTAAAGGTTTTAAACTCGCACCAATATCTGGCCAAAAGTGCCCTAAAAGGATACCAAGTACGATTGCAAAAATGACTTGAACATACAGGATTTGATAAAACTTTTGCTTTTTAGGTGGTAGGTGTTCATCGTGTGAAGAGATATCCATACTCATTCCTTATCCTTGATGTTGATAAAATTCAACATTTCCTAAAGAAATGATTATTAAAAAACCATAAAATTAAAAAATGTGATTCTCGTTTTAACGTGTTGATTTTAAATAAATAAATTAAAATAACAAATATGTTATTTAGATAAAAAAATGTGATAAATATCAAATTATCAATAAATTAAATACCTAGTATTTTATTTTTGTATGATGTAGTTGGAAAAATCATGTCTATGTTTTTTTTGTGAATTTGTCCTACAAAGATTGGCATAAAGTTATATAAAAAGCATTGAAAGCTGTTTTGTATCATTGATGACTATATTTTTATGAATTAATCATCATTTATTTAGACGTAAAAACGATTAATAAAAAGTGGATTATTTTAAGTAAAAGTATCGTTAATCTTGGAGGTAGTTAATTTTTTATAAAAAAAATATATACGTTTTATAACTAAAATTTTGGATTGCTGATCTGCGTTAAACAAATTGGAAAACATCTATAATTTTTACACCTGAATCGGTGTTAGCAAAACAATAAGTGGGACGTAAAGTGACTAGAGATTTGTCGAATTTTTCAAAATATGTATTGAAATTTATTCAATCCGTCCGCATCTTAATGGAAAAGCATTTATCCAGATATTCGAGATTATAAATTCTATGTTATTTCATTTACCTAAAGTTCCCGCAGAAATTCGTATTAGTCATTTAAATGCACGAATTAATGAACAAAGAAAAAGAATTGCTCAATCAACTGCATCTAAACTTGAGCTTTTGCAGTTGACACAACAATTGGTCAAAGAAGCACGTGTACGTAAAAAGCATAATCAAAAAATCTATGTTTTAGATTTTAAAGGTGATGTTCAAGCTTCTGCTGTAGAGAATTTACGTGAAGAAATTACCTTGATTTTAGCAACAGCAAAAGCTGGGCGAGATCGTGTGGTGGTTCGTTTAGAAAGCCCAGGTGGAATGGTGCATGGTTATGGCTTGGCAGCAGCACAATTGGTTCGTTTACGTGATGCTGGTTTTCACTTGACTATTTGTGTGGACAAAGTTGCTGCTAGTGGCGGTTATATGATGGCGTGTATTGCCAGTGAAATTGTTTCTGCGCCATTTGCTGTAGTGGGTTCGATTGGTGTGGTTGCGCAAGTGCCTAACTTTAATCGACTGTTAAAAGAGCACCATGTTGATTTTGAACTATATACCGCAGGGCAGTTTAAACGTACCGTGACAATGTTTGGTGAAAATACACCTGAAGGCAAAGCTAAATTTGAAGAAGAACTACAACAAACCCATCAATTATTTAAACATTTTGTTGAAAAATATCGTCCGCAATTGAATGTGGAAAAAGTAGCCACAGGCGAGCATTGGTATGGTGAGGATGCTCGTGATTTGAACTTGGTCGATAAGTTACAGACTTCGGATGAATATTTACTGAGTTTGCTCCCACAACACGATGTTTATGTGATTCAAACACGTCGTAAACCGACATTGGGTGAGAAACTTGGTTTACAAGCAGCGCAAATGGCAGATGCCTTAATTCCATCCCTTGTCGGAAAATTATTCAATGAAGTGACTAAATTGAATTCTTCACTTCCTATGCTGAGAGACAATAAGTTCTGATTCGTTTGTTTTAATCTACACAAATTATCCAAATCTCGATATATCACCAAAGAGCAGTTGGTTTAAATCAATTGCTCTTTTTTTATAACAAAGTCTTATAAAGCAGCTTTATGGATTGGCAAAAGTGCCAAAAAAAAATGACCTCATGCGATCATGACAAGCTTAAAAAAAATGATTAGGATGCTATACATCATAAAATCAAAAACTCAGGTTGAAAGGAATATAAATATGTTGGCATATGATGCAGATTTAGAACTTTTTCGTGATAACTTCAAACGCTTTATGGCAGAACATGTTGCTCCATTTTATGAGCAATGGGAAAAAGAAGGCTTGATGCCACGATCAGTGTGGTCATTATTGGGTGAAAATGGCTATCTTTGTGTCGATGTTCCTGAGCAATATGGCGGTTATGGTGTCCCAACAGAATACTCGTTGATGTTGGTCGAAGAGTCAGCACGTGCAGGTTATGGTGCATTATCTACGGCAATCTCATGTCATTCTGAAATTGCAGCGCCTTATATTTTGCATATAGCCAATGAAGAACAGAAACAATATTGGTTGCCTAAAATGGTCGCTGGTGAGGTGGTTGGTGCTATTGGAATGACTGAACCAGGTGCTGGTTCGGACTTACAAGGTATGCGTAGTAGTGCTATTTTGAATGGTGATCATTATCTATTGAATGGTTCAAAAACCTTCATTTCAAATGGTCAGCATGCAGATTTAGTCGTATTGGCAGCAAAAACAGATCCACAAGCTCGTGCCAAAGGTGTTTCATTGTTATTGGTCGATACTCACTTGGATGGTTTTAAAAAGGGAACCAATCTCGATAAAATTGGGTTGCACTCTCAAGATACTTCGGAATTATTCTTTGATAATGTGAAAGTTCCTGCCAACCAGTTATTGGGCAATGCTGGTCAAGGTTTTGCTTATTTGATGCAAGAACTTCCTCGTGAACGTACTGCAATTGCTGCAACAGCATTGGGTGCGATTCGTGGAGCAATTGATGTAACGACTCAATATGTGCAAGAGCGCCAAGCATTTGGTCAGAAAATTGGTAGTTTTCAAAATACTCGATTTGTTTTAGCACAAGCTAAAATTGACGAATTGGCAACTGCAGCATTTTATAATCAGAATTTAGCATTATATAAAGAAAATAAATTGGATGTAGAAACTGCGGCGGCTTTGAAAAGTTTCAGTACGGATATGCAAATGAAAATTATCGATAGTTTGCTGCAACTCTTTGGTGGTTATGGCTATATGACGGAATATCCAATTTCTCGTTTCTTTGTAGATGCCCGTATTCAACGTATTTATGGAGGAACAAATGAGATTATGAAAGAAATCGTCGCTCGTGGAATCATCGGTCGTTAATTTTTTTAAGAAAATGAATATCTAAACTGTTCATGCTTTTTAGGGAGCATGTGCAGTTTATTTTTATGATCAAGACTTGAAGTGGTTTAAATTAAACGATTAAAAATAAGAATTTTATAAAAGTAGTTCTGCCTCAAACAGTTACGGATGTGTTTTTGAGTATGATATTTTATCAAGAATTTTATATCGAATTTAGGATAAGGTAATCATATTGATTGTTCTTAGAGGGGGTAAAAGGAATACATATAATCATGAGGAAAGTTTAAATTTTGAGAGAAAATTAAATGATTGACAATAAAATACAATTTTCAGTTGAATCCACAGTTCAACGCTATTCTGGTGCTGGTGGCTGGCACTATGTGATTATTCCTAAACAACAAGCCATGGAAATAAAAAACTATCTACTTCAAAGGCAAAGTTGGGGTCTTATATCTGTTACTGTGATAGTAGGGCAAAGTGTATGGAAAACTTCAATATTTCCAGACAAGCAATCAGAAGGTTATTTACTACCACTTAAAGCAGAAATTCGTAACAAAGAAAAAATCTACTTAGGCGACAGAATTTTATTCTCAATTGCTTTATCTGTTTAATCAATAACAAGAAATTATCAGGTTAAATTTGAATATAAGGTTTAAAATGTATCTTTGGTTTAATGCTGAATCGTGAATAAAAATTCAATCAAACCTTCAATACATTTAAGCATTCATCGATAAAAATGGGCAATTCATAGGTCGAACGTGAAGAAATATAAAGATTATTGTCGTTCACAACTTCACGATCAAAAATAACCGCGCCCGCATCTTTTAATTCTTTGATCAATTCATCAATCGAGGTCAAACGACGACCAATTGCAATCTGTGCGTCGATCAAGAGTTGAGGGCTGTAACAACACAGAAAAATCGGTTTTTGTGCATTGGCAAAACTGCGGAGAAAATCAATGAAACGCGGATCTTTCTTTAAATGATAAGGTGATTGCCCGCCTGGAATCATTAAGGCATCAAAATCTTTAACTGAAATATCATCTATACCTAAATCTATACTGACGGAAGATTTACGTTGTTGGCTATAGACAATGTTGCCTGCGGATTTTTCTATATTTCGAACAGAATGACTTGCGGCACGAAAAGCTTCTACGGGATGATGATATTCCGTATCTTCGAAATCATGGGTGATGAGAACAGCGATTTTTTTATTCATTTTCTTTGTCTCGAAATCCGCTTTTAATTTTAATCATAGTGGGCAATGCTTAAAATTCCATAGCTACTTTGTAAGTAATGGATAGCGGAGTTTGTTCATACATTGCTGATATTTTATTCAAAGTGGTGGCAATAACGGAATCATCGATAAAAGCGTTATTGCTCAACAAATTTAACTGAACTATTGTTATACTGTTTTGGGTCTAAAACTTAGACTTTTCGTAATTCTTGACTTTCAAAGGGCGATATAACAATGATCAACGATGATCAAAAAACGACTTCTCTAGATCTTGCTCAAATCCGTGAAGATATTGATTCTGTAGATCAACAAATTCAACAACTCATCAATCGCCGTGCAAAACTGGCGGAAGCAGTTGCTAAAGCAAAATTTGCATCAGAAGAGAATCCGTTGTTTTATCGTCCAGAACGTGAGGCACAAGTTTTACGTAAAGTTATGGAGCGTAATGAAGGACCTTTGTCAGATCAAACAATGGCTCGTTTATTCCGTGAAATTATGTCTGCATGCTTAGCACTTGAAGCACCACAAAGTATTGCATTCTTGGGTCCAGTCGGAACGTATACTCACTCAGCAGTCTTAAAACATTTTGGTCAAGATGCTGTGGTTCGCCCATTGCCAACAATAGATGAAGTATTCCGTGAGGTTGAAGCAGGAAGTGCGCACTATGGTTTAGTACCCGTTGAAAACTCATCAGAAGGGGTTGTTAACCATACATTAGATTGTTTTAAAGCATCGCATTTGAATGTGATTGGTGAGGTTGAATTACGTATTCATCATCAATTCCTGATTTCATCAAATACACGTAAGGACAGCATTAAACAAATTTATGCGCATCAACAAACCTTAGCACAATGTCGCAAATGGCTTGATGCTCATTATCCGGGTGTGGAGCGTGTTGCTTTAAGTTCTAATGCAGAAGCTGCTCGTCGTATTCGTAATGAATGGCATTCGGCAGCAATTGCATCTGATGTCGCTGCAAGTATTTATGACTTGGAAATCTTGCACGGCAATATTGAAGATAATCCTGAAAATACCACACGTTTCTTGGTGATTGGGCGTGAGAAAGTTCCACAAAGCGGTAATGATAAAACGTCATTGTTAATTTCAGCACATGATCGTGCTGGTGCTTTGTTGGAAATTCTTGCACCATTTGCCAAGCACAATATTAGTCTGACCAGTATTGAAACCCGTCCAGCATTGCCTGAGAAATGGGCATATGTATTCTTCATCGACTTAGAGGGTCATGTGGAACAAGACAATGTTAAAGCTGCGATTGAGGATATACGCCCGTTAGTTAAAGAAGTACGTGTACTGGGTTCTTATCCAATCGCTGTACTTTAAAGTTGTTGTGAAGAGGGTAGTTTAAAATCGTCATGTCACAACCTTTATTTAAAAAAGTTGCTTTTATTGGACTTGGGCTGATTGGCTCAAGTTTGGCGCGTGTGATCGCAGCAGAACATCTTGCAGAAAATGTTGTTGCTGCAACACGTTCAAAAAAAACCTTAGAAGATGCTAAAGCTTTAGGGATTATTTCTGAAGGTTTTAGTGATCCAGTTGATGCAGTTCGAGATGCAGATTTAATTGTTTTGGCTTTGCCTGTTCGTGCAACGCAAAAAATTCTCGAAACAATAAAACCTTATCTATCTGAAAATGCGATTATTACCGATGTAGGCAGTACCAAAGGCAATGTGGTCGAAGCTGCACATGCTGTATATGGTCAGAATATTCCGGTCGGTTTTGTACCCGGACATCCTATTGCTGGTGCTGAACATACGGGTGTTCATGCAGGTAAGGTGGATTTATTTGCCAATCACAAAGTGATTTTAACGCCGTTACCAAGTAGTGCGGAATGGGCTGTTGAAAAGCTGATTCAACTTTGGCAGGCAGCTAAAGCTGAAGTGATTTGTATGGATGTTGAAAAGCATGATGAGGTTTTGGCGCATACCAGTCATTTACCGCATTTGATGGCATTTAATCTGGTTGAACAGCTTGCAAACCGGGAAGATAATTTAGATATTTTCCGCTATGCAGCTGGTGGATTTCGAGATTTTTCACGTATTGCAGCCAGTGATCCACAGATGTGGCATGACATTTTTTTTGCCAATAAAAAAGCCATACTCAAAGCTGTAGATGGATTTGAAACGCAACTCGCAACTTTGCGTCAACTGATTGAAGATGAAAATTCACAAGCCTTGATGGGATTGCTTGGTCATGCACAAGCGGCACGCCAACATTTCAATCATATGCTCGCCAATAAACCTTTGATGGAGAAAAATAAGGTGACACAACAATTTACCATTTTGCCGGGTGAGAAGACTTTTAAGGGTAAATTTACCATACCAGGTGACAAGTCAGTGTCTCATCGTTCCATCATGTTTGGAGCGATTGCTGAAGGAACTACACATGTGACGGGCTTTCTCGAAGGTGAAGATGCTTTAGCAACACTTCAAGCGTTCCGTGATATGGGGGTAAGTATTGAAGGTCCGAAAAATGGTGAAGTGACCATTCATGGTGTGGGAATCAATGGCTTAAAAGCGCCTAAAACAGCGTTGTATATGGGGAACTCGGGCACCTCAATGCGTTTGCTCTCAGGAATGTTGTCTGCACAACAATTTGACTCTGTTATGACGGGTGATGCTTCTTTGTCTAAACGTCCAATGGAGCGTATAGCCAAGCCTTTGCGTGAAATGGGCGCACAGATTCAAACTACGGGCGAACGTGGTACACCGCCTGTTTCTATTACGGGTGCTCAAGCATTAAAAGGAATTCATTACGATTTACCTATGGCTTCTGCACAGGTGAAATCAGGGATTCTGTTGGCGGGTTTATGGGCTGAAGGTGAAACATCTGTTACTGAACCAGAACCAACACGTGATCATACAGAACGTATGTTGCGTGCATTTGGTTATGAGGTAAAAACAGAAGGAAATCGTATTTCACTGCAAGGTGGTGGAAAGTTGGTAGGAACTGAGATTCAAGTTCCTTCAGATATTTCTTCTGCTGCATTCTTTATGGTGGGTGCTGCGATTACAGAGGGTTCAGATGTTACGCTTGAAGCCGTTGGGATTAACCCAACACGTACAGGTGTTATTGAAATTCTTAAACAAATGGGTGCAGACCTCACTGTTGAAAATGAACGCATCGCTGGCGGTGAGCCGATTGCAGATATTCGTATTCGTGGTACGCGTACGTTGAAAGGTATTCATATGCCTGAAGATCAAGTGCCATTGGCGATTGATGAATTTCCATCTTTGTTTATTGCTGCTGCATGTGCTGAAGGGCAAACTGTTCTGACAGGTGCAGCTGAATTAAGAGTCAAAGAATCTGACCGTATTCAAGTGATGGCTGATGGTTTAAAGACTTTAGGTATAGATTGTACGCCTACAGATGATGGCATCATCATCGAAGGAAAAGGTAAGTCAGGAGACTGGTCTGCGATTTTCACTGGTGGTGAAATTGAATCACATCATGATCATCGTATTGCAATGAGTTTCTCAATGGCTGGTTTACGTAATTCTGGTGAGATTAAAATTGTGGGAACTGAAACTGTTGCCACTAGTTTCCCTACATTCACTCAGCTTTCGAATCAGGCTGGACTTGAGATTCAAGTTTCTGAATAAAGCGGAATCGTGTCTCGATAATACTTGTCTAATATTTGTATAATTAATTGAAAACAGCCAAGCAAAAGCTTGGCTGTTTTGTTTATATTGCTTATTCTAAAACCATACAACTATAAAGCCTTTTGGATGAAGCAATGAGAACATTACAATTTACTGCAAACTGCGAAAATCATGTTAAAAGCAATGGTTATGGTCAAAATGCATGCCATGTTACTCAGACGTATGTAACGGATTTATTGTTAAAACAACTTTCTCAATATGGTTTTAAGGCGGAAACGACATCTTCTCATGAAGATTTGGCAGTGAGTGTGGAAAATCATCCGATAGGTTTAGGGGTGAATTGTCGTTTAAATGATCAAGGTTTGTTGACCTGTGAGATTTCTGCACATGCTGATGAAGAGCAGGTGTGGTTTAAAAAAATAGCCACTCAAAGCATGATTAAGCAATTGGCAAATGCTGTGGAAAATTCTTTAAAACAAGATAATGCCTTTAGTGGTTTTGAATGGAAAGGCTGAGTCTGGATTACATTGCTCGACCAACAATTGAAATTATAGAATAATGATTTAAGCTTAGAGAATAATGATGAAATTACAAACATTTATCAATAAGTTTCCTGTAGATAAACAAGGAAATAAAGTCAGTAATGAAATTATAAAAATGTATCAGGATTTTTTACCAGAAGCGTTGTTAGAGCTCTGGCGTGAGCATGGTTTTGGTTTCTATGGGAATGGTCTAATTCAGATCATTGATCCTGAACGTTATCAGGACGTATTGTGGTCATGGTTAATGAAAGATGAACCTGATATGACGCGGTTGCCTATTGCAATATCTGCTTTTGGAATAGTGTTCTACTATCGGCGTCTAAGCGATGCGGGAGATGAAGATATCTCGTTTATGGATCCACACAATTCTGATATTGGAGTAACGGTTTGGTCATTGAATGACTTTTTTAATGAATGGTTATGTGATGATGAAATCATAGAGCAGTTTTTAGAAAAATCAGCACTGAGCCAAGCACAAGAAAAATATGGAAAATTAGCGCATGATCAAATGTATTGTTATCTGCCTGCACTTCGATTAGGTGGTCGTGCCAGTGATTTGAATTTGGATAAGGGGGATGCTCCCACCCATTTGGATTTTTTATATCAACTTGCTTTAGACAGTTAAATCTAAGTGTTCAGCGTTATTATTGGGGTGAAATAAAAAAGACAGCTTATATAAGCTGTCTTAATGAAAAGGTTAAATTACTCTACACGTAACCAAGTTTGGCTACGACCTACGACTGAAATACCTAAATAACCACGAAGAAATAGTTTTTTACCATTCGGGCTGATCTTGCCTTTTAGGCGGTAGATTTTTCCAGAAACAGGATCAATGATTTTTCCATCGGTGTAATTCACATGATCATCTGTTTTTAAGCCAGAGATTACTTGTAAACCAATGATCGGTTTATTGGTATAAGGGGCAGGGCAATTGGTACAAAATTCTTTAGGTGTATAGCCTGGACGTGGTGTTGCTTTTAAAGCTGTTCCTGCATAAGTTCCATTACTTTGTTTTTCGATTTTAACCAAACCTTTGGCTTCGCCTGTTTTGTCGTCAATATAACGCCAAGTCCCTGTGATATCCTCTGCAAAAGCTGAAGATGTAAAAAGCACCATAGACATTGCCCCAAATAAAACTTTCTTCATTTCCCTTATCCTTTATTTGAATATTTTAGTTCAATTTAAAAATACATTGATCTAAGGTATTGATTATATAATGGATAGTCATAATAAATATTTACATAATGTGCCAATAAACATGAAAATTAATATGAATTGGCACATTAGGATAAGTGATTAAAAGGGTGGGCAATTTAATGGTTAAGCCATCATAAGGCAAAGATTAAGTCACCACACGGATCTTAAAAATATCGTTTAATGCTTCGATCTGAATATCACAGTCTAAAAATTTTTGAATCATTTCAGCTTGGGTTTTAGTGTGATCGCTCAATACTTGTGCTGTAAATTCACCACCTTTGCCTAAAGCCAAAGGTAATAAAAGTTGGTCGGCTAAATATTCATCAACCACAGCATGTGAGTTCAAATAGGCTTTCACCTCTTTGGCTAAATCATGTGCCACTTTTTCAGCACATTTTTTCTTTTCACCTAAAGCTGAAAAGACTTGTTGATGGTGTTCATAATTTAAGATAACAAATGCAGTGTTGCCTTGGCTGATCCCTTGAAAATTAATACGTTTACGTTGATTTAAACCAAGTTTATTATTCAAGACATCTAACTCTCGATCTGCAATATCTTGTTGGATGTTTAAGGCTGCTGCAAAGCCATGTATTTCCAGTAATTTACCCTTGGTTAAAATAGATTGCTCAAGTTTATTGTTCCATGGATGAATGGTGATATTGATTTGACCTGCACCAATCGGAAAAAAGCCAGCGCGTTCGCATTTAAAATCAACTTCTATGCCAAGCTTTTGAATAAAAGGCAGGAAACAATGTTGAATAAAATCTGCTGTGGGTGCCAAAGGGTTATGTGTTCCGCCGTGAATACTCAATTGACTTACTTCTGGTTGCATCATGAGTGCAGGAAGGAGTGTTTGCAAAACCAAAATTGTGCTACCTGCGGAACCGATATGAAAATCATATTTTCCTGGCTGAACCTGTTGAGGTTGAAAATACAATTTTTGTGAATTTAACTCAGCACCTTCAACAATTGCATGACTGATACGTTGAGAAGCTTGTACGCAAACCAAATGCTGACGCATTAAGCCAGGTTTCTTTCGACCTGCACGGATATTGATAAGCTCAAAAGGAATACCTGTTAGCATAGATAGGGAAAGCGCAGTTCTTAAAATTTGCCCGCCGCCTTCGCCCAGTGAGCCATCTATTTGGATGGATTTATTTTTTACTAATGTGTTCATTTTCTATTTCATCATTTCTTTCTAAATCATTTGGTTTTCGGACATGTTTTATAAAATGTAATTCACTTACACCATATTATGGATCGTTATACTGTACCTCAGCTAAAGAGATCGCATTCGCTCCACTTTTGAATTTGCATCATTATTTTCTACACAGTCATATTCCCAAAGACAAACGGGACAAATTTCATAGTCAAAATTACCAGAGGCTGATCTCGAGTGTCATGATGACAATAAGAACAGGGGTAATTCATTCAAACTCCAGAAAAAAGGTGAACATACTGTCAGTACATGGTGATGCTAGGTGCATTGTGACTTTGCTTTCACAAAGGTTTGCCTTGTTTGTAGTGATGGGTTGATTTGTGCTTATGGTTTTAAGCTAACCCGCTCGCTCATCAAGCCACTACACTATTTTCAATCCTGTGTTGTGGAGGTAGAGGATCTTGCACTCGCCCAGTATGTTCGGGTGATCTCAAATGACGAATCATTTGAGAAAAAGTGAAATATATTGTCAGTACGTGGTAATGCTATATAAATAGTCACTTTGATTCACAAAGGTTTAAATGATGCTTAGTGATGGATTGATTGGTTCGTTTCCGCCCTAAATCCGCTTCGCTGTCATTACCCAAAAATGATGCTGACTTTTATTTCAATCTATACAGCCTTAGATCTTGTACTCGCCCAATATATTCCAAATCTGATCGACTAAAGCCGATCAAAGCTTTTAAATGATCGCTTTAAACGTCCAGTAAATCAACTTGCCAGTTTGTGGCTTGTATTAATACATTTAAATCACGTAATTTGGCACTGATATCATCGGATTGTTTTTGCAAAGATGATACTGGAATTACCTTATGCCATTTGATTTCACGTGCACTATAGCGATCTGGTTCACGTTGAGTGTTGCTGATGGCAGACGTTAAAATTTTATGGCGCTCCACAAGCTCATCACGTTGAGTCAGTAAAGCCAATAATGAACGACCATCTGTAAGTTTTGCCAAAGCATTGGTTTGATGAATGGCATAAACAAGTTTTTGAGATTCTTGAGTTAATGCAAATACTTGCTTTAATAACTCGTTTGGATCTTCCGATGGTTCATCACCGTCTTGTACCAATACATTTGCATTGATACGTTGTTTCAATGAAGCGATTTTCTTTTGTTGATCGCTTCGTAATAAAAGTGCTTCTGCAAGTTTCATTTTATTTTTCCTATATCTTTAATTGATATTTAACACCACAATTTCATATAAGGTTTGCTGAGGCAATGTATCAACTGGAGTTGATTCGGCAAACTCTATAACATCTTCTAAAGTTTGATTTTCATGCCAAGTGGTCATGAAATTATAATCATCGTCTTCAGGTAGGTCATAATTACAAAATTCTAAATAAGAGTAATCTAATGCATCATCCCAAATTGAACATTCATGCCCCCAAGCTAAAGCCCAATAGCATACTTCAGATTTTACAATCCAATCACTGCATTGATTGCGCCAATCATTAGTTACATTGTTGTTATATACTGCAAGCACAACAATGTAGGGCTCTTGTGGTAATTCAAAATGGATTGCTTGGTTAGCCAAAAGATTGTAACGAGTGATCTTGATTTGTTTATAGCGATCCATTGGCATTACTCACATTCATTTTGCAGCGATTTGGGAAAGACAAAAAGTTTTATGATATATAAGTCCTTTTTCAATCCATACATCATATGAAAAAGAGTGTATGTTTCGTTGTAAGGCTATAATCTCATTTCTCCAGATACGAATATCTCCATGCTTTATCTGTTTAGACTCATTCAAATACCGATGTAAAACCAAATTTTTTTCAAAGGGATCACTTAATCTTTTAAATTGATAAGCAACCATATAATAAAGCAGATACTTAAAATAATTCTGCTTATTGCATTTATGGTCTACTGCGAGCTCCAGAAAAAGTAATAATTCATCTTTCCAGACCAAATATAAATCCCATTCTGTAGTAGGCAAATATGTATCAGAAAATGCCCATGCTCGAATTTCAGTTATGCTCGGATTAGAGATATTGTTGATCACGATATTATCCCTTTACACAAACAACCTGACTTAAAGTGTAAACCACTTCAACCAAATCGCTTTGCGCTTTCATCACATCTTCAATTGGCTTATATGCCGATGGAATCTCATCAATCACGGCTGCATCTTTACGGCATTCTACACCTTGGGTCTGTTCAATCTGATCTTCTACAGTAAACAACTTTTTCGCTGCAGTACGGCTATATACACGACCAGCACCATGTGAACATGAGCAGAAAGATTCCTGATTTCCCTTACCTTTGACAATAAATGACTTAGCACCCATTGAACCCGGAATAATCCCATACTCACCCAAACGGGCACGTACAGCACCTTTACGTGTTACCAGTACTTCCTGACCAAAGTGTTCTTCTTTATCCACATAATTATGATGACAATTAACCGCCTCAACCTTAGCATTAAAGGGTTTATTTATAATGATACGCAAAGCTTGCACAGCCGCTTCCATCATTAACTCACGGTTTTTCATGGCAAAACGTTGTGCCCACCCAACCGCAAACCAATAGTCGTCAAAATGCTCCGTACCTTCTACCAAGTAAGCTAAATCTTTATCAGGCAAGTTAATAAAATGCTTTTGCATATCTTTACGTGCCAGTTCGATAAAGTGATTACCGATTGCATTTCCTACACCGCGAGAGCCTGAATGTAGCATGATCCACACCTGTTGAAGTTCGTCTAAACAGATTTCAACAAAGTGATTCCCAGTTCCCAAAGTACCTAACTGTTTATGATTATTGGTATTTTTTAAACGTGGGTGCTTCGTACAAATGTATTCAAAATCCGCCACTAACTCAGCCCAAGCTTGGTCTACTCGCGCTGTTGGTGTATCCCAAGACCCACGATCTCGGCGACCACGACCTTTGGTCATTCCATGCGGGATTAAGCGTTCAAGCTCGGTACGCAGTGCATGTAAATTATCAGGTAAGTCTGAAGCTGTAAGCGAGGTGCGTGCTGCCATCATCCCACAACCAATATCTACACCAACAGCAGCGGGAATAATTGCACCTTTGGTTGGAATAACACTCCCAATCGTTGCTCCGATTCCGACATGTACATCTGGCATCACTGCCATCCATTTATAAATAAATGGCATTTGCGCTGTCTTTAATAATTGTTCTTTGGATTTCTCATCGACAGGCACACCTTTGGTCCACATTTTTATAGGGACACCTTTTTTATCCTGAATAATATTATAAGCACGTTCATTGGATGCTTGTTTTTCAATTTGTTCTGATACTGACATAGTCATAGCTTTTATCCTTTGCAAAACCTGCCTGCCAAGCGGTTGCAGGCAGGTGATATTTATATACATCTCATGATGTATGCTCTATATATTGCAGAGAGTGTGCCAACTTTGTTTTTTAATTGATTTTATTTTATAAGATATTGATGTTTAATTAATAAATGTATTTAAATTTTTCTTTAAATACATATTTTAAAAAAAAATACGCAAATTTAAATATTATTTTAGATAGAAATTTATCTTTTTTTATATTTTAAATAAAATATAAAACAACCACTACCTAAACATAATAAGAAAAGTAGGCTAAAACCGATTGAAAAGATCAGGCTTATTTTGGTGCTTTGTAAATATGTAAATAAAGTGATTGAAAACATTAGGTTATAAATACTACTCAGCAAATATCTTTCACAATGTGGTGCCAATTTAGTGGTAAAATAACCGAACCAAATTGCGATTGGAAAGATTGATATAATTGAAAAATAATAAATTTTTGAGCAGGTTGGGATATTCTCTTGATGGAAGCCGCAACCCAAAGTGAGTGAAAGCAAAAAAATGACATAGAAGAAAAATAAAAATACAAAAATGAATAAAGGAAATAAGAGGAAAGCAAACCAAGCACGCATTGTTATTATTCAGGGTATCTATCATGTTGCAGAGTATAGTATGAAATCTAGCTTGGGAGAATTTTTTCTCCCAAGCTGAGTTTGATGAAATCTGTGATTCTTAATCTTTGCTCATATCCCATACCGTATGATCATCAGTGGGTTGATAATGTTCTTCGATATGGATTTTTAACCTGAGTGAGAGAGGATCATCTTCTAGGATTTGGCTATGCCCATGTAAAAGTTTCAGTTCGTTTTTTTTACGACTTTTACTTGGCGGTTTTTCATGATAATTCTGGCATTTCTTATACCAGTGGTTGGTTTCTAAATAGTATTTTTTAACTCTTAGTTTCTCTAAAGCAAGATCGAGATTGTCGTCTTTCACGATGACTTTAATAGACATGTTTTGCGTTTTAAAGACTGACACCTGTCTCTGGTTTTAAATTGAACGATTAAACTAGCAAATCGTCAATCAATTCACAAGCGATATTCTTAAAACACGGGCTTGATGCAGTTTCATCTGTATGAGGTTTACCTACATTCGATAAAACTTTTAGTAAAATAAAATACTTGGATGTGTTATCCGTAACTGTCTGAGACAGTATGATCCAAAGAAAGAAAAAGCGCAGTAAGACTTCGCTAAGATCATTATTTTTCAATCATTTGAAGATGTCGTTAGTTTGAACTTACGTTAAAAAAACGCAATCACAACAAATTTTGATCAGATTTTCGTGAGTCATCATGATCGGGACTTGAACCTTGGGCAAAAGCGTTACCATGTAATCCGATCTGCATTTGTAATTGCTTAATTACAACATGATTTATGATGATCAAGTATACATCAACAAGGAGTTGAGGACGGTCGTGGCTCTACCGACTGAGCTACTGTGTGTTGCCACACAGGGTGGTATCGAAACACCGACAAACGAGTAATGTAGTCCTCATTGCATTTGATGTACTTGAATCATGGTTACCGCATTGCATAAACAAAATGTTGAAGACGTTTCGTTGCTCTATCCAGCTGAGCTACTTTTCAATCTTAGCTAAGAATGAAAAGGATGGATTTGAACCATCGACCTACGCATTAAAGATGTAGTCCTCAACGCATTTTATGCATTAAATATTGCCAACAAGTTTTCGATAAAACATCAATTATTCAAAGTAATGTAGTTCTATCTGCATTTGGCAACAGTTTTACTCAGCACAACAACTTTATATAGAAACACTTCATTCTGGAAAAATGTAGTTCCTATGGCATTTGTGCTTTTTATCTAACATCATTGCCTCAAGTTACATCATTTGATGCAGAGACTTGAATACAAGATGTTAAATGAGGGAGCAAACTCAGCTAACATGTGACTGAATTTGCGTTAAGTCTATGTTTTCGATTTCACTTATCCAATGATTTACATGCATTTCATTATTGGCAAAGCTTTCAATCAATTTAAATACGTTATCTGAAAACCCACCAATATTCATGACATCTTTTTGCTCGGGGAGTTGAGTTGTCGCATAAGGTTGTAAATCAACACATACCAGTTTTGCATCAGGATTAAGTTGTTTTAACTGTTTCCAATAATGCATCATCCCTGTTTGGCGATGCGCTCTTGGGATTTGATCTGCCCAAGATTCATTGTCCGAGAAATAAATCACCATATCGACTTTGGCATTTTCTTTGACCAATAGTGCTAATGGCTTAGAACAATCCGTTCCTCCACCACACATATTGGCAAATTTTTTTGCCAGAGCAAAAATATCAATTTCTAAATTTGGCTGTTTCATCAGATTTTTTCTTTTCAAATATTCTTGCACTTTGCTTAAATTGGATAACTGACGTACTTCTGTATCAAAAGCCATCAAGCGAATATTTGGATTTACATATTTAAATGCACTCGCAAATAATGCTGCTACATCCACACAACGCAATTGTGAGGTTGCTCCCTGACGGTAACCAGTGATGGAACTTGACATCGAACCAGAAACATCAATCGCAATCACAACATTACCTTGGAGTTTAGGTACATTTGAAATTGAACATTGCACCGCAAACTTTAATGCTTTGGCAATTTCAGGTGGCATACCTTCAGCAAGTGCAGACCATGCCATCATCAATTGATAGGGGAATACACGACTTTTTTTAATCGCTTGTTCATCCATCAATTTGTCAGCAATGATTTTAGTCATTCCTTTGATTTTGAAGACATCGTGACGTAAAAATGTATTTAAGTTCATACGAAGCATTTGCCAAGAACCATGACAGGCAATTTCCGCCCACTGCTGTGTAGTAAGATTCAGATGGGTTAAAAGTTGCATAGGTACTTTGGGCAATTCTGTGCTTACACCTGATCGAAACTTTTCCAATGCCTGTACTTGGGCAGGGAGCTGTTCAAACTGATATTCTTTGCCTAATACATAAGCAAAAAATGCATCTTGTTCAACAGTCTTGGGTTTTGGATGCGTCATTTTTAGTACATCAGCAAGTGAAGGGCTGTTCCCAACATTGGCAGCAAGCAATTGTTGAGCAGATGCAGAGAGAATCCATTCGTTTACCATACGTTTTGGTAATGAACCTAAAGACTTACGTCCGATCATTCCTGAACGCATGATTTGTACAAAATTTCTAAGCTGTTTTCCATTATCGATAATTAATGGAAAGATTTGCTTAAAGAGATCCGTATCTAGCTCAGACAGTAATGCCAATAATACGACAGGTGTATCTTTCATCTGTGCTTTTTGACGTGCATAAATTGCAGTTTTAGCAACAAATGCAGGCTCTACTTCAAGTGCGAGGTTGAGAATATGATCAAGTTGTACTTGTGCATTTTGATAAAAAGTCTGATTCAGCGTACCTGTCGCTGTGAGTTGTGCTAATGCGGCACGAGATTTTAATGTATATGCACGTCCACCAGCTTCATTATATTCAATGGTTTTTGGCTTTGCCTGTTGTTTCGAGGCAAAAATTGTCTTGTTCGCCATGACAGCATCCTCAAGTAAATTTTAATATCTTGATTGTTATATTGCAGAGAGTGTGCCAAGTTTGCTTTTTAAGGTGAAATATATTTTTAAATTTTTGATTATTATAAGATAAAATTATTTTATAAAATTTAATTTTCAACTTTTTAATGGTTTGGAATGTAAATTTAATATCTTTATTTATATGATTTTATCTATTTTTCTATTTTTCTATTTTTCTATTTTTCTATTTTTCTATTTTTCTATTTTTCTATAATTAAAAATTAGAGTCTCTAATGTTGTGTAAATAAAAAAAGAGATAATCAGCACCTATAGAGAAAATAGTCTTACTCGCGGAATATAAACATATAGAAAAAGTGGGTCGAAAAGTCCAAATTGCAAAGACTACAGAAAAAAGTTCATTTTGAGCGGTGTAGCATATTTTCTAAATAGATGATCCAATCAAATCGCCAAGACAAATCATGCGGTAAATAAATATAGTCAAACCGTCTGATTATTCATAAAAGTGATTTGGAGGATTTATTTATTTTGTACTTTTGAATCATAAACAGTCTTGCTATCACGAGGCGACATGGATGTCGCCATGTTGAGCGGGGGTATTAGGATGTACCCCTCGCTCAACGGAAGATTTTGTTACTTTTCATCTCTGAAAAGTAAAGTATCGCCTACGCAAAACAATTTAAACTCTAGAGCTAAAGCGTGGCAGTGCAAGGCTTATATCATCGAACAATATATTCATCGCTTTAATTTTATTGATCAACAGAAATGATATTCTACTGTATGAATTTTTCAACAGATTGACTATGGTTAGTGGCTTTTTTTTACACAACTTGGAATTCTTGATGAATCCTATCTATAGCTGATCAAACCAAGAACAATGATGAAAATAAATAACAAGCTTAATAGAATCCAGAGGATATATAGGAATTCTAAAAAGTTTTTGATCTGAACTATTTATCTTTTATAGGCGGATATTTAAAACGAATATAGCGTTAAAGAAGTCTTGGGAAAATCACTTTCCCCAAGGCTAAAGTTATTTAATAAGCGTGAGTTCGCCGCTCGCACTGAGTGTATAGCGATGGAAATCATCAGCAATATAAAAATGACCATGATAATACTCTGCAATTTCATCATGAATTTTTTGAACACCATCAGCATCGTGATAACGCGCACTGAGATGCGTGGCAATCAAATTCGGTAAGCTCATCATTTGCGCAAATTCTGCGACTATTTTTGCAGAGCTGTGCATTGGACCAGAACCAACTTTATCTAATACCGCTTGTGTGTAGGTGGTTTCATGAATTAACAGCGCCGAATTTTTACAAGCATCTTTCAATAATTCAGGCTGGTCGTTATCTCCACTGACAATTGCAGATACATGCTGTGTATTTTCAATTACAAAATCTTTTCCATGAAGAAGTTGTCCATTCCACTCAATAGTCAGTCCTTGTTGCAAATCGCCCCAAAGCTTACCTTTCGGAATTTCTAATTGAACTAATCGTTGATGATCCAGTTTGCGCTGAAATGATGTTGCTTTAAAAGCATAAGCATAACTAGGTACACGATGATGTAAAGAGTGAACCTGAATCGAAAGTTTTTCATCCAATTCAAAACTGCTATTGAATGTATGGGCGTCAATAAAATGAAGCGGGTAGGGTAGAAACAACTCAGTTAAATGACGAGTTGCTTCCAACCAGTCTTGAATCTCTTTAGGTGCAATGATGGTGATAGGATCTTTACGTCCGTTCATGCCCGCACTTGCGAGCAAGCCCATCAAGCCATAACAATGATCGCCGTGAACATGAGTAATGCAAATTGCTTTTAAGTGCTGTAAGGATAGTTTGGCTTGTTGAACTCTATGCTGTGTTCCTTCACCGGCATCGACAAGAATCCAATCTTTAGTTTTGGCATAATGAATGGCTAAGCCTGAAACATTGCGTGTTAATGTGGGTACACCTGAAGATGTCCCTAAAAAAGTAAATTCTAACATGGGGAATTTATGCCTGTAGTAAAATCTTATCTGTGGTTATTGTTGTGACAAAGCAAGGCAGTTCCATCAAAAGAAGTGTCGAATCAGACAAAGATGGAGGAAAATAAGTAAAAACTTTGTACGTCAGTAGTATAGCATGATCATGTATATGAAAATAAATAGTGATTTTTAAAAAATATTAGGCTCAATACAGCGAATAATATTTGCTTATTGATAAAATAAAACTATGATTTAGACAAGATATATAAATTTTTATAGATTTATAGAAATATGCAAAAATTTAAAAAAACAGTTGTGATTGGTTTTGTTGGTTCTACCTTAGATCAAGGAAAAAAGCCCGAACGATGGCAACGATGGCGTCCTACGATAAGTTTGTTGATGCATGATGATTTAGTTGTTGATGAGGTGGTGCTATTACATGATCGACGTAATGCCAGCTTGATCGCGCATTTACAGCAAGACGCCTTTGAAATTTCCCCACAGACCAAAATCACAGGACACAAAGTCAATATTCGAGATCCTTGGGATTTCTCGGATATGTATGGAGCACTCTACGATTTTGTAAAATCCTATCCTTTTGATACCGATAATAATCATTATTTACTGCATATTACGACAGGTACACATGTCGCTCAGATCTGCTGGTATCTCTTGATTGATGCGCACTATTTGCCTGCAAAACTCATTCAAAGCTCACCCACAGGGAAACAGCAACCTGAAGGTGAATATCGCATCATTGATTTGGACTTGTCGCGGTATGCAGCATTAACACAGCGTTTTGAACATGAGCAATCCGAAAATTGGCAACAGTTAAAAGCCAATATTGCGACAAAAAATAAAGGTTTTAATCAACTCATTCAAGAGGTTGAATTGGTTGCCACCCGTTCAAGCGCACCGATTTTAATTATGGGTGCAACTGGTGTGGGCAAATCACATTTGGCCAAGCAAATTTATCAACTGAAAAAGGAAAAATTTCATCTCGCTGGTCGATTTATTGACGTGAACTGTGCAACTTTGGTGGGTGATAGTGCAATGTCCACTTTATTTGGTCATCATAAAGGCGCATTTACCGGGGCGATTGCAGCACGTACTGGTTATTTAAAAAGTGCGGATAACGGCATCTTATTTCTCGATGAAATTGGTGAATTAGGACTGGATGAACAAGCAATGTTACTTAAGGCACTGGAAGATAAATCTTTCTTCCCTGTGGGAAGTGATAAAGAAGTTCAAGCTGATTTTCAATTGATTGCTGGGACTAATCGAGATTTACGTGAAGAAGTTAGAGCAGGTCGCTTTCGAGAAGATTTATGGGCACGCTTAAATACATGGACATTCTTCTTACCCAGTCTAAAAGATCGTGTTGAAGATATTGAACCAAATATCACATTTGAATTACAGCGCTTTGCTACTGCACATCAACGACAATTGCGCTTTCATAGTGATGCACTTGAAAAATACTTAAAATTTGCTCAATCAGTAGAGGCAATTTGGCAAGGCAACTTTCGAGATCTTACTGCAAGTGTGACTCGTATGGCGACACTGGCAAATGGAGAGCGGATTGGCTTAAACGAAGTAAATACTGAAATTCAACGGCTTCAACGTATTTGGAATATCTCCGAGCAAGAAAAGGGCAACAAGCCATCTATATTGACAGATATTTTAACCCGTGAACAAATAGCGCAAATTGATGAGTTTGATCGTATTCAGTTACAAGGAGTCATCGAAATATGCCAAAAGTCGAAATCCATGGCAGACGCAGGACGGCGATTATTTTCTGTATCACGTGAGCAGAGGCAAAGTACCAATGACAGTGATCGTGTGAAAAAGTATTTAGCGAAATTTGGGTTACAGTGGGATGATATAAACATATCAATAAGGTGAGTGAACCACCTTATTGATTTCATTTTTTCTGTAATACTGCTTTAAGGCACTAATAAGAAACGTGAAATTGCAACACGTAATTGTTTTAAATAACCTGTAAAGAAATGGTTAGCGCCCGGAAGTACGGTGATCAAATGGCGTTGTGGTTTTGCCCATTCAATTAAATCACTGAGTTTAGTGGTCGGGTCTGCCTCACCATGAACAAAGAGAATATCGCCTTTGATCGGTGGTGTAACATAATGGCGTAGACCATCAACTGTAGAAGTTGGCAAACCACATAAAATCACTTGTTTGGGTTTAATTTCGTCAGGTAAGGCATGATAGGCTTTTGCCATCACATGCGCACCAAAACTAAATCCGCCAGCATAGAAAGGTAGACTTTTGTGTAATTGTCTAACGTATTTGATGACATCTAAAATGTCTTCAGTTTCGGCAAAACCTTCATCATGGACACCATCACTTTGTCCTGAACCTCGAAAGCTTGGACGATAAACGACACAACCTTGTTCGTTGAGAATTTGTGCAAGTAAAGCTGGAACTTTATGTTGAGGGGTACCACCTTGAAGTGGGTGAGGATGACAAACGACAGCAAATCCTTTTACTTCGCCCACAGGATAGTCAACAAAAACTTCGATTTTGCCAACCGAACCTTGAATGAACAGTTGTTCGGACATAATTTAAACGATCATAAAGCAGGGAAGTGATATAGTTTACCGATTCTGCTCACAGAAAACATGAATTGGAATTAAAATATTCCGACTGTTATAGTTTGATTAGTTATTTTTTGATCAGGAAGACCATGCTCGCCTTAATTTCCCCTGCTAAGACGCTCGATTACGAAACCGCACTGCCGACTGATAGCCATACTTTACCAAGACTATTAGACCAATCTCAACAGCTTATAGACCTAAGTCGTAAACTCTCTGCATCCGATATTGCTCGTTTAATGCATGTTAGTGAGAAGATTGCCAATTTAAATGTTGAACGTTTCCGTGATTGGAATGCTGATTTTGATTTTTCTAATGCTCGACAAGCCATTTTTGCATTTAAAGGCGATGTATACACTGGGCTAGATGCTTATAGTTTGTCGCAAGATGATTTAAAGTTTGCACAAGATCATTTGCGTAGTCTTTCAGGATTATATGGTTTATTGCGTCCATTGGATTTAATGATGCCATATCGTTTAGAAATGGGGATTAAACTTGCCAATGAGCGTGGTCATAATCTTTATGATTTTTGGGGAGAACGCATCACTCAACTCATCAATGAAGACTTGCAGCAAAGTAATTCAAAGTTGTTGGTGAATATCGCTTCTGATGAATATTATAAATCAGTTAAGGAAGCAAAAATTCAGGCAGATATCATTAAACCTGTATTTTTAGATCAGAAAAATGGTCAGTATAAAGTGATCAGCTTCTATGCCAAAAAAGCACGTGGCTTAATGGCACGCTACATCATACAAAATCAATTGGAAAAATTAGATGATTTAAAATCATTTAATCTGGACGGTTATTATTTTGATGCTGAAAGTTCATTGAAAGGTGAGCTTGTATTCAAGCGTGATGAGCAAGCAGCTTAAAAGATCATTGATTTTGAGAATTGGCTTAGCATTAAGCCAATTCGCGTTCAAAAATACGATATAGATTACCTAAAGAATTCATCACCATGATTTGAATAAAATCAAATGCATTTGCCTTAAGCTGATCTACTGAAATAATTTCCCCTGAAATGAGTTCAATTTCCCCAACTGGATTGGCTAAACTCTCGATTTCTTCAATGTCATTGTAGTCAATATTGTGATAGACCTTTACGATGACATTAAAAACAGTTTGATCGTCCTGATCTTTATATTCATGTATTAATGGTCGGTTAGTCAGTTGTTCGTTGGTAAACTCATCGCAAAACATTGGATCGTAACCATGTTTTGCACCATCAAAAAGTAATATTTCTTCATTGCTTTCAATATCGACCGCGTATATCAATTCAGGTGCAAAATCTGTCCCACAAATGAGCTGATATTCTTCAAACAGCTCACCATAATATTTAATCTTAAAGCGCTTATTCTGTGTAGAAGATTGTATTTGTCCTCGCCATTCGATCTCCATTAGGTCATTAAAATAAGCTTCATGTTGATAAGTGACAAAATGATTTAAATGTGTAGGTGCTGAAAATTTTGATTTATTGATCATGTGATTACAGCCAAAAATGTTGTATTAATAGATAAAAGTAGCATGTATCCTATACATATGATCATAGATAGCACTGAAAGTATCGTCAATTTATTCCATAAGTATTGGCTTGAGTTTACCCAAAAAGCCGAGATGTCTAAAGTACAAGATAATCTTTTGTATGAAGTTTTATTGCGTGCTTATACTGAGCCTCAACGGCATTATCATACACTGCAACATATTGTGGAATGTCTGAATTTATTTCATCAAGTGAAGGCTTACTTAGACGATCCTACGGCTGTTGAGTTGGCGATTTGGTTCCATGATGTGGTGTATAACCCTCAAGCCATAGACAATGAAGTGCAAAGTGCTGAACTTATGTTAAAGCGCTGTCAGAATACGTTTAAACAGTCTGTTGTTGAAAAAGCGTATCAATGGATTATTGCAACTCAAAAGCATCAGCCCTCTCAAGAAGATGATCTTAATTATTTATTGGATATTGATCTGGCGATTTTGGGGAGCTCTGAGGCACGTTTTCTGCAATATGAACAGCAGATTCGATTAGAGTATGCATGGGTAGAACAAGAGCTTTATCAAGTAAAAAGGGCAGAAGTGCTACAGCATTTTTATCTCATGCAACCTTTGTATCAGACTGAATATTTTAGAGCGCATTTGGAAGAAAGTGCTAAAATGAATTTATCTAAATCTTTATCATCTTTATAAATAATGGCTTATTGTTAAAAAATGATATGTCAAAAAATCAAAATGATATTGTCAACGTAAATTGCGATTCGGCATCTTTATTCAATATCAAATATATAGAAACACTGAATGAGAGAATATTTTGAAAATTTTAAATCTTGTTGTGCTGAGCAGTATCTTATTTTTGACGGCTTGTCAGAAACATAAGCAATCTCAAGAAGATATAAAAACACAACAGCAGTCGATTGATTCTCAAGCAGTCGCAAGTCAAGTGAAAAGTGAACCTGAAGTAGAAATCCCACCGACTGTTTCAGAGCCTAAAAAGAACGCCAATACTTCAACTATTACTTATCCAGAAGCCTTGATTAAACAAGTGACTGAGGCAGAACAACGCTGTCAAACACCTGAAAAACAAGATTTGAACAGTATCATAAAGATAGTCGATTTAATGGGGGATGAACAACCAGAATATATCTATGAACCTGATTCAATTTATTGTATTGAGGATGGGGTATTTAGAGGTCATGGTGGTGATCAACTGGTGATCTATCAATCTAAAGATGGTAAAAGCATTCAAGAGATTTTTAACAGCACTGTTTTTTCATATCAGGTTTTAGAGCATCAACCCAAGGCGATCGTGCAAATCGAAGTGGGTGGTGGCTATTGTGGTCAAAATATGGATGAAATCAGTCGAGCCGAAGCAATTATGTGTAAACGTAATTTAGAATGGGATGATGCATCTAAGCAACTTAAAATGGGTAAAATCCAATTGATAGAGAAGCAAGCTGATACAGAATAAGTGCTATTCATGATGAATAGCACAACTGATTCGTTTATGGACGAATAATCATACAGGTCGCTGTGGCATGTGCATATAACTTGCCATCTTCATCAACCAGTTTTGCTTCAGAAATTGCCAGATTTTTACTTGAATTAATGACTTGACCAGTGGCAAGTAATTCTTTGTCTTTCGGGACAGGGCGGCACATTTTTACATTTAAGTCGATGGTGCCATAACCAACACCTGCCTCCAATGTGGTATGTATCGCACAACCTGTTGCTGAATCTAATGCGGTAGCGGCAAAACCACCATGTACGCCACCTAAAGGATTTAAATGGCGTTGATCCGCTTTGACTTTAAAACAGGCATAACCTGGGGCGATTTCATGTAAATCCATCGGTATTGTTTCACTGATGGATGCTCTTGGAATATCCCCTTTTGCCATGGCTTGTAAAAATTCTAGTCCAGTCATTTCTTGTAGCTGTTTCATCACTTCGTCCTATTATTAAAGTTCTAAAAAGGAACTTGATTGTTAAAATAAAATGCTTGATGATGGCTGTCAAATATTTTTGGAAAAAGGAATAATTTTTTAGTATTCGACATCGTAAAATTTTTCGATATGATCGGATTTATGCAGTATTTTTAACGCTATTTTTTCACCTGTTGCCCATGTTGCAACCGATTGACTTAAATCCACATCAATAATATCTAATTCTTTACACAAGGTCTGATGGCTTTCAATCACAATAAACTGTGGTGATTGAGTTTTTAGACATTTTGCAATATACCGTTGAATATGATGAAGCTTATAAACATCTATAATCTTATAACGCATAGTTTTCCAACTATTCTATTTAAATTGTAGTGATTATTAATCTAGAGCTAATTATGTTAGTTTTCAATTATAATTAGATTACAAAATTCAGATTTGTATAAAAAATCTATGCTTCACCATAACATCAACAGTTAAATATAGTACCGTAACTGGAAATTTCTAAAAACAAGGATATACCTATGAAAGGGCAATGTGTCTGTGGAAAAACAACATTCAATGTGGAATTAAAAAATCATGATGTACATGCTTGTCATTGCTCAATTTGTCGCAGACAAACCAGTGGTGTGATCATGACCATTGATGTCGAACAGGGCGGATTAAACTTTATTAACAATGATCATTTAAGTATTTATGATTCGTCAGAATGGGGCGAGCGTGGTTTTTGCAATGCTTGTGGGACCAATTTATTTTGGCGTACTAAAGATCAAAGCTACTGTAATATCAATGCTTTTGCTTTAGATGAACAACCACAAGATATTCACTTTGATATGGAAATTTATATCGACAATAAACCCGCTTTTTATAATTTTGAAAATCAGACCAAAAAGCTGACTGAGGCTGAAGTTGTCGCCTTATTTACAGGAAATGGTGAATAATTTTTTCTGTACTTTGTTTTCAGCAAAGAAAATTTTAAACGCATACTCGTTAAAAACGCCAGTCAATTTGACTGGCGTTTTACTATGTTTCTTAGGGCTTATATATACCAAGTTCAATCAGATGTAATCTTAAAATACGGCGAAGTTCTAATACTGCTTCAGGTGTCTCTTGAATTGAATGTCCACCTTTGATGATTACTTCAGAAGCGGCACCATCAAGGTGTGAACTGGTATAAGGAACGACACCATCAGTCATGACTTTGGGGTCTTTACTGTCCGTAATATTGCCCATGATTGAATGATAGACCATTGCTTTTTTAGGCATTACATTTTCAGTTAATTGGGTAAATTTGGAATTATGGCTTAGATCACTTGGTCCATTCTGAATAATTCCATGACCTACATCTTTTAAAAAGTTTTTCGCATTTAGATCACGTTCATCAATCGAGTCCGCTAAAGCGCCGAGAAACGCGCCTGGTAGTTTGATGATACGCCGAGCAGCCAATGTAAACCATCGGTCAGCAAATGCTGTACCACGGTGAGGTGCTGAAATAAAAATGGCACGATCAAAGTTAGGTACTGATTGAATGGTTAAACGTGCTTTAAAGATCGGATCATCTTTGAATTTATCAAACTTACGGTTATTCAGCATTTTTAATGCAGGCTGAGTGAGATCAGCATCACTGACCAATAGGCGTGCGATAATGCCCCCCATACTGTGACCAATCAATACGGCATCTTTTGCTGAGGCTGATTTTTGGTCAATTGAGGCAAAGCTTTGATTGATGATCGCATTGATTTGATAACGACTTTCTAAAATTGGCATATTGGTTGAATAGAAAATTTGCCAAACCTGATAGTGTTCGCGGAGGACATTGTCTCCCATAATATCGTTGGTTAGTCGAATCCATGCTTCTGGGCTACTGGCTAAACCATGCACCAATACAATAACTTTCTTATTGGGGTTATAGGGTTCAAGCATGTATAAGTGTGGCATGGTCAAGCTTTGATCGCGATCAATTAAGCTAAGATATGCAGCGATTCCTAAATTATTTTGTGCAAGCCATAAACCATATGGTGCAGAAAAATTAGCTGCAAGCGGGTATTGTTTACCACCAATTTTAATATTTTCGACACTATAAGGATCATAAATATTTAACTGGAAATTTGGGCTATGCAAGATGTTGTGCAATGATTCATTGGCATTTTCAGGTTGAGCCGCAATACTCACCGATAAATAACGTGGTTGGTGAATATTGGGATTTATGCCATGTTTATATTGGTATTCAAACGGATTGACAATATATTTGTTTTCTTCAGGGGCATCAGTTTTCGGTAAAATCGCAACAAACTCTGCGCCGAAACCATCTCTACGGTTGATCGAGCGTAAACCTGAAAAGTTTAGATTGTAGCTGGAGACGAGATCTTCTAACTCTGTATTGGCAATTGCAGGATAGCCATTAAAATTGATGCGGTATGTACTTGTTCCCACTTTAATTTGTTTGGCGACTTTTTGATTTTTATGTCGTGTCGCATAGGTGGAAATGAGCTTTGCCAATGCCTGATTGTAAAAATCACGTATTTGAACCTGTCGGTTATTGAAAATACGATCTTGGGGTTGGCGTTCTGTCTTAAATAAATAAGCATAACTATAACGAATGCTGTTATCCAACATGACCATTTGTTGGTCTAAACATTGTTCATAATTTTTCTGGGTGCTTTGCTGCTTTTCTGTAGATTGATGCTTAGAAAATACGCTGATTTTACAATTGGATGAGTCAGCTAAATTAATTGCTTTAGTCAGATAGATTTCGCTGGCTGTAGACAGCAATTGTTCATCTTGAATCTGTGGGATTTTAGCCAAATCTGCAACACATTTTTCAGGTTCTTCTGCACATGATTTTGCTTCACGACCCGTCATGGAGAGCACATTTAAACTTGCCTCACTCATTTTGGAGCGTGTTAAAATGCTATCACGCTCATTGGCGATCGTAACATTAACCTTTTGATTTTTTACACTTACAACCTGACATCCAGAGAAAATCAATGGGCTGATGGCTAAAACATAGAGCAAAATTTTATTTTTTGAGTTTTGCATAAACATTAACGAGATCAATCTTTTCTGAATAATACGATAGTTTTCTAGAATTTCAATTTATAAGCAAAAAAATAGACTGAATGCTCAGTCTATTTTTTCAGCCTAGAAATTATTTCGCGAGAGCTGGGTTTTTCATCACTTGCCAAACATTATAACGACCTTGTTTTTCAATTTCTTGAATCAAGCGATCAGCAACTTCTGCTTCTTCTGGGTATTTCACTTTATAGTTTTTCAAAGTTTGGACAGCATTTTTCTTTTGTTCCATACCAATATAATTATTGGCAGAAGATAGATAAGCCTCTTGAACACCAGCTTTCATTGCTTTGTCTAAATATGGTATCGCTTCTTTTTGACCACCACCTTCAGATAAAGAGAAACCAAACCATAAGTTTGCCTCTGGGTCTTCTTTATTGATCTTCAGGATACGTTGTGCATAATCCAATGATTTGGTTGTATAAGAAGAACCAAGGTCAAGGTTACGCCCGAGAATACTGGCTTTAAATGCACGAATCAGAATATCAAAAGAAGCATTCGGTGCAGCAGCAAGTTGGTCGAGTTGAGTAGACACTTCTTTTAATTTGCCTTCAAAACCTTTACGTTCTTTACGGTCGCTAAATTGTGGTGGGTAATGACGCGCTTTACCTTCAACCATTTGCAAGAAATCATCAATCGCCGTAATGTCAATTTCATTGCTACCTGCTAAAACAGCATATTTCATAGCACGTTGCGAGCTGTTCACTGTAGGTACAATTAATTTATTGGTATCCAGTACAATTTTTTGATTTGGATTCGCTGGATCAGTCACTTCTAGTTTATTGACAGGTTGGGCAGCAGCTTTTTTCAATTCAAGTTCAAAAACAGGGGGTTGCGTGTAGTCGAATGGATTTAATGCATAAAAGGGTGGTGATAATTCTGGTTCAGTATAAATGAAAGGCTCATTTGCATCTATTTTGTTACTTTGTTTGGTCGGTGTAATAGAACACGCAGTAAGTAATGATGTTGCGAGCAATGCATATGCCAAAGGCTTAATCGTCATGTGTTTCTTCCATTAATTTATATTAAAAAAACTGCATGCGCATCAGTCTATGAAAAGACGTCTGAACATGCAACTTGATTTAGTTCGTATTATTAAAAATTATACATGAGGATTTGTTGTCAATTCGTCATGAAATTTAAAAACAACGCTAGTATTTCGTTATTTTATGCTGAATTTTAGAGTACAACGCAAACCATTTAGCCAACATCAACAGATTAGAAAATATCAATATGCCCTAAGCTTTTGAAGACGTTTTTTGCGCTTCACATTCACGTCTAACTTCTTCAATGATTTTGATTTCTTCATCGCTTAAAGGTTGTTCTATCGTTTGTTGTAAGTTAAATGTTGGATCTAAAATCGATAGGCGTGTACATAAACTATGGATACGTTGTTCGTTTTGTTCAAGCCGATCTAACAACACGCGCATACCTTCAAGCATTGGATCGGGTTGTTCTTGAGTCGCTGCATAGGCTTGGAACTCAGTATTTTCAACGGTATTGGCAATTTGCTCAGGACAACGCGGTTCTGCGGTTGTAATAACTTCTTTGTCTTTAGTAATAAAGCGAGCAGGGTTGCCTACGGCTGTTGCACCATCAGGAACTGCTTTGGTAACTACCGCATTTGAACCAACCTTGGCATTTTTACCTACCACAAATGGACCCAGGATTTTTGCTCCGGCACCTACGACTACACCATCGGCAAGTGTTGGGTGGCGCTTACCAGTATTCCATGTTGTACCACCGAGCGTAACGCCATGATACAAGGTCACATCATCTCCAATTTCAGCAGTTTCACCGATAACCACACCCATGCCATGATCGATAAAGAAACGTTTGCCGATCTTAGCACCGGGATGAATTTCAATTCCTGTTGCAAAACGACTGAAAGAAGACAAAATTCTGGCTGAAGTTTTACAATCTTTTTCCCATAATTCATGAGCGATACGATGCATAATTAATGCATGTATGCCTGGGTATGTGGTTAAAACTTCAAATGTATTTCGCGCAGCAGGATCTCGCGCAAATACAGCTTGGATGTCTTCTTTAAGCTGTTTTAGCATTAGTTTTGATCCTCATGTTTTGACTTTTTCCATGTACCATTATTTAGGGCTTGAACTCGGCTAAAAATGCCCCTTAATAAATGATATTCCATCTTATCTAATTGTATACGCCCAAATAATCGACGCAACCGTAAAGGAAGAAGACGAGGGTTTTTAGGGTCTAAAAATTCAATTTCAGCCAACATTTTTTCGATGTGGGGATAAAATTGTTCCATCTGTTCATGGGTGACCAGTGGTTCATCCCAGTGCATATCAGTTGAGTCTGTTACTTGCATCACGGCTTGCGTATCAACAGTTTTCTCTGCGAGTGCCAAGGTCGCCATACGCATTTCATAGCAGATCACTTGAATAGCTTGAGCGACATTCAATACGCCATAATCACTATTCACAGGAATTGTGACATGGTAGTTTGCTAGTGCAAGTTCTTCATTGGTCAGTCCACGGTCTTCTCGACCAAAAACGACAGCAACCTCCTGTTGACTGTGAATCACAGACTGCATTGATTTTTCTGCGGCAGGGCGAGCATCTAACAACGGCCATGGAATAGTACGGCTACGTGCGCTGGTACCAAACACTAAATGGCAGTCTTTGATTGCATCTTCTAGGCATTCTACAATTTCAATCTGTTCGATTAAATCTGTTGCGCCTGCTGCCAAAGCGTCAATATCTGGATGTGGATAAGTTTTAGGTGCGACTAAAACCAATTTAGATAATCCCATTGTTTTCATTGCACGTAAGGCGCTACCAATATTTGCAGGCAGTGTGGTATTGACCATCACAATACGTACATGACTTAAATGCTGTGAAATCACAGCATTGTCAAAAATGTCCATTGATGTTCCAAAAATTAAATAAAGAGAAGATAGGGGATGTTAGGAGTATTGACTTGCATCAGCGAGATACTCATCCATTGCATCATCCATGCTCATATTGTCTGGAGGTGGTGCAACTTGAGTAGTTTGTGCCAATTCACGATGGTCAACTGCCTTAGCCGCCTTAGATTTAACATGGTATTCAATATGAATCGACTCCTTACCAAAATAGTCTCGTAATTTTGATAAGAGTTCATCTAAAGGTGCAACTTTCCATTGTTGTCCAAAATGCAAATCAGCCGTTGCATAATCATAGTCCAGTAAAATGTGTATAGGGATATGTTGGCACATATCTACATTGCAAAATGGCAGTAAAATTTTTTGAATATCTGAGGCTAAGGTTTTGCTGATGACTTCTGGGTTTAATTTAATCGCAATATTATTGGCACGTTTTTGACGAATTTCATTCAGTGTAAACGCTTTGGTTAAGCGCCCCATTGGACGATCAAAGCCTTCTCGTTCATAAATTTCACCTTCAATCACCACCACTTTTTCATTCTGAATGATATCTTTAAAGCGTTGGAAACGCTCATGATTGGAGGAAACTTCGATACGAGCTGTACCATCATCCAATGTGATGACCATACGATTGGGGAAGTTAGCCACATCGACCACTAAGCCGGCAAACACTGTAGTTACACCACGACGTGTTGGTGTCAGTTCATTAATCTTATGAGGGATAAATGCTTTTAACTCAGGACGATATACATCAATTGGGTGACCAGTCAGGTATAAGCCAAGCGTATCTTTTTCACCTTTTAAGCGTACCTCATCTGACCACGCTTTCACAGGCTTGGCTGGTTTACGTTGAACTTCTTCAACTTCACCAAACAGATCCATAATGCCTGTTTCACGGTTTGATCGGGCTTGTTCTGCTGCTTGAACAGCTTCGGGAAGTTGAGCCATTAAGCTCGAACGTTCAATACCTAAACAATCCAGTGCACCTGCACGGATTAAGGCTTCCAAGGTTCGTTTATTGATTTTTTTCAAATCTACACGGTGGCAAAAATCAAATAAATCTTTGTATGGACCATCTTGTTCACGTGAGTCAATCACGGACTGCATGGCTTGTTCACCGACACCTTTAATTGCACCTAAACCATAAATAATGGTTGTCGCATCACTGGCATAGAACTGATAGAACGACATATTCACAGATGGAGGCAATACAACTAAATTGTTGATTCGACAGTCATCAATTAAAAATACAATATTATCAGTATTTTGCATTTCAGAAGACATGACTGCTGCCATAAACTCTGAAGGGTAATGTGCTTTTAACCAAGCGGTTTGATAGGCAACTAAAGCATAGGCTGCCGCATGTGATTTGTTAAAACCATAACCTGCGAATTTTTCCATATAGTCAAAGATATGGTTTGCGGTAGCCTCATCAATATCCTTTTTCGCAGCACCTTCAATGAAGGTGGCACGTTGCTTGACCATTTCCTCGACTTTCTTTTTACCCATTGCACGACGAAGTAAGTCCGCACCACCGAGGGTATAGCCTGCACAAAACTGTGCTGCTTGCATAACCTGTTCTTGGTACACCATAATCCCATAAGTCGGTTCAAGTACACCTTCGAGCAGCGGGTGTAAATATTCAAATTCACCGCCATGCATACGATGAATAAAGTCAGGAATTAGATCCATAGGACCTGGGCGATATAAAGAAACGAAGGCAATAATTTCTTCAAATTTACTCGGGCGAGCTTCTTTGAGCATTTTTTTCATGCCCACGGATTCAAACTGAAACACCGCTGTTGTATTTGCATCAGCAAAAACAGCATAAGCTTTTGGATCATCCAAAATAATATTTGAAATGTTTAATGGTTGATCCGATTGAATTCGCTTATTGATATTTTGAACTGCATCTTCAATTACAGTAAGGTTACGTAGCCCCAAGAAGTCGAATTTAACTAAGCCTGCCGCTTCGACATCATCTTTATCGAATTGTGCAACTCGACCCGTACCGTCAGCTTCACAGAGGATTGCTGAATAATCAGTAATCTTGGTGGGTGCAATCACTACACCACCAGCGTGTTTACCTGTATTTCGGGTAATACCTTCAAGCTTAAGCGCCATTTCCCAAATTTCAGCAGCATCGTCATAATCTGGATTGGATGGATTGGTGACGATATCTTTGAGTTGGGGTTCTGCTTCAATAGATTCTTCTAAAGTTAAACCTAAAGGTTTTGTTGGAATCATTTTGGAAATACGATCAGCCAAACCGTAAGATTTTCCTAAAACTCGAGCGACATCTCGAATTGCACCTTTAGCCGCCATGGTACCGAATGTCGCAATTTGTGATACAGCATCACGACCGTAATGGCGTGCCACATAATCAATAACTTTATCTCGCCCTGCGATACAGAAATCAATATCAAAGTCGGGCATGGATACCCGTTCTGGATTTAAGAAGCGTTCGAAGAGTAGATCGTAACGAAGTGGATCTAAGTCGGTGATTTTTAAACTATATGCAACCAGTGAGCCTGCACCCGAACCACGTCCCGGACCAACTGGAACACCATTGTTTTTTGACCATTGAATGAAGTCCATGACGATTAAAAAATAACCAGGGAAATCCATTTTGTTAATGATGCCCAACTCATAAGCCAGTCGCTCATCATAAGGTTTACGAATTTCCGCCCAATCTTCATTTCGTGTTTCAACAGGATAAAGAAAGTCTAAACGTTCTTCTAAACCAATTTCAGACAGATGCTCGAAATAGGAGTGAATGGTGTGACCTTCAGGAATCGGATAATCAGGCAGGTCATGAAAGCCTAAACGCAGAGAGACTGTGCAACGTTTTGCAATTTGCAGTGTATTTTCTATAGCACTTGGAAGATCAGCAAATAGTTCAATCATCTCAGCAGATGTTTTAAAATATTGTTCAGGACTGTAGTTTTTTGGACGTTTATTGTCACCTAACACATATCCATCGGCAATACAGACACGCGCTTCATGCGCTTCATAATCTTCTGCGGTGATAAAATGCACATCATTGTGTGCAACCACACCGATCTTATATTTTGCGGCAAGTTTAACGGCTTCTTGATTGAAGTCTTCTTCAAGTGGACGACCTGTTCGAGTTAGCGCCAAATAGACCCGATTGCCAAATTTTTCAATCCACTGCTCAAGTAAAGGTTCAGCTTTTTCTGGGTATGCTGAACAGAGCATTTCACCTACATCACTGTGTAGACCTAACAGAACAATGATATCTTCGGATTGTTCAAGTATCCATTGCTTTTGAATACATGGAATTGAAAGTTGTTGACCTTCAATAAAACCTCGAGAAACGATTTCTGTCAGTCCACGCCAACCTTTATTGGTCATTGCAAGCAGGGTTGCTTTATGGTTTGCATCATTGAGACGAATCACACTGCCGAAAATAGGCTTAATGCCTTTACCTAATGCTTTATTATAAAACTTGACTGCGGCATGCAGGTTAGAGAGGTCAGTGATGGCTAAAGCAGGCATTTCATCAGATGCAGCAGCTTTAATCAGATCAGGTATACGTACAATCGATTCGGTAATCGAAAATTCGGTATGAATACCAAGATGAACAAACTGCATAGACCAATCCTATATGAAACTGCGTGCTATTTTATCACGCCTAAACTACGATGTGCTGAAATATCATCAGCTGACGAAATTAGTAGTGGAATTTTAAATGATTGAAATATATATAGAATATAATGTTTTAATATATTTGATATTCAATTGCATGTAATTCCAACAATTCTGATATGTAACATGTTGCAGTTGAATGTGTTTAGGGTCAGTGGACATTTCATAAATGGCTTGCGTTGTAGGTTAAAATTGAGCAGGCAAGGCATGAAACGAAGAAAATAGCGAGACTATTTTTAAGTTTCATAACGTAGCCTGAGATAATTTTAGCCACAACCCTGAGCAAGAACAAAGCACTGCTTTGTTTGCAGCGCAAGGCGCAGCGGGGACTAGCGTGTTTTTTGTCACTTCGTCGTTTCGAACTACTCATTTAGAATGACTAAATTTCGTATTTCGCGCCTAGAATCGCCTAAAAAACACACCTAGTCGCAAACATAGACGAATCGTCCACAGACCCTAAATACACGTGTTGCTAAAACATGATTTGCTGTAAGTAAAGAACAACTTAATCAACAAAATACCCTGATATTCGAATCAGGGTATTGGTTGGCAAATACTTGAAATACAGGATAAAGATTAGACTGATTTTAATCGCTCAGAACCAATCCAGTGCTTAGAAAACTGATATGCTGCACGTCCTGAACGTTGTCCACGCGCTTGACACCATCTCAGTGCTTCAGCGCGAACTTCCTCGCCAAAGGGTATGGATTCTTTTTTAAGATAATGTTCAACAATTTCCAAATAAAGATTCTGATCCATGGGATAAAATGACAGCCACATTCCAAAGCGATCAGATAAAGAAATCTTCTCTTCAATGGCTTCTTGAGGGTGGAGTTCTTTATATTGAGGTACATCGACTTTAGTAACGGGGGTGTTCTCGTGCATAAACTCCGGCAATAAATGACGACGATTACTGGTTGCATAGATCACAAAGTTACTCGAACCGGACTGTAAAGAACCATCTAACACACTTTTTAAACTACGATAATTTTCATCTTCAGCATTAAATGCCAAATCATCACAATAAACGATAAATTTTTCAGGACGATTTTGGATAATTTTTTGAATTTCTGGAAGATCTGATAAGTCATCACGTTCAATTTCAATTAAACGTAAACCTTGTTCAGAATACTGAGTTAACAAGGAGCGTACAATAGAAGACTTCCCAGTACCACGCGATCCAGTCAGTAGAATATCATTTGCAGGTAATCCATGCAGGAACTGTTCGGTATTTTGTAAAATTTTGGCTTTTTGCCTTTCGATTCCTTTAAGATCATCTAGGTGAATGGCTTTGGGATTGTAAATGGCTTTGAGTTGTTGATCATGCCATCGAAAAGCAACTGCCGAAAAGTCAGGTTCTTGTTTGGTTTTAGGTAAAAATTGCTGTAATTGATCAAGAACTTGAGATAATTTTTGGATGATATTGTCTGGTAAATCTAAAGTTGCCATATCCGTTCGCTATTTTCAGAAATTACAAAGTATGGATGATATTAGCACAGTAATTTTATTGAGCTCATCTCAATTGGTGATTATTGGAGTTGATTGCCAAAAAATTAAATGACTTGTGGTAATTGATTATCTGCTTATTTTTAAGCATAGTTTACAGATGAGTCTTCATCCTCGGGTTGAAATCAAAGGAAAATTAGAAATGCTATTAGAACTCACTCAGGATTTAAATCCGCACCAAGCCTATCGAATCAAAAAATTAAAGCGAAAACTTGAACATGCGGAGAATTACGAAGAGTGGAAGTCGATTGCATTAAAACTAGATGAAGAAACCGGTGCGCAAGAATGGAAATTTGACAATGGGTCTCCTTATTTTGATGCTGAGATCATTTCACATCGTTTAAACCTTTTGCGACGTTATCGACAGCAAAATCGTACACATGACTTGATGTATATCCTCAGAGAAGGATTTAGTCACGATGTTGCAAATATTGGGCATCCAATGTTGTTCGCACATACCTATGTAGGGACTAAAAAAATCATTGAAGACTATATAGATGAAGTGAGCAACAGTTTGGCATTTATCGCTTCTGAAAGTTGCCATTCATTATGTTTAAACAGTAAACGAGATTTTTTTAAAAACTGTGAAAAAGCCTATGGTCAACCTGCACTGATGTTTTCAGGTGGTGCGACATTAGGTTTATTTCATAGTGGTGTGTGTAAAGCGCTTATGGAACAAGATTTGATGCCAAAGGTACTTTCTGGTTCAAGTGCTGGAGCGATCATGACTGCGCTGTTGGGTGTCAATGAACCAGTAGAAATTCCAAATCTTTTGTCAGGTGATCAGTTCTATAGTGAGGCTTTTCATTTTCGTAGTTTTAAAGAATTAATTAAAGGCAATGGTGGTTTTGCAGATGTGCGTTATCTGAAAAAGTTTTTGATTGAAAACTTAGGTGATGTAACTTTTGAAGAAGCTTTTGAAAAATCTGGTTTAGACATTAACGTTACTGTTGCACCATATGATGTATCTCAAGAAGATGCACGGATTATGAATAAATATACTTCGCCAGATTTATTGGTATGGAGTGCGGTGTTGGCTTCTTGTGCAGTACCGATTTTATTTCCGCCAGTCCGTTTAATCAGCAAACGTTATGATGGTGTTCATACGCCGTATTTAGCCAATACGCGTTGGGTTGATGGTAGTGTACGCAGTGATTTTCCTCAAGAACGCATGTCTCGTTTATATAATTTAAATTATACCATTGCCAGTCAAGTGAATCCGCATATTGTCCCCTTTATGCAGAACGATGAAGAACGCTATCGTAAAGATCTATTGAGTTGGCCAGAACGTATCGTTCGGATGCAAGGACGAATGGCGGCAATGGGGGTTATGGATTTTGCTCGTGGTCGAATGGGGCGTATACCTTCAATGAGACGTCTGCTTGATCATGGTTATGGCGTGATTGACCAACGCTACTATGGTGATGTGAATATCATTGGAAATTATAGCCTGCGTCACTATAGTTATATGCTGCAAAATCCGCGTCCTCATTTATTTAAGTTATTGCAAAGAGAAGGTGAGCGGGCTACATGGCCGAAGATCTCGAGTATTGAAACACATGCCCGTATTGGTAAGACAATTCAACACTGTCTGGAAGTGCTGAACCATTCTATAAATCATTCTCAAGCTGTTGGGCAGCTATCGGAAGTATGAGCCTAAACAAAATTATTCTTCCAGTCGCATCAAATTCAATTCAAAGTCAAAAATTTGGTCGCCGTGTTTATCAGCTTAAACAGGGCGATCAATTTTTTTGGCTAAAGCTACAAATAAAAAATATCAATCAGGATTATGAGCAAAGTTTTTTAAACGAGTTAAATTGTTATACACAATTAAATGCTTTAGAGAAACCGACTCATAAGGTGCTGTGCGATTTTTCAATCATTGATCCGTATCTACAATTTCAGTTAGATGAAGCGATAATTGAACAGGCGATCTGGATTAAAGATACTGAGCTTCTGTTTAAACCTGTGAGTGATCAATTCCCCCAAGAAGATGTCTACGGTAAATTGATGTCGAGCTTGGAGGTGCTGGAAAACTTGCATAACTATGGTTTTATACATGGTGATTTAAAACTTCAGCACTTTCGCTCTCAACAACAGCGCAGTTATCTGATCGACTTTGAGCAAGCTTGCAGTATTGAGCAAAATCGCTATGGATTAAAGCCGATAATAACTGCAACGCCTCGTTATATGGCACCGGAATTATTTCACGCACAACAAAAAACGTTTCAATCTGATATTTACGCATTGGGGATTATTTGGTTGGAATGGTTAACACAACGACGTTTGTCTGCAAAAAGCTATCAAGACTGGGCAATTTTGCATTGTCAAAAGCTGAATGTGTGTTTACCAGATCGTTTTAAATATTTAGAGTGCATTTTAAAAAGTATGTTGAACAAAAAAAATGAGCAACGTTGCTCAAATATTTATCAAATAAAACAAGTATTAAGCCAAATTGTTTAAACAAAAAGCAGTATTTGCAGCTTTTGTTTTTTATTTAAACAAACGAGTGGTTTTTTCGAAAAAAGGGCTTGTCATAACAAAACGATCTCTATAATATACACAGCCATTGGGGACGTGGCGAAATTGGTAGACGCACTGGATTTAGGTTCCAGCGCCGCAAGGTGTGAGAGTTCGAGTCTCTCCGTCCCCACCAAGCAATTCATTTTGTGGCAACAAAATGAAATGTAATAGAGGATTGGTGTAATGGTAGCATGACGGTCTCCAAAACCGTTCGTCAAGGTTCGAATCCTTGATCCTCTGCCAACTTATTTTAAACTATATTCGTATAGTTGTTTTATCCGGGGACGTGGCGAAATTGGTAGACGCACTGGATTTAGGTTCCAGCGCAGCGATGCGTGAGAGTTCGAGTCTCTCCGTCCCCACCATATTCGAAAAAGCATGATTTTTATCATGCTTTTTTATTGTCTGTAATTTTATATTTAAGGCAATAAAAAAGACCAAATCAAAAAACAATTTGGTCTTTTTCAGAGAGACTTCATTAAATATTAAAAATAATAGAGACTTGAATTAAGCTTTTAAGTGATCCTCAAATTCTTCACCCAGTTGCATTGCCAAATTATTACCAGATAAATCACAAGTCACTAAACCATATTCTTTTTTAAAACTGAAAGTAAATCCTTTACCATCCGCTAAGTTTTTGACTGAATAGCCTAATTTTTCTAACCAAATACGAAATGCAATTAAATTTTTTGCCTTAACAACTTTTTTCACAGAAGATCTCCTTAATTCCTGCCTACAAATTTAATAGGGATGACCTTTAAACTTTTAAAGGGGGAATTTGTTGAATTTTATTTTTTATATCAATATTTGAGCACTTTGAGAAATGACGCTTTTGTATCAATGCGTATTTTTTTGCTATCAGTATGAATATAATATGAATAGTTGTTAAAATACTAAAATAAAACAAATGGTTATATTTATTGCTGAAACATGTTTGTAATATTTTGATGCAAAGTTATGGTTTTTTAAAAACAGAAATTTTCTCATTCTCGTTGCTTTAAATGTAAGTAAATTTAACAGAAATAGAGGGGATTCAGCTTATATTGAATGATATTGTTGTAATAATTCTAAAATATCGCCAAAAAACTGTGTTTGATCAACTCCGAGTGTCATGAGATGTTCTGTATTGGAATAATTCTTAATCTTTTTTTAGTAAAATTCACATGATCATAAATTGTCTGAGCACTCGATTGATAGAGTGCATCATCAAGTTCTCCATATAATAAAAAAATCGGTGCTATTACCGACGCAGTGTCTTTAATTGTCGTCTGAATGAGCTGTTGAAGTGTTTGAAGCTGGTTCATCGATTTTTTTGCTCAGTCTAGTGAGTTGAGCGTTGTCTTGTTATTTAGAAACTGATTAAGGTAGTTGTTATATTGCTCTAGGTGTTTAAAAAGATCATTTACCTTTCATTCTAGTGGTGCAGACATGCTAATGCATGCAGAGACAGGGAGCTTTTCACTGAGTTCAAGGGATAATATCGCGCCTAAAGATACACCGATGACAGCAATTTTCTCATAACCTTGTTGCCTTAAGAATTGATAAGCCTTATGGCTATCCTATAACCAATCTGTTGAGGTGTAATTTAAAAAATCATCAATCGCTAAGCCATGTCCTGAATAGGAAGCTGTGTAACATGTGTAGCTGTATTGATGTAGAAATTCTGCCAATGCTTTCATATCTCGCACAGCACTGGTATAGGCGTGTAGTCACAATACTGCGCATTGAGAGGCTGGTAAAAAAATAGGTTTGGGTAGGCTTAGCTTGAACATGCAAGTTTGGCTCAGTATAACGCGTTAAAAATTATCTTTAAGCGCCCGAATTCGAGCAAATTCTTCAGCACTTTCAACACGTAAAAATGGATTGGTTTCAAGTTCGATTTCAATACTACTGGGTAAGGTAATTTTTCCTTGTTGTCTCAGGTGTTTAATTTCTTCTGCTCGTTGTTGAATGGCTCGATTCTCAGGTTCAATGTGTAAAGCAAATTGTGCATTTGAAAGAGTATATTCATGGGTGCAATATACTTGAGTTCTTGGTGGAAGCGCTGCAAGGCGATTGAGCGAATGATAAAACTGTTCTGGCGTTCCTTCAAACATGCGACCGCAACCCATAGCAAAAAGCGTATCTCCACAAAATACGCTATCAAGCGCATCTATGAAGTAAACAATGTGTCCTAAGGTGTGTCCTGGTACCGCGATAATATCAATTTTGACTCCATGGAATTCAAATTGATCATCATGTTGTAGTGGGTGAGTTATAAAGGGGATATGACTTAGTTCTTCACGTGGTCCATATACAGGAATATTGCGATTCGCAATCAGTTCTGGAACACCACCAATATGATCTTTATGCCAGTGTGTGAGCCAAATTTGCTCTAAATTTAGTTGCTGTTCTTTACAATAATCCTCAACCAATGATGCTTCAGTCGGATCAATCGCAACAACATTATGGCTTTGTTGATGTTCGATAAGCCAAATATAGTTTTGTAATTGGTTTTTAACATCGATGACGTGAATTTTAAATTGCATCATTGTATTCCCTGTATACGCTGACTTAAATTTAATATCAAATTCACTCAATAGACAAGTTGGAAAGTGACTAAATCATCTCGCTAAGCATGCATTAAAGCAGGGAGTGAGAATGAGAAAATAGGCTGTTGGTTGATCTGAAGGATTTTAATTGTCAAGCATAGCCAATCAATGATCAGCTATGCTAAGTCAACTTAACAAGCCATTCCTTGGTTGATTTCAAGTTTGTTTAGCTTACCGTTTTTGAAATCAAAATGGACATAGGCGGTATAACCTATTTCAAATTCGGTGGATTTTTTTAAATATTGTTTCGCTTCAGCACTGGTTAAAATCAGAACGTCTGTGCCGTTCTTTGCGCTGTTTGGAAAATCTTTTTTAAATTGATTAAGTGTGTATTGATGGGTGATGGCTTGGTTATTCACGAAAATACTGTCATTGATGTTCTGACTATTTGACCAAGCTAACCAAACACGCCCTTTGGTTGTTCCCAGTTGTTGAAAGTTTTGTTTATTTTTATAAAAACTGTCAGATTTAATTTGTGGGTTGTCTTCAGCAAATATTTCAAATTTCAAATTTTTTCCAGATGGTGTAGAGGTTGAATATTCATAGTTTCCTGTACATTCTGCGTACTCTTTGGTGATCTTTTGACTATTTTTCCCCAATAATTTTTCAACTTGTACTGCACTTATTGCTTGATTGAGTTCTATTCCATTTACTTTTACTGTTGTGGTGTAATCTTCGGAACCATGTGCAAAACTTCCCATCGTAAAAAGAAAAAGTGTTGATATAATAAGTGTTCGATTAAATATTTGGTTAAGTTTATTCATTTTAAAGATGCCTCAATTTTTCCATAACTTACTTAGTTATGAGTGTTTGATCAAGAGAGTAGCGAGTAAGGACTAAGTTTTATAGGGGTCAATTCAAATTATACTGAGTGCAATCAAAAAAATACCCTCAAGGTAGAGGGTATGATTTCAGAATCACGATTATCTCAGTTTAGATAACCAATTTCCTAAGCTTTGAACAATTTGGACTAGAACCAACAATACAATAACAGTGAGATAGACCACACTTTGGTCAAAGCGTTGATAACCATAAGAAATAGCTAAATCACCAATACCGCCAGCACCAACGGCCCCTGCCATAGCAGTTGCACCAATCAAACTGATCGTCGCTGTGGTTAGACTTAGGATCAGAGAACTGCGTGATTCTGGAATGATAAATTTAAAAATAATCTGCCAAGGAGATGCACCCATTGCTTGAGCTGATTCAATAATTCCTTCATTCACTTCGAGTAGCGACGTCTCCACTAAGCGTCCAATATATGGACCAACATAAATCGTTAACGGAACGATTGCTGCCCATGTTCCGATGGTAGTACCCACCAGTGCTTTTGTCAGTGGGAATACAGCAATAAGCAGGATAATGAAGGGTAGTGAGCGTAAAGCATTTACGATCGGGTTCAGAATTTGATAAACGGCACGATTCGGCAGAATACCATTTGGGCGAGTGACCAATAAGATAATGGCTTGAATAAAGCCCCAGATTGTACCGAACAACATCGCAAAGAAAACCATTTGTAGGGTTTCTTGCATTGCTGTAACAAATTGGTCAATGCTGAGTGAACTTTTCCAAAAGGGAGCGGTCAAAGTTGTTAGCCACTGTACAATGAGCTCTCTCATACTCGCACTCCTGACTGTTCAACTTTTACACCATTTCTTTCAAAAAATTCAATCGTCTGACGAATATTTTCTGCATCACCGAGAAGCTGGATAAACATTTGACCGATCACTGAACCATTAATTTCAGTCATATTGGCAAATAATATATTCAAACTGACATCAAATTGTTTAATTGCAGCTTGAACGACAGTTTCTTGAGCAGACGTGCCAAGGAATTGTAGGCTGTAAATACTTTTATGATTTTGATTTTCTAAATTATTTAAAATATTTACAGGCAATTGTTGCTGTAAAACAGTCTGTATGAAGTTTTTTGTCGTAGGATGTTGTGGTTGGCTAAAGATTTCAAGAGTTGAACCCGTTTCGATGACTTTCCCTTGTTCCATGACAGCCACATAGTCACAAACTGATTCGATGACATCCATTTCGTGGGTAACCATTACCACAGTAATTCCTTGTTCCTGATTAATTTTTTTAAGCAAAGCAAGCACAGATTTTGTGGTTTGTGGATCGAGTGCAGAAGTTGCCTCATCACAAAGCAAAATTTTTGGATGATTTGCCAACGCACGAGCAATACCGACACGTTGTTTTTGACCACCTGAAAGCTCATCGGGATACGCATCTTTTTTATGCTTTAAGTCAATAAACTCAAGCAACTCATTTAGGCGTTTTTCACGTTCAGACTTGTTTACGCCCAATAATTTCAGAGGCATTTCAATGTTGTCTGCTACTGTTTTGGTTTGTAGTAAATTAAAATGCTGAAAGATCATCCCGATGTTTGCACGTTCTTGACGTAATGTACGTGCATCAAGTGCTGTAAAGTCTTTTTGATTGATAATGACCTGACCTTCATTGGGGCGCTCAAGCAGGTTAATCAAGCGGATTAAGGTACTTTTACCAGCGCCACTATAGCCAATAATGCCAAAAATACTGCCCGCAGGAATTTCCAGATTAATCTGATCCAGCGCACGTATGGTCTGACCTTTTAACTCATAGTGTTTTGAAATGTTTTTAAATTCAATCATATCGTCAAAAACTATACTAAAAAGAAAAAACAGGCAAAGTCGCTTTGCCTGTTTTGTTTATAAGCCATTATAAGGCTATTTTGCTTCTGTAAGGTAGCTTACTGGTTTATTCACATCCACTTTAGTACCACCAAAGTGTTCTTGAACATATTTACCAACAGCTGCAACATGATATAACTCACCCACTTTTTTCAAGATAGGATCGTCTTTACGCGCATCAGCTACCGCTAATACATTGACATTCATTTTGGTGGTTTGGTCTACTGGTTCATAGTAAATTGAATCTTTAAGTACATTTAAACCACCTTCCATTGCGAGCGTGTTGCCTAAAACAATCGCATCAACTTCATCTTTAGCACGAACCGCAGTTGCCATTTGAATCGGTTTGATCACGATTTTTTTAGTATTTTCTGTAATGTCAGCAGGTGTACCTTTAACAAGATCAAAGCCATCTTTTAATTTGATTAACCCAGCAGATTGAAGCAGCAATAAGGCACGTGATTCGTTTGCACCATCGTTAGGAATCGCAATCGTTGCACCATTTGCGAACGCTTCAACTTTTTTAACTTTGCTAGAGTAGATACCCATAGGTTCTAAATATGTTGTAGAGATCGGTGCAATTTTTTCTTTGTTAGAATCATTGAAAGCCACAAGGTAAGCGTACGATTGAAAAGCATTAATATCGACTTCTTTGTTGGCAACAGCAGTGTTCATTGCAACATAGTCAGTGAAATTTTTAACTTCAAGCTTAATTCCTGCTTGTTTGGTTTCAGGGAGTGTTGCGATATAACGCCAAATATCTGCATCCGAACCCGTTGAAGCCATAGTTACGACTTGTTCTTTTCCTGCATCTGCTTGAGCAGTGTCATTTTTTGGAGCTTCTTGTTTTCCACAAGCAGAAAGGGTAAGCACAGATGCGCTGAGTAAAACGCCAAACAGCTTTTTCATGAATCAGTCCTAAGTAGGAAATGCAATCGAATAGAGTCCCTTGCATTCTCGATGGTTTAAATCGAATTTTTAACATCTTTGAAAATAAATAATGCGCTGACGTACATGTCGTATTGCGCTATCTATGATCTTTACATTTGGGAATTAGAGTGAAGTTTTAAATGAATTTTAATTGTTTAAAACTGCCCCTAAAGATTTATTTATCATATCAATAAATCAATGTTATACATAGTGGTTGTTTTTTAACAATGTATCATGCTGCATCAGATTGAATATCAATGTTTTTATTAATTTATGAGGTAAAACAATCGCTTTTGTTGAATTTTTTCATAACGTTGTTTAAATTTTATGCTTATTCATTATATATAAATTTTTTAGGATTTTTTATCTCAATTTTAGATATGGGAATTTGATAGGGATAGCCAAAACAAAGGGAGTATTCAAGATATTTTTATATCTCGTGCTTAGTTAGTCTCATAAAAATATCAGTTTGAATCTATTGACTGGCTTGTCTCATTGAATATTTTAACCTGAGTTCGATAAAAACTCTTGATGAAATTTGATACTCGGAAACGTCATCCGCAACTGTTTGAGGCAGGACTACTTCTACAAGGTATTGTTTCTGCGATTGATTAAATATGTTGCTGGTGGTTGACGAGTTTTGCGGTGAGCAGCGATACCGCTGCGCAAGATGGTTGCCCTTGCGGAGCTTCGCTCCTCATGCCAAAACAAAAGTATGGCGAGCCGCAGGCTGATCCTGAAATTGGGTGAAAACTCAGCAAGACTCCGCCGAGACTTAATGTTTTTCAATAAGTTAAAGATGTGGTTACATCGAACTCACGTTATTTTAGATCATAACGTCAGTTGGGCATATATTTCATGATTTAGCTTTTTCGCTGGCTCGGAATGAGTTTATTTCTGATGTGAATTAATTTGTTAGTGTGATGTTCTCAATGCGGTATGAATTCACTTGACACTCACACTACTGTCATACTTTAGCATGATGAATGTCCTTTCAACAGAGTGCTAAACTTATGAGATTTATCATTGTTGTATTCAGTTTTTTTCTATTGACCAATGCAGCATTTGCGCAAAATAATATTTATATTATTCATGGCTACGGTGCAAATGTGAATGATCATTGGTTTGGTTATATTGAGCGTAACATAAGCGATCAAAATAACCGTGTTATAAAAATTGCTTTACCTGATTCAAGTCGTCCTCATCTTTTAGCGTGGAATAAAACGTTAAAAGACAATATTCCTCGAATTGATAAACATACATTTTTCGTTGCACATAGTTTGGGCTGTATCACCTTACTTGATTATCTTGCACAATCAAACTTTCAGCAAATCGGTGGGGTGGTTTGTGTGTCAGGATTTTCTGAACGATTGAAAGCCTTACCTCAGTTGGATGGATATATTCTTGCTACGAAAAAAGACTTTTCTTTTAAAAATAAAATTCTGTATGGGCAGATGTTTATTTCTGATCATGATCAATATGTCCCCAAAGAATTAAGTCTAGCGTTGGCCCAAGAACTTAACTTTGCTTATACAGTGATACCCAATGCTGGACACTTCCTTGCCAGTGATGGTTATATTGAATTTCCACAATTGCTAGATTGGTTAAGAAATGCAACTGAAGCTCATGATTAATTTGAGGGGGCTAATTTAATAAACGAAATTAAAATTTGTGCTTGAATGAGTAATAAAAAACCCGCATTGAAGCGGGTTTTAAACTTCTTTGAGATTAAAAGCGACGACACTTAAAACTGTCTGCTGCCGCAGGCATTTGTGAAGTATCAAAAGATTTTAGGCATTTTCACGTGCAATTGCGCGGTAACCAATATCTTTACGATATTGAACACCATCAAAAGTTACTTTTTGGCAAAGTTCTAAAGCTTTCGCTTGCGCTTCACCGATTGTGTTGCCTAAAGCAGTCACGCAAAGTACTCGACCACCCGCAGTGACAATCTCACCATTGGCATTTTTAGCTGTGCCTGCGTGGAATACTTTTGCATCAGCCATTTCTGTATCTAAACCAGAAATGACATCATCTTTGCTCGAAGTTTCAGGATAACCTTTCGATGCGAGAACGATCCCTACAGTTTTACGCTCATCCCATTCAGCTTCTGCCGGAAGTTGACCGTCGATACCCGCTTCAACCAAATCAACCAAAGATGATTTTAAACGCATCATGATCGGTTGTGTTTCAGGATCACCAAAACGACAGTTGAATTCAATCACACGTGGTTGACCTTCATCATCAATCATTAAACCTGCATAGAGGAAGCCTGTATAAACATGACCATCTGCTTTCATGCCATCTACAGTTGGACGCATCACTTCTTTCATCACTTTATCAAAGACTTCAGCTGTGACCACAGGGGCAGGAGAGTACGCCCCCATACCACCAGTATTTGGTCCTTGATCGCCTTCAAAAATACGCTTATGGTCTTGTGATGTTGCCATTGGAAGAATGTTTTCACCATCAATCATACAGATGAAAGACGCTTCTTCACCTGCAAGGAATTGTTCAATCACAACACGAGAACCTGCATCGCCGAACTTATTGCCTGCAAGCATGTCATCAATCGCATCAAATGCTTCTTGATTGGTCATTGCAACAATAACGCCTTTACCTGCAGCAAGACCGTCAGCTTTAATCACTATCGGCGCGCCATTTTTTTCTACGAATGCTTTCGCAGCATCTACTTCTGTGAACACATCATAGAAGGCGGTTGGAATATTGTGGCGTTTTAAGAAATGCTTAGCAAAAGCTTTTGAACCCTCAAGCTGAGCAGCGAATTGAGTAGGTCCCCAAATTTTAAGTCCAGCAGCTCGACCTGCATCTACAACACCATTTACAAGTGGTGCTTCTGGACCAACAACAATTAAATCGACTGCATTATTCTTAGCAAAGTGAATAATTGCAGGGTTGTCGAGGATGTCGAGCGCAACATTTTCACATTTATGTTCTGTAGCTGTACCTGCATTGCCAGGTGCAACAAACACTTTTGTGACTTTTTCATCTTGAGCGATTTTCCATGCAAGTGCATGTTCACGACCGCCATTACCCAAAACTAAAATGTTCATTGAATGTATCCTTTTTAAATTCTTTCCTCTCATTTATTAGTGAGGGGATGAATTTAAAGCGTCCTATATTTCGTAACAAATCCCCCTTTTTATAAAGGAGGATTTGGGTGAATTTTCTAATTTGATTTATCGTAAATTAATGACGGAAATGACGCATACCTGTAAAGACCATAGCGATTCCAGCTTCATCAGCTGCTGCAATGGTTTCTTCATCACGCATAGAACCGCCTGGTTGAATAATACATTTAATACCTGCTTTTGCAGCATTATCAATACCATCACGGAATGGGAAGAATGCATCAGATGCCATTACCGCACCTTCAACCACTAAGCCAGCATGCTCAGCTTTAATAGCCGCAATACGTGCTGAGTTGACACGGCTCATTTGACCTGCACCTACACCGATAGTTTGACGACCTTTAGCATAGACAATTGCATTTGATTTAACATATTTCGCAACTTTCCATGCGAAGATCAAATCATCAATTTCAGCTTCAGTAGGAGCACGTTTTGTTACGACTTTAAGATCATCCTTGGTGATCATGCCAAGATCTTGGTCTTGAACAAGTAAACCGCCATTAACACGTTTATAGTCATATTGTGCAGCACGTTCATCAATTTTTGGCAATTCGCCACAAACTAAGACACGAACGTTTTTCTTGGCACCAGTCACTTCAAGAACGCCATCTGCAATGCTTGGTGCAATGATCACTTCAACGAACTGACGATCGACAATCGCTTGAGCAGTTGCTACATCAAGTTCGCGGTTAAATGCAATGATGCCGCCAAAAGCTGATTCTGGATCTGTTGCATAAGCAAGATCATAAGCTGTTTGAATCCCATCAAGTGATACAGCAACACCACAAGGGTTGGCATGTTTTACGATCACGCAAGCTGGTTTAGCAAATGATTTCACACATTCTAAAGCTGCATCTGTATCAGCGATATTGTTATAAGAGAGTTCTTTACCCTGTAACTGTTTTGCAGTAGAAACTGATGCTTCAGTTGCAGTTGCTTCAACATAGAAAGCAGCAGACTGGTGAGGATTTTCACCATAACGCAGGTCTTGTACTTTATTTAATTGTGTATTGAAAGTACGTGCAAATTTATCTGCTTGACCTTCTTCTTTACCTACTCGAGCGCCTAAGTAAGATGCAATCATGCCATCATATTGTGCAGTATGTTCAAAAGCTTTTACTGCCAAATCAAAACGAGTTGCATAAGATAGCGCACCCTCAGTTTTGAGTTCATTGATCACCGTTGCATAATCGGCTGCGTTTACCACAATACCCACAGATGCATGATTTTTTGCAGCAGCACGAACCATTGTTGGACCACCAATATCAATATTTTCAATTGCATCAGCAAGAGAACAATTTGGTTTAGCAACAGTTGCGGCAAATGGATAAAGGTTTACAACAACAAGATCAATCGCATCAATATTGTGTTCAGCCATGACAGCTTCGTCTAGTCCACGACGAGCCAAGATGCCACCATGAATTTTAGGATGTAATGTTTTTACGCGACCATCCATCATTTCAGGGAAGCCAGTGTGCTCTGAAACTTCAACTACAGCGACATTGTTGTCTTTAAGCAACTTATATGTACCACCAGTAGATAAAATTTCTACCCCAAGAGCAACAAGGTTCTGGGCAAATTCAACGATCCCGGTTTTATCAGAAACAGAGATTAAAGCGCGTTTAATAGTCATGATCTTCGTCAACAGTTTTTAAGTCTAGAGATTGAACAGGTAGGCAAAACGTAGGTAAAAAAAATGCCCACGCAAGCCGTGAGCATTTTATCATTTATTCACTCATTAAACCGTGAGCTTTTAACTTTTTGCGTAAAGTTCCGCGGTTTAGTCCGAGAATTTCAGCAGCGCGTGTCTGATTCCCGCGCGTATATTCTAGAACGACAGATAAAAGAGGTTTCTCCATTTCTGCTAGCACCATATCGTACACTTGAGATGGTTGCTCACCTTGCAATTGTGCAAAATAGTGACGAACTGCGCGATCTACGTGAATACGAAGAGCGACATCAGATTGTGCAGTAAAAATAGGAGATTTGCTATTCATGCGAGTTAATCCGAAAAATCAAAATATTGCTTGGGTAAAGCAATATAAATGTGGTCTAAAAAAATCTGAGCCCCGTTTTAGATCCTAAAACGGTTGGCTCTAAAACAAGAACAATTAGCTTGCCACAAATCGTCGAGTTGAGTGAAAAATAAGCGTAACAATAGATTAATATTTGTTACTACACTCTTTTAAACAAAAAAATGTTCTACTTGCGCGATATTGGATATAAAGCACATAACAAAACAGTAGTTTTTGTGAAAAATTGCGAGGAGTTTGCAGGACAAAGCTTTCGTGGCGCGTATGATAGCATTGTCTCAGAAAAAATGAGCAAGAAAACTACATTTTTTTTCATTTTTTTGTAGTTTTTTTTAATTTTATGGATGAATGACGTCTAATTGATAGTCATCAAAACTTTTTCTAGGCTCTGTAATGACAAATTTAAAAGGATATGGGCTATTTTGTGGAATTCGTTTAATTCCTATCAAACTCTTGATGAGATAGTCTTCAGCTGGGATTGAATAAGTTTTGACTATTTTATCATTTGCTTTGAGTGTGACCTTTATTATCGGGAGCTCTAAACTTTTAGAGTACTGATTATTGATTTGACCTGAAAATTGAGTTTGTTGTGAATCAATTGCCTTTACTCTGAGATTACTAATCACGATATGTTTGTAACGTTGATCAACAGTATCACAATGAAAAACTGAACATGCTTTGGTGAAAACAGTATTGATTGCAGGATAGCGGTCAGTCAAGTTTGGGTTAAACCAAACAATTTGGAACATTAAAATGCTAAGCAATGAAAGATTAATGAAACTCCAAGCCAGATAATACAAAGTACTTTTCGGTTTGAGCAGATCATCGCCTTTGTGATTGAGTCCCTTCGATAGATTTAAACTGGGAATATTATGAACAGGTTCATTATTAAAGTAGTTCAAATTATTTAAGTAGGTTCTCAGATCTATATTGGAATGTTCAACTTTACGATTGAATATATCCAGCACGCTGGTTTCATTCCGACGATTATCAAAAGACTCCTGATTCAATTTGTGTTCTGTTTCAGGGGTATTTATCGCTTGCTGGTCAGAAGGAGAGGGCTGAAGATGAACCAGTGCATTAAAGTTATCGCCACATTTTGGACAACAAACCATACCTTGCGCAACAGTAAGCTGTGTAACTGACACTTTATAAATTGAAGCACAATTAGGGCAGCGGGTTTGTTTTTCAGCCATAGATAGTTAAATATTCATCGATTAAAATTTCTTACGCGAACCAGAAATTCTGCACCAGTTTTCTTCGCGTTTCTCTACCTCTACTATATCAAAAAATTCAGAATAAACACTAGAAACATCAGCAACTTGCTCTTCAATTACACCTGCAAGTGCGAACTCGCCCTCAGATTTAATTAAAGTTGAGAATTCTTCGGCAAGGGACATCAATGGACCAGCAAGAATATTTGCAACCAGTACATCTGCTTGTTGAGCCTTAAACGTTTCGTTAAATTCTTCTGGAAGCCCGACATAAAGATTTTCAAGTACACCATTCAACTCAGCATTTTGTTTTGTCGCTAAGACTGCTTGTGGGTCGATATCAGTTGCATAGACTTTTTTTGCACCTAATAACAATGCTGCAACACCCAAAATGCCTGAGCCACAACCATAATCAATCACAATTTTGTCTTTAACATCAGTTTTACCCAGCCATTGCAAGCAAAGGAAGGTGGATGCATGGTTGCCTGTACCAAAGGCTAAGCCCGGATCAAGTTTGATATTGACAGCATCAGCTTCAGGAGGCTCTAACCACTCAGGTACGATCCAGTATTTTTCACCAATTTGAATAGGTTCATAGTAGTCCATCCAAGAGCGTTCCCAAACTTGGTCTTCTAGGAACTCACTTTTCATTGGGGCAGTCGGGAGTTGAGTGCGAATAAATGTCTCTAAAGCCGCTACATCGATTTCTTCATGGTCTTCTTGAGCGTAAATGCCTGTAACAATGACTTTATTCCATAAAGGTGTTTCACCTGGAAGAGGCTCAAGCAAGTCTTGATTTTCAGCATCATCGAGCGTCACACTTACTGCACCTAAAGAACTTAATAAAGTTTCAGTAAAATCAACTTGAGCTTGTTCAACTGTAATATGAATTTGTAACCACTTCACGGGAAAGACCTAAATCGTTTTCTTAAAGCCAATATTGTAACGGAAACTGTCAAGGTGCGCCTAGCTTCAGCCAAAATAAAAAAGTGGATGTATCAACATCCACTTCGGTTTTATAGGATCATCTTTCATGCACGTTCAATTACAGATTCTTGCGTGGCATGTCTTGAAATCAATGCACCAAATATCGCTGCAAAAATATACATAAATATCGAATAAACTGCGGCAGGCATTGCCACTGTTGAATTTGCCATGACCGTCAATGCGATGGTCATTGCCAAGGTACTGTTATGAATACCTATTTCAAAAGCGCAAGCGCGTGCTTGTGCACTATTAATGCCTAATAATCTTGGGACAAAATAACCGATGAGCAAACTACAAATACAGAAAATCATTGTGGCTAAACCGACTTGGGTGAGATATTCCAGAATATGTGCGCGCTCTTTAGCAATTGCTCCGATAATGATGAGTATCAAGAAGACCACTGAGAAAATGCGCAATGGTTTATTTAATTTTTCCGTAAAATGAGGTGCATAATGTCGAATCAGCATACCGATACAGACAGGAATTAAAATAATTGCAAAAACCTGAAGAATTTTGCTGAACTGCATACTGATTTGCTGTCCATCATTCATAAAGTATTGAATGGAGAAGTTAACAATCAGGGGGAGGGTAAAAGCTGCGATCACAGAATTAATTGCAGTCAAGGTAATATTCAGTGCAATGTCACCTTTAAATAAATAGCTAAATAAATTTGCGGTACTTCCACCTGGTGATGCAGCGAGTAACATTAATCCAACTGCGAGTAAAGGCGGTAGGGCGAGTACTTTACAGATGACAAAAGCGATACCGACCAAAAGTACCAATTGACAAAATAATGCAATCAAAACCGCTTTCGGATGTTTTGATACCCGAGCGAAATCTTTCGGAGTGAGCTCTAAGCCCAAACCAATCATAATGATGGCGAGGGCGAGTGGAAGCATGATGGTGATTATTCCTGAATCCATAGTTTCATCCTTTTTGTTGTTTTAAATCATTTAAACAGGTGAATATTCCTTACTCAAAATTGAGTGTAATCGAAACAATCAAAATATAAAAATAAAAAACATGACTGATGAATAATTAAAAAAAATACTCTTTTGGAGAATAATAAATTTTATTAAAAAATTAATAAATACAATATTTTATATTTAGAATAAGTGGAGTGGATTCAAGTGGTCATTCAAAGACTATCCCTAATTTTAAATCCCAAAAAATAAATGAATCACCAAAACTCCTAACAATTTGTATAAAGCATAAAGTTCATTGGATATACATGATTGAAATTAAATCACTTGTATGAATAATCAGGTGGTTTAACTATAGGATCCCTGAATATAAAAAAGAGATCCCGTTAAACGGAATCTCTTTTAATCTCAACATTTATCCATTTTTCAACATAGATGAATGAAATTATCACTCACTCCATCAAGATAAGAAGAAGTGTTGAGTTAGAGGAAATTATTGAGCTTGAATTGGGTCTTCACTTGGTACAGCTTGGCTAGGTTGTTCAACCGCTGGCTGTTCCGCTTGAGAGGCGTCATTGGTTGCAGGTGCATCAGCACTTGCAGGAGCAGCTTGTTCTACAGCAGGATGATTTTCCATCGCAGGTTCTGGCGCTGCAGCAGCACCTGTTGTGTTACTGCCTGCTGGTGGTGCAGGGAAGCTAAATTGAAGCTTACCATTTTCATTCGGTTCACACGTACCATTAAAAGTTACACCTTTATTGGCATAAGTGACCCAATCACCTTGCTTTTTCTTAGCACAAACCTGAATTTGCTTTTTCACTTCAGCTTTACTGGTGTTTTCCTCAGCAGCATGAGCAAAACCAATTGCCATACAACTCAACAATGAAGCCGTCATCATCTTAGACAATGTATTTTTCATAATCGTATTCCTTGTATTCATGATGGAAAATTTAATTATCTGAGTGATTCTCATGGTATAGCGGTTTTTTGCTAAGTTAAATTTGATTTGTAGGGACTTACTGAAACGAAGTGTCAATTTATGTTGCCTATGTATCTAAATGTTTAATTGGAAATAAGTGTGATTTGTGAGATAAATTTTTGTAAAACCGCCTAAAACTGAGCGTAAATTTTTGCTATAATTTCCTGTCATTCTTTTTATCTCTCATTTATCACTATGCATTATCCTAAAGTTTACGATGTCATTGTTATCGGTGGCGGTCACGCAGGTACGGAAGCAGCACTTGCTGCGGCGCGTATGGGTCGACAGACTCTGCTTTTGACTCATAACATTGAGACTTTAGGGCAGATGAGCTGTAACCCTGCTATTGGTGGGATTGGTAAATCTCATCTGGTTCGCGAAATCGATGCGTTGGGTGGAGCAATGGCTCTCGCTGCTGATAAAGGTGGTATCCAATTCCGTATCCTGAATTCGCGTAAAGGCGCTGCTGTCCGTGCAACACGTGCTCAAGCTGACCGTATTCGTTATAAAGCTGCAATTCGTCATACTTTGGAAAATCAAGCCAACTTAGACATTTTCCAACAAGCCGCTGATGATCTTATCGTTGAAGGCGATACGGTGAAGGGGGTCGTCACTCAAATGGGTATTCGCTTCGATGCGAAAACAGTTGTGTTGACAACAGGTACATTCTTGGGTGGTGTTATTCACGTTGGATTGAATAATTCGTCGGGCGGTCGTGCAGGTGATCCTCCTTCTATTTCTTTAGCTGCGCGTTTACGTGAATTAAACTTACCAGTGGGGCGTTTAAAAACAGGTACGCCACCACGTATTGATGCTCGTTCAGTTGACTTTTCTGTGATGATCCCACAACCGGGTGATTTTCCATCTCCAACCATGTCATTCATGGGAGATGTGTCTATGCATCCAGAACAGGTGAATTGCTATATTACGCATACCAACGAACGCACCCATGAAATCATTCGTGGTGGTTTGGATCGCTCACCGATGTATACAGGTGTGATTGAAGGGGTTGGTCCACGTTATTGTCCATCTATTGAAGACAAAATTCATAAATTTGCTGATAAAGACTCGCATCAGGTTTTCTTAGAGCCTGAAGGCTTGGACACCCATGAGCTTTATCCAAATGGTATTTCTACATCATTACCTTTTGATGTTCAGTTTGAGTTGGTACGTTCAATTCGCGGTATGGAAAATGCACATATCCTTCGTCCAGGCTATGCAATTGAATATGATTATTTCAATCCGCAATCGTTGAAATTCTCGTTAGAAACAAAATCCATCAATAACTTGTATTTTGCTGGTCAGATCAATGGTACAACAGGCTATGAAGAAGCTGGTGCACAAGGTTTATTGGCAGGTTTAAATGCTGCTCGTCGTGCTTGGGATCAAGAGCAATGGACACCTAAGCGTGATGAAGCATATATGGGTGTTTTAGTTGATGACTTGATTACTTTAGGGACTAAAGAACCGTACCGTATGTTTACCTCGCGTGCAGAATACCGTTTGATGCTTCGAGAAGACAATGCAGATCAGCGTTTAACAGCGATTGGTCGTGAAATGGGCTTGGTTGACGATGAGCGCTGGGCTGCATATTGTGAAAAAATGGAAGCAGTTGAAAAAGAAACAGGTCGTTTGCAACATCTATGGGCGGCACCAAATAACCCGATGGGTAAAAAATTCGTTGAAATGACTGGTGCAGATCTTTCCAAAGAGTGTTCTGCGATTGATTTGCTTAAACGTCCAAATATCAATTTCTCTCAAATTGCGGAATTGACAGGCTCTGAAGTATCTGCATTTGTGGGTGAGCAAATCGAAATTGCGGTGAAATATGCAGGCTATATCAACCGTCAGCAAGAAGATGTTGCTCAAATGAAGCGTTTGGAAGATACCAAAATTCCTGCTGATTTTGACTATGACGCTGTTTCAGGTCTTTCTCGTGAAATTACCATGAAACTTAAAAATGTATTGCCAGAAACGCTTGCACAAGCGAGTCGTATTCCAGGGGTAACACCTGCGGCTGTTCAATTGGTGATGATTACGATTCGTAAACATAACCAAATGAAAAAATCTGCTTAAGTTCGAATCCTTAAAAAAAGTCCGCTTATTTCGTAATGCCAATCAGTTAAGCTGATTGGCATTTTTCTTTGGATATTTTTGGGTTCTTGCCTTAACTACCCGGGGATAGTGTCTCTACCTCCTTACAGGTAAAACATAGATTTTTGAGATTTCTAGTAAATGCTCTAAATGTTTTGGTAAATTGCCCGTTGATTCTAATGGATAGATGCTTTCCCTGTCTGTTGCAGGCTCTGTTCAATCCAGTTTAAATCAATCAACTCACTAAAATGAGCTAATGTTAAATAAGATTGTTGTGAGATAAGTTCTAGATTTTGAGATAGAATCATAAAAAATTAGCATATTTATATACACTCATTTTTATCGTATTTTAACTTTTGTCTTAACTGATCAGCATTACTACATCCTGTTGGGTTTTTTATATATTTGATGCGGTAGTATAACTTCTGTCGTTCCTCACATTCCTTGTATCTGATCTTGTTATTATTATCTGGAGCATCCTGCTCTCTATGTCTTAATGTTTTAAAATATCTAAAATTAACATAATACGCCTTATACGAAAGGCTCTAAGTAGAGTCTTTTTATTGACTAATTGTTTTTGAAAAAGGAATTGCAGATTAAATCTTAATGATATACTCTAATTGATATACGTTTAGATTTGGTCCCTTAGAATGTTAATGCTCCGATTACCTGTAGAACTTGAAAAGCGGTTAGATGAAATAGCAGAAAAGACTCAACGAACGAAATCATTTTTAGCGAGAGAAGCAATTTTGTTGAGTCTTGATATCTTAGAAAAAAAATACACAATTGAAAACAAAGGATTAAGTGATATGAATATTAATTTATATGAAACTTTAGTTAAGTCTTTTTCTATACCAGTTAATTTAGAAACTGAATCAAGGAAATCAAAATTTCGTATCTTTAGTGAAGATGGAAAGCTATTTGTTCATAACAATAAAGATAATATTCGCCCATTAGGCATAGAAGAAGTTGATAATTTTTATAAAGTTTTTAAAGAAACAGGGAGTCGGTCTCCATCAACATATACAGATGTAACGTTTAACTCATCATATATTCTTGCTGCAGTCTCGCATTTAAAGGAACAAGGTGTTCTTTAATACAATGTGTAATTGTATTAAAGCCCTCGATATCCTATCTAACGCTGATCAGTTAAGAGAATCTATGTTATTTGTTAACCTAAATTCTCTTATATTTGGATTTTAATTTAGCTAAATTTACCTCTTATTGAGCTTATTTTTAACTTTTTTGTCTTAACTGATCAGTATTACGCTTATTGCGGGCTTTTTTATAACCCAAAGAATGTATAGTTGCTTGTTGAAAATATATGGTCTTTATGACAATATAAAATAAATTGAGTAGTTCTGAGAATAACATGAACAAGCAAGATCGAATTAAAGGTGCAATTTATGGGCTATTGATTGGAGATGCAGTCGGTGTGCCTTATGAGTTTAATCTGCCTGAACAGTTACCTGAATATAATCAAATTGATATGCTCCCACCTGCTTATTTTTCTAAGACTTATCCAGAAATTCCACTAGGGACATGGTCGGACGATGGTGCACAAGCGCTAAGTTTGCTCGATTCACTCCTGTATAAGCATAAAATGGATGCAGAAGATCTCATGAAGCGGTTGTGTAATTGGTATCAGTATGGATATATGGCAGTTGACTATCAAGTTTTCGATGTCGGTGTGCAAACTGCTGAATCGATAAGAAAGTATTTAATGGGTGTCCCTCTATCTCAGGTTGCTAAAAATGATGAACATGCCAATGGTAATGGTTCACTTATGCGTGTATTGCCTTTAGCGTTGTGGCATCAAGGTTCAGATCAACAGTTGATTGAGGATGCGTATACTCAGTCCCATATTACCCATGCACATCTAAGATCAAAGGTATGTTGTGCTTTGTATTGCTTATGGGCTAGATCAATTCTGAACGGATTGGATATTGAACCTGCGTGGTCGGATGCAGTTGCAAGACTTCGCCAATGTTTACAAGATCGACCAGAAGATTTGCAACAGCTTGAGTTATATATTCGTCCTGATGAATTAGTTCAGGGAACGGGGAGTGGTTATGTGGTTGATTGTTTAAATTCAGCAAGATATGCCCTCCAAAAAAAGTCATATCAAGATGTGATTAAAAGCTCGATTGCATTAGGCAGAGACACCGATACAACTGCATGTGTGGCTGGTGGTATAGCTGGATTGTATTTTGGTTATCATGCCATTCCTCAGCTATGGTTGAATCAATTAAGAGGCAAAGCATTGGTGGAACCTTTATTGGAAAAACTCAGTATTTACATCGCATCTTCAAAATGAATATTTATATCAATCGAAAAGTCATTTGAATGATGAAGCTTTGATTTTATCACTACAATCATCAACTAAGCATATCTTGATAAAGATTTTAGTTGCGCATCTTATTGGTTTTTGTTTGCGATAAATTCTAAATAATTAGATTCAACCTAAGGTTATACAAATAACGCTTAAACAGAATTGGTGAAAAACAAAGCAGTTTTAATTATTTTTCAGTTTGAAAAATCGTGGTTATAGTCAATCTACATTCAAACGAGAGGTGGTTACTATGACGATGAAATCAATCCGTTACAACAATGCTGAACTCGCGTGCTGTCTGATGTGATGTTCAACTTACTCCAATGAAAACTCATGTCTTGTGGACATGTAAAAATGTGACATGAGTTTTAATCAGCGCAAAATAATAAAATTTAAAAACAAAAACAATAAGATATCAGAGCCGAGAGGCTCTTTTTTATTGGGGCTTGTATGTAAAACTTGTATCTATGCTAGTTAATATTGATTATTCAATTTCATGAACTGCATTAAAAACTTCTACAGGTTCGATTCGAACAATCTTTTTACCGAAGCTTCTCAGCCACCATACCAATTGTGAGGTAAAGGGAACTACTGCACTCACTTGATACAGTTGTTCATTTAATTGTTCAACTTTTTGCTCTTTGCTGAGCTGACTTTCTGTAAAGTACTGCGCATCATCTTCGTGCATCACCAGTTTTAATTCAACATTCTTGGTTGGTTGAGAAAAATCAACTCTAAAACCAAGTGCACCTGAATCAATATACTCATCAATATCAAATTTAACAGGATGTAATGCTCGCAAGTCTAAGACTGTTGCTGATTTAAAACGATGTAAAGCAAAAGTTTGGACTTCGGTTTTATCATGTCTGGTACAAATCAAATAAATGATCGCACCTTTTTGCACCAAGCCTAAAGGATTGAGAATATAAGTTTTTTCCTCACCTTGATGACCACGTGAACGGTAAATACATTCAATTTGCTTGTCTTGGAGTAATCCTTCATAGATTGCCTGTTGCGCCTGTCTTTCAACCAAAGGAGGGATTACAGGCTGACTAGCAGGAACAATACGAACTCGATTAATCCATTGTCGAACATTATTCTGTGTTGACAAACTGCGACGAGCTAGATCAAACCAAGGATTCATTTCATCAATCAAACTTGGTGGTAACAGGTGCTTTAAATGTTCCTCAACCATCATAAATGTGACTGCCTGAGAGCTGGTCATATGAGGCAAGCTTTGAATTGGTGCATCTGAGCGCCAACGCCAACCTTGAGGCACAGTCTTGTTGCTTTCGATGGGAAAGCGTTGCGCAATTTGATTGAGATCACGTTGAATAGTACGCAAACTGATCTCAATTCCTTCACGTTCTAAGACTTCTTGTAACTCACGTGTGCCCATCCATTTACCCGTAGAAAGTCGGGACAAAATTTGCCATTGGCGATAGAGGCTGTTGGAGGTTTCTTTTTCTTGTGCAGACATGTCAAATATCGTTGAAATCGTGAAGGTTTAAGGGAAATAAATCTGCTACACAATAGAAAAATAAAAAACTTTCTGCAAGTTCTATCCTTAAATTAATTTGTTAGACCTTGAAAACACTCACTAAAAAATTTTGAAACAAGTTCGATCAAAACTCACATTGAGCTAAACAATAAACAATGAATTAATAAAAGCTGGTTAAAAGATTTCAAACCTGATGCTAAAAAAACATTTTAAGACTCAATGATTGTTGGCATTGATATTGCTTGATTCATCCTGCCACCAGAGAACATAAGAAGAGGTTTGTATGCTAAAAGAAACGATGGATACAAATTCAAGTAATGAAAATTATGCAGAACGTTTTGCTGTGTCAATGATTGAAGAGCAGACTCAGTCGAATACAGGTGAATTAAAAGAGATAAAAAATATTCAGGCAGCTGTTCATTTAAATATTGAGATGCAGCAACCAGCAGTGCATTTACTTAAACAACTCGATTCTATTTTCTTTAATGAAATGACCGATGATCATGTTCTTTCACCTGAAACTGCGGAAAAAGTTGAGCATTGGTTATCTCAACATAGTATTTATGAGCTTGAAAAACTAAATGAAACAGCTAAAGCGCATTTTTTATATCAAGGAATTACCTTTGCTGTATATGGAGAAAAATCTGGGATTGATCGCACCATTCCTTTTGATTTGATTCCCCGAGTGATTGCCAAACAACAATGGAACAAAATCGAGGCAGGATGTACGCAACGTATCAAAGCTTTAAATCTATTTCTTGCTGATATTTATCATGAGCAAAATATTTTAAGAGAAGGTTTTATTCCTGAGTTACCAGTGCTTTCACATGAAGCGTATCAACCGATCATGATGAATCACAGTTTAAATGGAAATATTTATAGTCAAATCAGTGGTATCGACATTGTCCGTGATCGACACGGGGAGTTCTTTGTCTTAGAAGATAACTTACGTACTCCTTCTGGTGTGTCTTACATGATTGAAAGTCGTAAGATGAGTCAAAAATTGATGCCTGAATTATGCAATCAGCAAGTTGCAAGTATCGAGCAATATCCTCAGCTTTTGCGTGAAATTCTCGCTGAAAATTCAAGGGTCACTACACCCACAATCGTGGTGCTGACGCCGGGTCGTTACAATAGTGCATATTATGAGCATTCATTTTTAGCAAGAGAGATGGGTGTACCCTTGGTGACATCTCGTGACCTTTTTGTTGAAAACGACAAGGTTTATGTGAAAACCATCCGAGGACGTCAGCAGGTTGATGTAATTTATAGACGTTTAGATGATGGTTTTTTAGACCCTTTGTGTTTTAGACCAGACAGTACTTTAGGTGTTGCAGGGCTGATGTCGGCTTATTTGAGTGGCAATGTGGTCATTGCAAATGCACCAGGTACAGGGGTTGCTGATGATAAGTCCATTTATCCTTATGTGGATCAAATGATTGCTTATTATCTGAATGAAAAGCCAATTTTATCAAATGTACCCACTTATCAATGTCGAGAGGCTGATACATTGGATTATGTGTTGGCAAATCTCGATCAATTGGTCGTAAAAGAAGCTCAAGGTTCTGGTGGTTATGGGATGCTGATCGGTCCTAAAGCAACAGAACAAGAAATTGATTTATTTAGAATTAAATTAATGGCTTCACCTTCAGCATATATTGCGCAACCGACATTAGATTTATCAGTAGCGCCAACTTTAACCTCACAAGGAATTGCTGAACGTCATATTGATTTACGACCATTCATTTTAACCTCACCTGAACGTATAGAAATCGTTCCTGGTGGTTTGACCCGAGTTGCAATGCAACAAGGTTCATTGGTGGTTAACTCATCACAAGGTGGTGGAATTAAGGATACATGGGTGATTGATGAATATTCAATTTAATCAGTCCTTAGCAATCCCAACCAAAGGAGAGAAAAGATGATTTTACTCAGTACAAATGCACAAAATATATTTTGGTTAGGGCGTTATTTGACCCGCATACAATATTTATGTAGCCAGTTCCCTTTTAAAACCAATGAATTGGCATTAGATTATGCAAATGCATTTTGCTTACCTGCATTCGATGCCAGTTCCTTGAATGAACTCATTTTGGACTCTGAGCAGCCTGCTTCATTTCACCAACAGTTTTTATGTGCCAAAAATAATATTCATGACTTGCGTGGGGTTATTTCTGCGAAATCATTTGCTGAGTTGAATCAGCTTTTACACCAAGCCGAACAAAATGCCAGTTTTATCTGTGATGTCTGTGAGGAGTGTAATGATGTTCTTGAAGCAGAAGATGATGAGTTATTGTTCTTATTCTTTAGTCTTGGGCAAAAAATGGAACAGTTCGACCGTCAGTTACGGCTAAGCCAAGATAAATCGCTAACATTGACCCAATTAAATGCGGTGATCAGTAGTTTGAATCAACATGGGATGTGTAGCTTGCCAGAAGTGTGGGAGGAGCTAAAAAAACAGCCTAATCGAATGAATTATTATCATTTTAGCGATCATATTGATTCTTTATTTGAATTGGATCGCTTATGAAACTCATGATTAATCATCAAACCCATTATCAATATTCTGACTGGGCAAAAAACAGCATTCAATATATAAAAATGACCCCGCAATCGAATTTACATCAACAAGTGACGGGGTGGCAAATTAGTATTCCTGGAGAAAAACAATATAAAAAAGATGCTTTCAATAATATTTGGTTGACCAGCTCGCAAACAGAACCTTATCAACAAATGTTGATTATGGCGCAAGGGATTGTTGAAATTAATACAGACAATCAACTTGGTTTACAGGATGCACTTGCTCCAGCCGTATTTTTACAACCTACAACTGCAACGCTGTGTAATGATGAAATGATTGCATTTGCAGAATACTATTTACCGCAAAAAAGCTGGGCTAATTTTCAAAAATTAGCCGAAGCATTGCTACAGTACATGCCATATATCACCGCAAGCACAACGGTTACGCATACGGCTATAGCATCCTTTTCAGCACAACAAGGGGTTTGTCAGGACCATAGTCATGTATTGATTGCAATGGCAAAAGCTTTGGGTATTCCTGCACGCTATGTCTCAGGGTATTTGTATGTCAATAATCAGTCACATTTGGCAAGCCATGCTTGGACAGAAGTCTACTTAGAAGGACAATGGCATATGATTGATGTCAGTAATCAGCTTTTTAGCCCACAATCACATGTCTATGTCGCTGTTGGTCGAGATTATTGGGATGTTGCTCCAGTTCGAGGTATACGTGAAAAAGGGGGGGCAGAAACAATGTATTCTATCGTTCAGGTACTTGCATGCTGATGCAGAATGATCAATAGTGTCATGCATTGCAAAATGATTAATTTCGAATTTTAGTTGTATAGGTAGCTCCATGACGTATTGCTGTGCTTTAAGACTCAAACAAGGTTTAGTATTTATTAGTGATACTCGAACCAACGCTGGAGTCGATCACATTTCGGTATATCGAAAGCTCTATACTTTCGGGATCGAAGGCGAACGTTTTATCTGTATACAAACTTCGGGTAATCTGGCGACGACTCAAGCCGTGATTGGGCATTTGGAAAATCATTTAGCTCTAAAACAAGAACCCAATCTATATAGCGTCAACACCATGTTTGAAGTTGCTGGCTTAATTGGTCAGACTTTACGAAAAGTGATTGCTGATGTGACTGAAGATACCCAAGAGCAAAGTAATTATTACTGCAGTTTGTTGGTGGGTGGACAAATCAGTGGTGAAGAAATGCAGCTTTATAATATCTATCCACAAGGGAACTTTATTTCTGCAACCAGTGATACGCCGTATTTCCAGATTGGAGAAAGTAAGTATGGTAAGCCGATTTTAGATCGGGCATTGAGTTATGATATGCCTTTGGATGAAGCTTTACGCTGTAGTTTGATTTCATTTGACTCCACACTACGTTCGAATGTTTCAGTCGGTATGCCATTAGATGCCATGATTTATGATAAAGACAGCTTAAAAATTCCTAAAGGAAAGCGTATTGTTGAAGATGATCCATATTTTCAGCATATCAGTAAGCAATGGTCGGAAACCTTAAAAAAAGGATTACAGGATTTGCCAAAACCTACTGTGGACTATTTTGAGTAAACTTCTCAATAGATTGAAACGAGCATTAATTAAAATTTAATCTCCATTCATTATTTTAATAAGTACTCTAATTTTTTAAATGTAAAGAACATGGAATTAGTTCAACTTTGTTATGTATCAAGCATAAATTTAAAAGATTTGCGTTTAATGGCTGAATTTAGGAATGCGATGCATCGTGCAGCCACTTTTTTTACTGAGCAGCATATACATGGTGTTTCATTTTATGCAAATGAACACTTCTTACATTGTTTTGAGGGTGAGGCTAAATCGATAGATTTAATTTATCAGCATATTTTAAATCATCAAGATCAGAATTATCGTTTTTGTTTCCTCAACAATATTCAAGAATTTCACTTTGAAGCTTGGCAAATGAAGTATGTCGATCGTAATGGAGTGGTCAGTATTTTCTGTAAAAAATGTGGCTTAAATCATTTTAAACCCATGAGTTTAACTGATCAACAAATCGACGAACTTATGCAAATAGTGTCTGTTAGAACAGTATCAAAATAGAATTAAATATCTAAATAATAAAAAGTTAAGGCTTGTACATTAAATGATAATTGTTTATAACAATATAAAGATAAAAATAGAAGAATTACATGACTTTTCAATTATGCTGTGCAAGTAAAACAACATCACCTCATCATCAATTACTGAATGATCTAAGAGAAATTCTTGGTGAAGCGAGAGACTTTAATGTACTGCATCAAGTTCGAGGCGTACTTTATTTTGCCGATGAGCATTTTTTTCAATGCCTTGAAGGTGAACAGTCGGTAATTTTACATCTGTTGGAGAAATTATATAAAGATCCTAGACATCATCAGATAAAGCTATTTAGAGCTTTACAGGTAGAAAGAGGGTATTTTTCTCAGTGGTCGATGAAGTATGTCAGGCGAAACAGTAAAATTCAGCAGTTTTTTGAGCACAAAGGTTTTCTGCGTTTTCAGCCATTAAATTTAGATAAGCAAGATATACCCAATTTACTCAAATTACTTTATGAGATCGAACAATTTGAAGATATTGTGGATGATTTTGTTTAAAGCCATTTTTTAATGCTATTTAAAAAGTACTTTTGTGGGCTGTGCTTTGAGTATGAGTTTTTTTAAGATGATAAAATTAAACATTCAATCCTTGCTTTTGTGTTCACAGTTAAATAGACAATCGCAGATATTGAGTGAATCTTATCTGACTTTTTTGCCTATACTTCCGAGAGTATTTTTTCTAAAAATGATAGAGATATTAAGTGTATCTCTATCATATACATGGCTTTTATTCTGCACGATGGGTACAATTTGGCATAAAAAGATTTAAATCTTTTTACGTTTTGGACGACCTGTCATACGACATAATAATTCATAGCCAATCGTACCATTTGCTGTCGCAACTTCATCAACTAAACGGTTTTTACCCCAGAGTTCTACGACCGTCCCGATTGGTGCATTCAATCCAGTGACATCAATGGCAATCATATCCATTGCAACACGACCAATAACACGGGTTGCTTGCCCATGAATAGAGACATAATTCTGCGAGAGGTATGCACGAGGATAACCATCTCCATAACCAATAGAAACGATTGCGATATCCATCTCTTGGTCTGAAACGAAAGTTGAACCGTAACCGACAGATTCACCTGCTTGAATATGATTTAAAGCAATAATTTCAGCGGTAAATGTCATTACAGGACGAATATCGAGATCATGTGCAGATTGGTCTGCAAATGGTGACGCACCATAGAGCATGATTCCTGGTCGCACAAAATCAAAATTTAGTTCAGGCCATTTAAAAATAGCGGCTGAGTTACAGCACGACGCCAAAATAGGTGAACATGCTTCTTTAACTTGCAAAAATTGTTGCTTTTGCAATTCATTTAAGGGGTGATGATCGACATCAGCGTTTGCGAAGTGCATAGCAAGTACACAAGTAAAACCTTCAGCTTGTAATGAATGGATCACTTCAATAATCTCAGCCATTTTAAAGCCTAAGCGATTCATGCCACTGTTGAGTTTGACCCAAACTTTCAGTCCTTTTTGGATATATTGGTCTTTGTAGGCGCTTAACCAATCAAGCTGCTGTTGATGGTGAATCATTAGCTCAAAGTTACTGTCTAGAACAATTGGCATTTCATCTGCATTGAAAATACCTTCAATCAGTGTAATCGGTTGTTGATAACCTAATTCACGAATTTCCAAAGCTTCTTCAAGGCAGGCGACACCGAAAGCATCAGTTGAACTTAAGGCGGCTAAGCAATCCTTGACGCCATGACCATATGCATTGGCTTTTACCATACTGACAATTTTTGCGGTTGGGGCAAGTTGTTTGACACGGTTTAAATTATATTGCAGCGCTTCGCTGTCAATATAAACTGTTGCTTGGCGCACCCTCGTTACTCCTTGGGAATGGCAAATACAGCATAAAATTGATGAAATTATGCGGTTAGAAATGTAATGATGGTTCTATATTGTCTTAAAAAGATCATGATCAAGAACCAAGATTATTGTAGTCCGATCAAGGCTAAATGGACATGAACATTTGTGTTTTTAATGAGTTATTGATTTTGTATCGATAAAATTCTTGTATTTTTGCTTAAACATAATTTGTAAAAATATTGATCTTTATTTTTTTTACAAAATCGTACATTTTATATTCAATTTCATGATTAAGGTGTACGTGTATGGGAACATGGTCTCATGAACCTTTTGGCAATGATACAGCCAGTGATTGGGCATATGAATTCGAAGAACATAACGGTTATGACGTGATTGAGGATGCATTTGATCAAATCATTGATATGACCACAGAAGAGTTTATTGACGCTGATTTGGGATGTATTGCGCATGCGGCAGCAGAGGTTTTGGCAAAATCTTTTACAGCGAGTATAGCTGACAACGAATATTATCCTGAACCTGTAGAAAAATGGCTAGAGCAGAATAGAAATAAGCAAAATTATGCATTGATTCCAAAAGCCCTACTTGCATTAAACTTATTGACTTCTGAAAGCTCTGAATTGGATGAGCTATGGCAAGATTCAGATGATTATGAAGACTGGATCAGAAATATTGATGAATTGAAAGAGACTTTAAAATCAAAGATCTGAGTCCAAAGTCTCTTCATTATTTATTGGTGATAAAGCTTATTCTTCGTCTTCGTATTGAGCATAGTACTCAGGAGATAAATTACTGAATCGGGTGTATTGACCTTCAAAGGCTAGACGTACTGTACCAATAGGTCCATTACGTTGTTTACCAATGATAATTTCGGCAGTGCCAGCTTCTTTTGATTCTTTGTTATAAACTTCATCACGGTAAATAAACATAATTAAATCGGCATCCTGCTCAATCGCACCAGATTCACGTAAGTCTGACATAACAGGACGTTTATTTGGTCGATTCTCCAAAGAACGGTTAAGCTGAGACAATGCAATAACAGGACACATCATTTCTTTTGCAAGCGCTTTTAAGCTTCGTGAAATTTCACCGATCTCACCCACACGGTTGTCACCCATACCAGGGACTTTCATTAATTGGAGATAATCGATCATGATACACCCCAATTTACCACCATGTTGTTTGGCAATACGCCGTGCGCGTGCACGTACCTCTGTTGGAGGAAGTGCAGAGGAGTCGTCGATATAAAGATGCTTTTCTTGAAGTTGTAAAATCGTACCAGTTACTTTAGACCATTCATCACCATCCAGTTTTCCAGAACGTAGATGTCCTTGATGAACTTTACCGTAGGCAGAGATTAAACGCATTGCAATAGAGTCTGCTGGCATTTCCATGGAGAAAACCAGTGCGGGTAGGTCACAGTTGAATAAAACGCTTTCGACTAAATTCATTGCGAAGGTCGTTTTACCCATGGACGGACGTGCTGCAACAATAATCATATCACCTGCTTGCATACCTGAGGTTTTATTGTCCAATTCCATAAAACCTGTGGTTAAGCCAGTGATATTGCCATCTAGCTGAGATAATTCATTTAATTTATCAAAAACGTCAGCAACCACGGAAGTAATTGCTTTAGGACCTTGTGCCTTCGCATTATTATTGTGTTGCTCTGCAATAGAGAAAATATTGGTTTCAGCAAGATCTAAAATCTCACTGACATCACGACCTTTGGTGTCATAGGCATTCTGCAAAATTTCATTGCCGACTTTAATCATATTTCTCAAAGTCGCAAACTCTTTGATTTTTCCAGCGTAAGTTTCTAAATTATAGAAACTTGAAGGGGAGTCTGCCATCAATTGCATTAGATACTCTTCACCACCAATTGCATCGAGTAAATTTTGCTTTATCAGCCAGTCATTGACCAATACCGCATCATAAGGTGAGCTTTCTTGAGCAAGTTTTTCAATTGCACGAAAGATATATTTATGACGCGTTGCGTAAAAATCATTTTCACTTAAAGTATCGCTCACTTGTTCAAAAGATTCAGCGACAGTCATTAACGCAGCAAGTACAGCTTGTTCAATTGCCAAATTGTGGGGTGGCGTACGAAACTCTTTTAACTGCGCATTGTCTTTATTTTTTGCATCAGCATTGAAAGAGTTTTGTTGAGCAGTGGCGGTTGCCTGAGACATAGAAGACCTTGTTTTAAATCTTGCGAAAACATTACTTAAAATAATGTATGGAGACACTTCAGTACTTACTTATCTTAATGCAAAATTTAGAAAGTTTCTAACAGTAATACCGATAAGTAGAGACTTAATGAAGTGAAAAAAACAACTGTAAAGTGTGAAACTAAAAGTTTAGAGATAAAAAAAGAGCATACAAAAGTATGCTCTTTTTTTTGCTTGAAAATTACTCAGATACGATAGTAACGAGAACTTCAGCAACAACATCATGATGCAATTGGATTGCGATGTTGAATTCACCAGTGTGACGAAGCGCACCGTTCGGTAAACGAACTTCTGCACGGTCTACAACAAGACCAGCATTTGTTAACGCGTCAGCGATGTCACGAGTACCGATTGAACCAAATAGTTTACCTTCATCACCAGCTTTCGCAGTGATAACGATATTTACTTCGTTCAATTGATCAGCACGTGCTTGAGCAGCAGCTAAAACTTCAGCTTCAGCTTTCTCAAGTTCAGCACGACGAGCTTCAAAAGCAGCAGTGTTTGCTTCAGTCGCAGCAACTGCTTTACCTTGAGGGATCAAATAGTTACGACCGTAACCAGCTTTAACTGATACTTTATCGCCTAATTTACCAAGGTTTTTAATGCGTTGTAATAAGATAATATCCACGGCTCAACCTCACTTATGATTGTCAGTGTAAGGAATCAACGCTAAATAGCGAGCTTGTTTAATAGCAAGCGCTAATTGACGTTGGTAACGAGCTTTAGTACCTGTAATACGGCTAGGAACAATCTTGCCATTTTCAGTGATGTACTGTTTTAAAGTGTCGATATCTTTGTAGTCGATGTACGTAACGTTCTCAGCTGTAAAGCGGCAGAACTTGCGACGACGGTAAAAACGTGCCATTGATGTTCTCCTTATGCTTCAACAGAATCTTGAGCTTGTTGTGCTTCTTCACGTTGAGCTTTACGCGCACGTTTTTCTTCAGCACTCTTAGCAAGTAATGATTCTTCAGTGATTGCGTGTTCACGACGGATAATCACGTTACGAAGGATTGCATCGTTATAACGGAACAATTCTTCTAATTCATTAAGCGTAGTTTGGTTACATTCGATGTTCATCAAAATGTAGTGCGCTTTATGAATTTTGTTAATTGGGTAAGCCAATTGGCGACGGCCCCAATCTTCAAGACGGTGAATTTGACCTTCAGCATCTTTGATGTGAGAAATGTAGCGTTCTACCATTCCCACAACTTGATCGCTTTGGTCTGGGTGTACCAGAATTACGATTTCGTAGTGACGCATTGTCAGCTCCTTACGGTTTATACAGCCCCATTCAAAAAAATGAAGCAAGGAGTCACAATCTGTAATGCTTTAAACAAGAGTTAAAAGCAATAGATTATGCCGCAAAAATTGCGAGCGCCTATTATAGGAAAGTTTATGAGCAAACACAATTTAATATTCAATTATTTATTGGAAAAGCCACTAAATTTTTACAGAGGGTGAATTGAATTTTGTATTGTCACTATTAAGATTAAAACTGAATAAAAAAGGATAGCAACAATGACAAACTACCGTATTGAGAAACTTGAAACCATTGAATCTTATATTGAAAATCCAACACAAGAGTTTTACTTTGAGGTATTTGATGGTCGTTATGACATTGTCATGGTGGTGGATTGGGGTGAGGAGGATGATGCAATCATCACATATTGTGAAAAAATTCTAGAAACTGGACAACTGTCTGCAAAATTTGAAGCTGCCGATAATAAACAAGGTTTTACCATTACGATTCAGTTGGGGGAAAAAACATTACTGATTCCTTATCAAGGTGAGGGTGCTGATCGTGATACAACTTTACGAGCACTCAATGAAATTTTACATCCAGACTATGAAATCCGTTTCTGTAAAGCTTCTGATGGTTCAGACACATTAGAGTTTATCCCACTTCCCCTAAAAATATGGCATCAATTAGATCTCAAATATGCTGAAAAAATGGATGATTTGTTTGCTCGGTTTGAGCATGATTCTGTATTTTTTGGAAGTTAGTTTAATCTTTAAATCAGCCATTAAACTGATCAAAGGATCGGTTAATTTGGATGTTGCTTGAATATTGAACATGTTAAATAGTCTTTAGAATTGAAGTTGAATAAAATCCAATTAAAAACAAGTTTTTAGGATGGAATGTAGATGTTTTTATATATGCTTTTGGAAAAAATGTTCATTGTTCGCTTTGAAATAAGTATGTCGCTTTTTAAATTATAGTCACTAATTTTTAGTAAGCTATGTGTTAGAACTGCATTGCTGTTTCTTTGTTTTTACATGTTGCCTTTTTAGGCTGAAAAGTAATATTGAATAATTAAATCACCAAGTCGAGTAAATACAAACAGTGTTAGCGCACAAACTTTTTTAGAAGATGGAGATTTGATCAAATCGTTATTTTTGAGGCTATAATTAAATCATTGTATTTATACTCGATATTGATAGAGTTTTTTATATTCAACAGGACTCATACCTAAATTTCTCATAAATAACTGCCTTAAAACTTGTTCATGATTTAAACCACATTCCATTGCAACTTGTTTAACAGCCAACTGATTTTCTCTAAGAAGTTTTTTAGCATATTCGAGTCGAATGCCTTCTAGCCATTTTGCTGGAGAAAGTCCGAATTCTTTTGAAAAAATTCGTGACAGGTGACGTGGGGTAATGCCAAATTTGTCAGCTAAGATTTGTGCATTAATTTGTTGTTTGAGATTAGATTTTACCCATACTTGTAAATCATTTAATACCGCTCTGCCATGATTACTGAGTTCAATATCATCACTAAACTGTTGTTGAGTACCTTTTCTTTTAAATAGCGTGACCAAATGCATTGCAGTTTTTCTAGCTATTTCAGCACCAAGATCATGCTCTACGATTGTCAAGGCTAAATCCAATCCTGCGCTAACACCAGCTGAGGTAAATAAATTTCTATCTTGTATACAAAATGCCTGATTGTTTACATTTAATTTAGGAAATTGAATTTTTAACTGTTCTATGAATGCCCAATGCGTTGTAACGTGTTTGCCATCTAACAAGCCAGTCTGTGCTAATAAAAAAGTACCTGTGCAAATCGCCCCGTAACGTTTTGAGCTTTGACATAATTTTGTTAATTGCTCAATCAAGTTTTTATTGACTTGCACATCCGCCATGAAAGGTGAACCTGCAATTAAAAAGGTATCGATAGCATCTAAATCACCAGACATACAATAATCAGGCAATAATTTAATACCACAAGACGTCTTTAAGGGTTCAGCTGTGGCTGCAATTAAAATAGGTTTATAAATTTCCTGACCGATCTGCCGATTCGCCTCTGAAAAAACATCCATTGGACCAGCAATATCGAGTAATTGCACTTCAGGTAATGCAAAGAGTGCGACGGTTTTCGCTGTCATCTCATATCCATAATCTAATGAAAATGTCCTAATTTTACGCTTTTAATAAATTTAAGACATTGGTATTTCCATCTATATTGAATATCAATATCTTCAAAGGAAAACTTTTATGGAAACCTTAGACCACTTATTTATACCTGATAGCAAAGTAGTACAGGATGTGCAGGAACTGATACGTGACTGTGAATCAGATCTTTTGTTTCACCATTCAAGTCGGGTATATCACTGGGGGGCTTTCGCTGCTCAACGTAAAAATATCAAAGTTGATCATGAATTACTTTATATCGCATGTATGTTTCATGATCTTGGACTTACACAACAATATTGTAGCTGTGATCATCGTTTTGAAGTAGACGGGGCAAATGCTGCTGCAGACTTTATGAAAAGTCGTAGCTTTTCTCAGCAAGAGATTGATAAAGTTTGGACAGCGATTGCATTGCATACAACACCTGGAATTCCTGAATTTATGGCAGCAGAAATTGCAATGGTCAGTGCAGGCGTTGAAATGGATGTGTTGGGAATCAAGTTTGATCAATATAGTCAACAGGAACGTGATCAAGTCATCCAACTGCATCCTCGTGAAATAGGATTTAAAGAAAAAATCATTCAAGCATTTTACGAGGGTATAAAAAATAAGCCTGAGAGCACTTTCGGTAATGTAAAAGCAGATGTTATTGCCGACAAGCAGCCAGAGTTCGATGCTATTAATTTTTGTTCAATCATCAGAAACTCTAAATGGTCATCTTAAATATATCTTATATGCTCACATCTTTTTTACTTTATCAAGGTGGGAGAAATGAACAAGGCAGTATTTTTTGAAAATAATTGCTGTGTTAAAAGTTAAAATTTTGCTTGTGGTAAAGCTTTTTACAGCATCCATATTTTCAAGAACAAATGAGATTTGAATTATTTTCGAGAAAGCAATTGTTGAGAATTAAATGATCAAAAAAAAGATAGAGTAAACTCTATCTTTTTAAAACAGTGGCAAATGTGGTGCAGGGGAGACGTAACTAAAACTAAAGCTAAAACTGAGCGCTGTAATTAGAATTACTGAATACAAAAAATATTTTCTTGCCCAAACCTGATCATTCTCTGCTTTAAAGCCAATAATGGACAAATATAACCAATAGGCACACAAAGCATTAAAGGTAATTAAAAAGAAAATGTTGGTATAGCCAAAACAATATAACCCATTTAAAACTGCAGCAAAAAGTACAACATAAATCAAACTTTCAACTTTAGTTCGAAGAATTGAACGTGCTACAGGCAAAATAGGAATATCTGCATTTTTATAGTCATCGAAACGATAGATTGCAATTCCCCAAGAATGTGGCATTTGCCAAAGTGCATATGCTAAAAAAATCAGCAAAGCAGCAATATCAAATTCATTGGAAACAGCAGTATAACCAATCACAGGAGGGCTTGCGCCAGAAATACTTCCAATCAAAGTTTGATGAATGGTAGTACGTTTACTCCAAAGACTATAAAAAATCACATACACAACAAAGCCGAGTACAGCGAAGCCAAATGCGTAGGCGTTGACAAAAAACCACAACAAAGCAAAGCCAATTAAACCAAGCACAGCAGAAAATATTAAAGCGACTGTTGGACTGATGGTCTTTTTGACAAGCGCACGATTCATTGTGCGTTGCATTTTTTGGTCAATGTCTTGGTCAATGACGTTATTCACAACACAGCCAGAAGCAACAACAAGTGTTGTACCGATGAGTGTGATGAGAAGTAAAAGGAAATCTACTGAACCTTGAGCGGCTAAGAAAAAGCCGCCCAAAGTGGTAACGAAGTTACCAAAGAGAATTCCTGGCTTAGTCAGGAATAGATATTTTTTCAACATGACACCCTAGAGCATCATGTTTGAATGTAAGTAGTTCATGATCCATACAGAACCAATTAAGAGAACGGCAATCGTCAGAATCGTATAGATGAATGCAATGACGTTCCAGCGTTGTTCAGAAGATGAATTCATGTGCAAGAAGAAAATCAACTGTACAAGAACCTGAGCAACAGCAGTGATCGCAATCGTTGCAACAACAGCACCACCAGTCATGCCTTTCATCACCATCCCAAATGGGATGATGGTCAAAACGACAGAAAGGATGAAGCCGATAGAGTATTGTTTGATGTTTCCGTGCGACGCACCAGCAGCATTATGATCATGACTCATTATAAAGCTCCCAGTAAATAAACTACGCTGAATACACAGATCCAAACGATGTCAAGGAAGTGCCAGAACAAGCTTAGGCAAGCAAGACGACGCGTGTTTGGTAATGTCAAACCATATTTCTTGATTTGAACCATTAACACGATCATCCAGACTAAACCAGAAGTTACGTGGATACCATGCGTACCAACTAGAGTAAAGAACGCAGATAAAAACGCACTGTGGCTAGGACCATGACCCTCAAGAACTAAATGATGAAATTCATAAAGTTCCATGCCGATGAATGTTGCACCAAAGAGCCAAGTGATAATTAACCACATCAGCACTTGGTTGACATTTTTCTTGTATGAAGCAAGAACCGCGAAACCAAAAGTCACAGAAGAAATCAAGAGAGCGAAAGTTTCTACAAGTACGAAACCTAAAGACTCACCAAATAACTCTTTTGGACTTGGAGTACCAGGCGGAATATGACTGCTTAATACAGCGAACGCGATGAAGAGTGTACCGAATAAAATCAAGTCACTCATCAAGTATGTCCAGAAACCAAAGACTGTGATGTCAGTATCATCGTGATGATGATGCTCATCGTGTCCATGGTTGTCGTGATGAAGTACTTCAGCCATATCCTTAGTCCTTCTTCAAGTGTTTTTCAAGTAAAGCATAACGCTCATTTTCGATACGTTCTACTTCAGCAGCAGGTACATAGTAATCCACTTTCTTCGTGAATGAACTTACGATGAAGCTAATAACAGCACCAAGGAAAGTTACAACGACTAACCACCAGATATGCCAGATTAAAGCAAAGCCCATTGATGTAATGAACAACGCAATAACAAAGCCTGCAGCACGGTCGGTTGGCATATGAATATCTTCATATTTCTCAGGACGCGCATATGCAACACCATTCTCTTTGTCATTCCAGAAAGTATCAATACCATTGATTTTTGGAATTTCAGCAAAGTTATAGAACGGAGCAGGGGAAGAAGTAGACCATTCAAGTACACGACCATCCCATGGATCGCCAGTGTGGTCCATGTTGTCATGACGTTGTAAGAAACCTACGATCACTTGCATTAAGAAACAAGCAATACCGATAGCGACAAGTACAGCACCGAATAAAGCGATAGCTAGGTATGGATCCCATTCAGGGTTGTCATATGTATTCAGACGACGAGTCATACCCATGAAACCAAGGATATAAAGTGGCATGAATGCAAAATAGAAACCAAAGAACCAGAACCAGAAAGATGCTTTACCCCAAGTCTCATTTAACTTCCAACCAAACATTTTTGGCCAGTAGAAAGTGATACCTGCGAACATACCGAATACAACACCACCAATAATTACGTTATGGAAGTGAGCAATCAAGAATAATGAGTTGTGTACTAAGAAGTCAGCTGGTGGAACAGCCATTAATACACCAGTTAAACCACCGATACCGAAAGTCACAAGGAAACCAAGTGTCCAGTACATTGGTGATGTAAATGTAATACGACCCTTATACATGGTGAATAACCAAGAGAAGATTTTCACACCAGTAGGAATCGCAATAATCATGGTCATGATACCGAAGAACGCGTTAACGTTGGCACCAGCACCCATGGTAAAGAAGTGGTGTAACCATACGACAAATGCCAGTACAGTAATTGCAATTGTTGCATACACCATAGATTTGTAACCGAATAACGTTTTACGAGAGAACGTTGAAACGATTTCTGAGTAAAGACCAAAAGCAGGCAATACCAAGATATAAACTTCTGGGTGACCCCAAGTCCAAATCAAGTTCACGTAAAGCATTGGGCTACCGCCAAGCTCGTTGGTGAAGAAGTGGAAATCGAAGTAACGGTCAAGTGTTAACATTGCAATAGTTGCTGTTAATACTGGGAACGATGCGATGATCAAAACGGCTGTACAAAGTGCAGTCCAAGTAAAGATCGGCATGTCCATAAGTTTCATACCAGGCGCACGCATTTTAATGATGGTAACAAAGAAGTTAACACCTGTCAGAAGCGTACCTAGACCCGAAACCTGGAGTGCCCAGATATAGTAGTCAACACCAACACCAGGAGAATATTGAATGCCTGAAAGTGGAGGGTAAGCCATCCAACCAGTCGCAGCAAATTCACCTAATACAAGTGAAACCATCATCAAACCAGCAGCACCAGCAAATAACCAGAAACTTACAGAGTTCAATAATGGGAATGCAACGTCACGTGCACCAATTTGAAGTGGTACAGTAATGTTCATCATACCTACTACAAGACCCATGGCTACGAAGAAGATCATAATTACACCGTGTGCGGTGAAGATCTGATCGTAGTGGTCTGGATGTAAATAACCTTCACCGCCACCTTTTGCAAGGAACAGTTGAAGACGCATCATGATTGCATCAGCGAAGCCACGAAGTAGCATCACTACAGATACAAGGATATACATGATACCGATTTTTTTATGGTCTACTGATTTAAACCATACATTCCAGAGATATCCCCATTTTTTGAAATAGGTGATACCGCCTAAAACTGCAATTGCGCCAAGGGCCATAACGACCATTGTCACAAGTACAATAGGCTCTTTAGGGATCGCGTCCCAATTGAGTTTACCTAATAACAAAGACATGTCTTATTCCCCTACAGAAGCAGTTGCATGTTCAGCACCTGCATGTTCAGCACCTGCATGGTCTGCACCATGATAGTTGCTCATGTAAGTGTTGATAATGCTCTTGAACAAGTCAGGCGTAACTGAAGAATAATAAGTCACAGGATGAGGCTTAGTAGGGAATGGACCTTTACGTTCAGCTTCGTGTGCAGCTTTAATTTCTTCTGGCGTATGCGCATTGTTCAGCATTGCTTCAATTTGGTGTTTAGAACGGTCACCATCTTTGAGCGTAGCAAATTCAGTCGCATCAAGCGTGGTTTTTTGGATTGCTTCAGGATTAATTGAAGTTCCTTTACCTGCTTTGATTGCGTCTACCCATGCGTTGAAATCAGCATCAGAAACAGCGTGCGCACGGAAACGCATTTGCGTAAAGCCATAGCCGCTATAGTTCGCTGAGAATCCACGGTAGCCTTCTGCTGGACTTGGATGTTCTGCAAGCATATGTAACTTAGTTTGCATACCTGCCATTGCATAAACCTGACCTGCTAACTTAGGAATGAAGAAAGAGTTCATCGTAAAGTTAGAAGTGATTTGAAATTCAATTGGTTTATTGACTGGGAAACGAACTTCGTTAATTGTAGCTATCTGTTGTTCAGGATAGATAAATACCCATTTAAATTGTTCAGCGACAGCTTGAATTTTTAAATGTTCTTCCATCTGACCTTGAGTATTTGTTAATGGTCTGTAAGGATCATACTTATGTGAACCCCACCATGTTAAATACGCAAGAATAGCAATAATAATACACGGGATACCCCATACTACAATTTCAATTGCAGTTGAGTGTGCCCATGTAGGTTTATAGTCTGCATCTTTATTCGACGCGCGATATTTCCAACCAAACCACAATGCCATTAAGATCGAAGGAATTACGACCAAAAGCATTAAATAGATCGCAGTCATCATCAGGCTACTTTGACCTTCAGCAACTGGACCTTTCGAGTTTAGAAGTACTAAATCACCACCACACCCAGTTAAGAGTGCAGCCATCGCAGATAAAGACAATACAGCTAAAGTCGTTTGTCTCATTTTACAACCTCGGTGAAGAGTCCCATTCCCTATATAAATATGGGATAGCGATTAAAGTGTCGCATGATTGAAAATGACTATTGTTTACAAATAGAAAACATTCTCAATGATCTGACACCGCTACGTTGTAGGGCATTATGCCTCATATCGGCAAACTTAGCTATAGATAGGGCATGAATATATTAATGTAAAAATACCTGATATTTTTAGTCGGAATTATAAAAAAAACAAAAACATAAATTATTATTTTTTCGTGATTTAGTATCAAAAATGGCGGGGTCACCGCCATTTCATTTATTCTGCAAGATCAATCACTTTGGTTTTTGCCAGGCGATCATGGAGTGCATAGTTGTTTTTTGAAAAAAACATAAATAAATCAACAATAAATACAATTGCAATAAGCGGAACAATGCTCATCAACTGAGAGAGAATCAGAAATAAAAACGAACGTACAAAAAAGCCTCTGAATGACCCCGGTAGTTGATTGGTATTCACATCAACGATTTGAAGTTTGAATATTTTTTTACCAATCGACTGCCCCGACTTGGTAATCATAAAACATTGAATAATCAAGATTGCCAATACGAATACCATTAAACCAATATTGACGTAGTTTGGTATGCTTTTACTGATTATTTCAGCGATCTGCATTTGGCTTTCTCTAGAAAATCCACCTTCAGCAATGTTGACTGCACTTTCAGGCATAAAATAAGCAATAGCAAGAATTTGCGGTAAAAACAATACTGCAAAATCGACGAGTTTTGCTGAAATACGTTTACCTACAGGTGCAGCTTTAATTGCTTTTTTAGTAGATCTTTCAACTTTTATGTTGGTGATTGCTTGGTTTTGTTGAGTGGGATGTTCAGGGGTAAATGTTGTCGGTGTAATATAACCAACAGGTTCATAGACAAGTTTACCTTGTGTAAGTTCACCAAGTGCTTTCCATTCAGTCATTCCTTGATGCCAAGCTAAATCAGTTAATAAGACTTGCTGACTCGCAAGCATTTGATTCAGTTGTTCTATGGAATAGGGTCCAGCTTGTTGGTTATTTCTCGCCAAGTAAATTTGCATAAAACTCAATTCTCAAAATAAATCTAAAATACAAAAAGCGTAGATAATCAACGATAGCGTTATCATCAATATTCATCTACATTGTAATCCACTATGTATACTCGATTTTTGCACATATTAATATTAAATTTACACGAAATCTTAAAATATGAAGCAATATCAGGTTGCTTTTATAAGGAATTAATATCGTGAAAATGTGTTTAACTTTAAAACCTAGCGGTGGAAATTTTAATACATAACTGCGTATTCAGCAGTTGAGTTCAAATGAATTGAAGTTATAAATATTATTTTAAAAATAAAAAAGACCCTACATGAGGGTCTTTTTTAGAGCATAAAAATTAAGCTTGTTTGGTTTTTTCTTCTGCAAGGAAGAACCAAGTATCTAACACTGAGTCAGGATTTAAAGACACAGACTCAATACCTTGTTCCATTAACCATTTTGCAAGATCTGGATGGTCAGAAGGACCTTGACCACAAATACCGACATATTTCCCAGCTTTGCGGCATGCATGAATCGCCATAGAGAGGAGGGCTTTAACCGCAGCATCACGCTCATCAAATAGGTGAGAGACAATACCAGAGTCACGGTCTAAACCAAGAGTTAATTGTGTTAAGTCATTTGAACCGATTGAGAAACCGTCGAAATGTTCAAGGAATTGTTCAGCCAATAATGCATTGGTTGGCAATTCGCACATCATGATGACTTTAAGACCATTCTCACCACGTTTCAGACCGTTTTGAGCCAATAACTCAATAACACGCTTCGCTTCAGATACAGTACGTACGAAAGGAATCATGATTTGAATGTTGGTTAAGCCCATTTCATCACGTGCTTTTTTCAATGCGCGGCATTCAAGTTCAAAACAGTCACGGAAGTTGTCAGAGACATAACGGCTTGCACCACGGAAACCAAGCATTGGGTTTTCTTCTTCAGGCTCATAGAGCTTACCACCGATTAAGTTCGCATATTCATTTGACTTAAAGTCAGACATACGAACAATCACTGGTTTATCTGCAAATGCAGCTGCAAGCGTAGAAATACCTTCAACCAATTTTTCAACATAGAATTCAATTGGAGATGCATAACCTGCAGTACGCGCCATAACAGCAGCACGAGTTTCGCGTGGCAGGCTGTCAATGTTGAGTAATGCTTTAGGGTGTACACCGATCATACGGTTGATAATGAACTCTAAACGTGCAAGACCAATACCTTCGTTTGGAATTTGAGCAAAGTCAAATGCGCGATCAGGGTTACCAACGTTCATCATGATTTTGAACGGAAGTTTAGGCATAGATTCAATAGAATTACGTTGGATTTCAAAATCTAACGAACCTTCATAAATAAAGCCAGTATCACCCTCAGCACAAGAGACAGTCACTTCCTGTCCATCGACAAGCACTTCTGTGGCATTACCACAACCAACAATTGCAGGAACACCTAATTCACGAGCAATAATGGCTGCGTGACAAGTACGACCACCACGGTTAGTCACGATTGCTGCTGCACGTTTCATTACTGGTTCCCAGTCTGGGTCAGTCATGTCTGAAACGAGTACATCGCCTTCTTGTACTTTGTCCATTTCTTTAATCGATGTCACGATACGGACTTTACCTGAACCGATACGTTGACCGATTGAACGTCCTTCACAAAGAACCGTACCTTTTTGTTTAAGAAGGTAACGTTCCATTGTGCCAACATTTTCACGGCTTTTTACTGTTTCAGGACGTGCTTGAACGATATAGATTTGACCATCATCACCATCTTTTGCCCATTCAATGTCCATAGGCGCTTGATAATGTTCTTCAATAATCAATGCTTGTTTAGCAAGCTCTTGAAGCTCTAAATCATTAAGAGCAAATTGTTGGCGATCTGCTTTTTCAACATCAACCACAACGACAGATTTACCTGCAGCACCTTCTTCGCCATAAATCATTTTTTGGTGTTTAGAGCCAAGGTTACGACGGATAACAGCATGTTTGCCATTTTTGAGAAGTGGCTTTGAAATATAGAATTCGTCAGGATTGACTGCACCCTGAACAACCATTTCACCTAAACCATAAGAAGCAGTAATAAATACTGCATCACGGAAACCAGATTCTGTATCGAGTGTAAACATTACACCCGCAGCACCAGTTTCAGAGCGAACCATACGTTGAACGCCAGCAGAAAGGGCAACGATGTCATGTGCAAAGTTTTGGTGTACACGGTAAGCAATCGCACGGTCATTATAAAGAGAAGCAAAAACTTCTTTAATTGCGATCAAAACATTATCGATACCACGAATGTTCAAGAAAGTTTCTTGTTGACCAGCAAATGAAGCATCAGGTAAATCTTCAGCAGTCGCAGAAGAACGAACAGCAACTGCAATGTCAGGATTGCCATTAGAAAGTGCAGCAAATGCTTCGCGAACTTCAGCCTCTAGACCTGTAGTAAGTGGAGTTTCTACAATCCATTGGCGGATTTTTGCGCCAGTTTCAGCAAGTGCAATCACATCATCAACATTTAATGCTGCAAGTTCTGCATTAATTTTAGCATTTAAGCCACTTTGCTCTAGGAATTCGCGATATGCATCAGCAGTCGTTGCAAATCCACCTGGTACAGATACGCCAGCATTTGCTAAATGACTGATCATTTCCCCAAGTGAAGAGTTTTTACCACCCACGATCTCAACGTCGTGTTTACCTAATTTTTCCAGACCGATTACGCGTGCTTCCAAAGTTGTTACTCCACTTATGCAGTATTAATCACTATCTTGGCATGAAATTATAACAAAAAACTTAGCATTTTGATTCAACTAAGTGATAGTCATGTAAGATGGGCTTACTATAAAGATTATACATCGCTAAGACAAATGTTTGAGGAGATTTTTAATGTCAGAAAGTAACCAAATAAAGCGGAGCGTATTTTTTATTTCTGATGGTACGGCGATCACAGCTGAAACCCTTGGGCATTCATTATTAGCGCAATTTCCTCATGTAAAGTTTGATATTCATATCATTCCCTACATTACATCTGAAGAAGCGGCGATGAATGTGGTCGAAGAAATCAATCGAAGAGCTGATAAAGATGGTCAGCAACCATTGGTATTCGATACTTTGGTTGACCCTTATGTGCGTGACATTATTAATACTGCAAATGCAGTGAATCTTGATGTTTTTGAAGGGCTTATTAGTAAGTTGTCTGATGTTTTAGGAACTCAGCCTACAACTTTAGTCGGACAAACCCATGCTGTAACCGATTCTGAGTCTTATAAAGCACGTATTGATGCTGTACATTTTGCTTTAGACAATGACGATGGTGCGCGTACTCGACATTATGATAAAGCGGATTTGATTTTGATTGGGGTTTCTCGTTCAGGTAAAACACCGACGTCTATTTATTTGTCATTACAATTTGGAATTCGTGTTGCTAACTATCCGCTCACTGAAGAAGACTTGGACGATAATCGTTTACCTGCTGTACTCAAAGAACATAAACATAAACTATTTGGTTTAATGATTGATGCTGAGCGTTTGGTTGCAATTCGCTCAGAACGAAAAGCCAATAGTCGCTATGCAAGTTTTTCACAATGCCAGATGGAACTTCGCGCTGTAGAGGGTATTTATATTTCTGAAGGAATCAAATATCTCAATGTTTCTGAAATGTCGATTGAAGAAATTTCAACACGCGTCCTACAAATGACAGGCTTAAAACGCAGAATTGGATAAATTGTCCTTAGCTTTGATCTTGCGAATATGATGGAATGACTGCTAAGAGCAGAATGCACATTTTGCTCTTATAAAATATGTATGGATGATTATGATAATGTTGAGTTGTTATATGAAAAAGATATTAAAAATAAGTTCATTTTCGATGTTTTTTTGTGCGCAGGGCATGATACTAACGCAGTTGCATGCCGAATCCTTAAAGGATTTCGAAACAACATTGATTCAGAAATATTATCAAGATAGTTGTACGTCGCGAAATGAATGTGATCAATACAATGAAAATATTTCTAACGCGATTGAAACAAAAATAAAAAAGGACCCTGCAAGTTTCACTTATTCTTTTCCTAAACTAACCGAAAAGAATATGTTGAAAATTCATTACAGCCCAGATCACAAAATTAAATCTTATACAATGGATATTTCTGCTGGCGGTACGATGCGAGACTCCACGAATTTGATTCAATTGAAAGGCAAAAAAGGTCCAATCACTCAAGATTTAACCACAGTTGGATTTATCGATAAAATTGAGCAAGTTAAAATAAAAAATCGAGATGTATATTTAATCACTAGTGTTTTTATTGGTAGTACGTGTTCAAGAAGCTATCGTATAAATTCTTTTGTCCTAAATAGTGATAAGTTCTCTCCAGAATCGATTTTTGAAACGAAAACGAAAAATTTGGACTCAATAGACGTTGCAAACGATTGTCAGGACTGGGAACGTCCATTGGAAGATTTTATCCGTATTTCTAAAGATTTAAAGAATATCGATATTATGCTGATCAATAACGCTGGAAAACTGACGAACAATTACTTGCGCTATCAAAAGACTGCCAATAGTTATCGCTATATCGGACAGACAAAATAAAAGGAGGCAATACATGCCTCCTTCAATTAAATTTTATTCAAATCTATGATGTATAGGTACTAATAATAACATCAACGACATACTCTGTTCCATCCATACCGTGTATTGAATTGGATGTAATTTTAACAATTGGCCAAGCAATGTGCTTGCATCGAGGATGTTGCAAGACTGAATAATAATTATCGGATTTCAAAAAGACTTTATTTTTCATTGCCAGATTAGGGGTAAGTTGGCGTTTAAGCCACTGGTCTTGGACTTGAGCATCTAAATATCGAATCGCCAACATTGCTTTAATTCGATGATTAAACAAACGACGATTTTTAATAATTAATGGATGCGAAATGAGTTTGTGTATGCCACGTTCTGTTTGTGGTAATACAAAAACAGGCGAAATCTGAAAAACTTTGACCAGTTCAGCTTGCTTTAATAGCTGATCAAGTTGCATTACAGTAAATTGATCAACCCCAATAATTGCAACTTTTAAACCAGAAAAGTCATGCAGTTTCATGTCTGTGGACGCAATGATTTTACCTGTATATGGCTTAAAAAACTCGGATTGGTTTTGAAAAAAACCTTCGTTTTGGCTCTTGTTCCTGGTGAGCATATTTATTCCTTTTTTTATTTATAGGTCGCTGAGAATCGCGACATTTATTGATATAACCAACTTAATCACACAGGTAAAGTCTTTTCAAAATCTCACCAGTCATATTTTATAAATGTAAGGCTGTAATGAAAAAACACACAAACTGTATAAAAAACATGACTTTACAATTTAAAGTTTAAAAAAAATTCTATTTCTGATGTGCTTGAATATTCATATTCGTCAAGATTTTAGTCAATAACACCAGAGTTGAACTGAATTCTTCTGCGTGATGAATGGTTAATATTGTTGTTTATTCTATTTCATCTCATTTTGAAAAGATTGGCGAAATTATTCATTATCAAGAGATGAAAATATCAATTCGATAACAGCTCAGTGAATTATTTGTCATATGAAAAGATTGTTGAGACATATAGTCATCCTGATGAAAAATCCATACAGTGAAATATCATTTCTTTTGATCAATAAAATCAATAGATTGTTTGATGATTTAAAGTTTGCACTGCCACGTTTTAGCTCTAAAGTTTAAATCGCTTTGCGTAGGCGAGGCTTTACTTTGCCCAACCCATTTTTTATCCAATAGCATTATTTGCGCTGCAAACAAAGCAGTGTTTTGTTTTTGCTCATATACCCCCGCTCAACATGGCGATATACATGTCGCTTCACGATAGCAAGACCATCTATGATTCAAAAGGGCAAAATATATGAATGATCAAAATCTTCTAAGGAATATATAGTTTATTGAATATCAATGATTAATAACAAAGTACTTGTATGAATCATTAGATGGTTTGATCATAGGGCTAGACGAGGTACTTTTTTGGAGGCACATTTCGGTAATTTCTTCTGTATTTTCATGCATTAAAAAAGCCCAACAAAAGTTAGGCTAAGCGTTTTCCATCATTTTATCTGTTGAAATTGAATCGCGTTGTCCCTCAATCTGATTAATTGATCAATACCTAAATTATCAGTGCCTTGAACAAATTATAATTTATCATCCTGTGTTTCGATCTCTTTTATTTCCACTTGGGATGGAAGAGAATGGGTTAATTCAGGTTGTGTATGCGTTCTCAAATACTCTAAATCACGAATGTTTTTCTGTACTGCAACAGCTCCGAATAGGCTGAGTAAAAATGCCATAATATAAAAGCCTTTTTCGCTCAAAGTCATGTTGGCATTCCATAAACCTAGTGCTAAAAGTACAACACAAATCACCACTGAGACCCAACATAAGCCATAGTAAATAGCGGTAACTTGTTGTCCTTCTAACTTATCTCGAACAATTTTTTGCAATGAAACAGCAGAAAATAATCCATAAAGAATCAAGATGAGGTAATAGCCTTTTTCGTTTAAGAGAATTTGTGCATTAAACAGACCCACACAGTAGGCGGCAGCGCCAGCAAGTAATGCCACCCAGCTCACTGCAACAAAAGCAGGTGTTGGCTTATTGATATATTGATTCATTGTTGTTCCTAGTTGATATTCTACTGATTTTTATATGTTCTATTATGCTGATTTGAAAAGAGATGGCAAATCTTTTCATTTTTTCTGTTGTATTAATCTATGTTTTAAATCATAAATTACTTTAAATTTATATTTAAATTAATGATTTAGTAATATTGAAATCAAAAAAAACCAAAATGAAAATTCATATTTCATTTTGGTAAAGAGGAAAAGATAATGGGTTTGTATTATTTTTTTAAATCCATTAATAAACTAAAGTTATCTAAACGTTTCGATGTGTCATAGATGTCACAAGTGAAAATAAATTCATCCACTTGATATTGTTCAAGCAGTCGATTCAAACCTTTTTTCACTGTTTCTGGTGAGCCAATTTGCGCCATTGCGAGGAAATTTTGCACAGCCATTTTTTCTGAAACAGACCAGCGACCTTCCATACTTTCAACAGGTGGTTTGAGTTTTAAACTTTGCCCTGTCAGCAAAGCTTGAATTCGCAAATAGACACTGGTTGCAAGATATTCAGCTTCTTCATCTGTTTGAGCGACGACAGTAGGTACACCCATAGAGACAAAAGGTTGATCCAAATATTCAGAAGGTTGAAAGTTTTCACGATAAAGTTGGATGGCTTGTCCCAACATTCTCGGTGCAAAATGTGAGGCAAATGAATAGGGAAGCCCTAATTTTGCTGCAAGCTGAGCGCTGAATAAACTTGAACCTAAAAGCCAAACTGGAACATGCGTGCCTTGTCCAGGTGTTGCCTTAATTCTTTGGTTTGAATGAGCATCTGCAAAATAACTCAATATCTCTAAGACATCTTGTGGAAATTGATCTTCAGTTTCTTGACGACCACGTCTTAATGCACGCATAGTCAGAGGATCTGTACCGGGTGCACGTCCTAAACCTAATTCAACGCGATTCGGATAAAGTGTTGCCAAAGTACCAAATTGTTCAGCAACCACCAGTGGTGCATGATTGGGCAGCATGATCCCACCTGAACCAACTTTGATGCTATGCGTATTTGCCAAAATATAACCCAAGAGTACAGCTGTTGCAGAACTGGCAATGCCATCCATATTATGATGTTCAGCTAACCAAAGACGATCGAATCCTAACGTTTCAGCATGTTGAGCAAGTTCTAAGCTATGTTTAAGAGAAAACTCAACCGTTTGATCTTCACGTACAGGCGCAAGCTCTAAAATAGAAAACTTGGTATTTTTTAATGCCGAATCTACTATAGATGTCATTTTTTAACTCGATATAACCATATATCGAAATACTACGATATATGTTGAGTAATGTATATCGAAAATTGTCGATATTTGTATTTGAAGCTGAGAAAATACGACGGATAAAAAAAATCAAGCATCGGTAAATGCTTGATTGAATATATTGTTATATCAGTAGAAGCGGGAAATTAACTCTACCAACGGTTTTTATATTGACCATAGTGATGCCCGTTGTCATGGCGATAATTACGATTATTATATCGATAGTCTACATTGCGGTATCCGTTACGATCATAACGGTCATTATAACGTCCATAGCGGTTGTCATAACGGTCATCATAACGACGATCTTCACTGACTTTTTTACCTAAAGCTGAACCACCAGCAGCACCAAGACCTGCACCGATATATCCACCTGTGGATGTACCTGTCACATTACGACCAACAGTATAACCACCTGCGCTACCTAAAGCGCCACCAATGATTGCACCATTTCTATCGCGTTTATTCGATGCAGCACCCGCACCAACACCACCACCGATCGCTGAACCAATCATTGCTCCAGTGGAGCCACCCATTTGTTGACCAATTGCTGCACCTACAACACCACCAAGTGCAGATGTTAAGGCTGTATTGGTTGAGTTACCTGCATGTGCAGTTGTGACTAGAGTTGCTGCAAGAACAGTTGCACCAAGTATTGCTTGTAGTTTCATTTCAAACTCCTTGTCGAAGCTTCTTCAAATTATTTAACTTGAGTTTAGAATAACGAAACAATTAGCAATAATTATGGATGTGGATGTAAGCAATTTCTGTGTTTTGTTTCTAGATTGTATTTCTTGCTCTTTAATTGGTTCATATTATGTGAATGTTGAACTTTATTCTCAGCGCGATTGATCAGAGAGCATTCATATTAAAATTATGCAACAAGCGAGACAAAATAGAAGATTGAACTCTAAATGCGACTATCACAGCCTAGCACCTCATAGCAAAAAATAAGTCGGGTGAGCCGTCAGTTAGATTTAAAATTAGATGAAAATTTAACATGAGTTCGTGAAGATTGTTGTTATCTCAATCAGCTAAATAACTTGTTAAATTAATCATATAGGGCTTAGCTAGTAACAATATTATTGATTCAATATAGATGAAATATTCTTTGCTTTTTCCATCGGTAATTTTAGTTGATACCACGATCATGTTGAGTGGTATGGATACAGCCGACCATTAAAGGCGAGATGGAATCATTTTTAAATATTGAGTGTAAAAGGCTTATATAATAAATAAAAAGCACCCGAAGGTGCTTGATGTCATTGACGGATCAATTAGTGATGACGACGATGTTTTTTGTAGTACTTTTTATTGTACTTGCGTTGATCTGCATGACGGTCTTGAGATACTTTTTTACCTAAAACGGAACCACCCGCTGCACCTGCTGCTGCACCAATATAGCCGCCAGTAGTGCCACCCATATTTTTACCAACAGTATAACCACCCACGCCACCTAAACCGCCACCGATTGCAGCAGCAGTACGATCTCTTCTATTGGTTGAAGCTGCTGCACCACCAGCACCACCAACGGCTGAACCAATCATTGCACCAGTGTTACCGCCAATTTGTTTACCTACAGCTGTACCAACAACACTTCCTAAAGCCGAAGTTGCTGCAATACGTGTTGAGTTGTCAGCATGGGCACTTACTGTAAACATCGAAGTTACTGCTAAGGCAGTACTAAATAAGATTGTATTAAATTTCATCTGTTGCTCCATGTCCTTAGATGGACAGCTCTATCTGTATTCGATGAAGCAAATGTAACAAAAGTTTTTTCAAAAAATGTGGAGATGAACCCTAAAATTGATAACGTTTGGTATCTGAATGTATGTTTTCTATTAAAAGTGATTTTAAAACATGCAAACGCTGGGACAAAAAGGAGAAATGATGAAGATAATAAAGTTATGAATACGCATAAAGCTCGTAAATTGGCAGATAAATTCGTTAAGTTCACGGCAGAGCGCCTATATAAATGTGTCATTTAAATGGCAGAATCGGTAAACTATGCACAATTTTAGAATTTTCTTAGCCATGTGATTGAGGTTGTATTTTAAATCTTAAAATGTGGTTAAGGCTTAGCTTGAGAATGTATTTAAAATGAAAGAATCGTTACGTTTACGATTAGATCAACTTTGTGATCGGCATGAGGAATTAGAGGCATTATTGGCAGACGTTGAAGTCATCTCTGACAATAAGCGCTTTCGTAATTTATCACGTGAGCATAATGATTTATCAGAAATTACTGAAGTTTGGAAAAAATATAAGCAAGCTGAAGAAGATATTGAAACAGCTGAAGTGATGTTAACCGATCCAGATTTTAAGGATATGGCTGTTGAGGAAATCAAAGAGAATAAAGCTTTAATTGAGCAACTCGAATCTGAGTTGAATATTCTCATGATTCCAAAAGACCCAAACGATGCGAACTCGGCATATTTGGAGATTCGCGCTGGCACAGGTGGTGATGAAGCGGCGATCTTTTCAGGTGATTTATTCCGTATGTATAGCAAATATGCTGAGTCACAAAATTGGCGTATTGAAATCTTATCTGAAAACGAGGGTGAGCATGGTGGCTATAAAGAAATCATTTGTCTCGTCAATGGTGAGGGCGTTTATGGGCGCTTAAAGTTTGAAAGTGGTGCGCATCGTGTACAACGTGTACCTGCCACAGAGTCGCAAGGGCGAGTACATACTTCTGCATGTACAGTTGCAATTCTTCCAGAAGTTGATGTAGATACAACGGTTGATATTAATCCTGCTGATCTGCGTATCGATACATACCGCGCATCTGGTGCAGGTGGTCAGCACATTAACAAAACTGATTCAGCAGTCCGTATTACTCATATTCCAACGGGAACAGTTGTTGAATGTCAGGATGAGCGTTCACAGCATAAAAACAAAGCCAAAGCGATGGCGTTATTGGCATCACGTTTAGAAAATGCAAAACGTGCTGCGGCAGATGCTGCAACTTCTGAAATGCGCCGTGACTTGGTCGGTTCTGGTGACCGTTCAGAACGAATCCGTACATATAACTATCCACAAGGTCGTATGACAGATCACCGTATCAATTTAACCTTATATAAGTTGGATGCTGTTATGGAAGGTGATTTGACTGAACTTTTAGATAGCTTGCATCGTGAATATCAAGCTGATCAGCTGGCAATGCTTGCTCAACAAAACGGTGGATAATGAATATTGCACAGGCATTAGCCTTACGTGGAGAGCCAGAAAGTTATGAGCGTCAAGAGAATGCTTGGTTACTTGAGCATATTCTAAAAATTGATGCTTTTGATTTGTCACTTAAATCAGCCCAGGAATTAACCACTGAACAAGAACAGCAATATACGGATGGTTTAGCACGTATTCAAGCTGGTGAACCTTTGGCTTATGTGACGGGTTCACAGCCGTTCTGGACATTGGATTTAACAGTGAGCAAAGATACTTTAGTTCCTCGTCCTGATACCGAAGTTTTGGTGGAAACTGTACTGCATTTAGATTTACCAGAAGATTGTCGTATTGTAGATCTGGGGACAGGGACTGGAGCGATTGCTTTATCATTGGCAAGTGAACGTCCGAATTGGTCTGTAACAGCGACAGATGTTTATGAGCCAACTTTAGAGGTTGCACTACACAATGCTGAAAAACATGATTTACCACAGGTGAAGTTTTATTTGGGCAGTTGGTTCAATGCCTTAAATCGGCAATATTTTGATGTGATTGTTTCCAATCCTCCTTATATTGATGCTGAGGATGAGCATATGCCACAGCTTGCTTCTGAACCTGAACGTGCTTTAGTTGCCGATAAACATGGTTTAGCAGACATTGAACATATTGTTCAGCAGGGTAAAAAGTGGCTTGCAACACAAGGTTGGATCGTGCTTGAACATGGTTATGATCAAGCTGAGGCGGTACAACAGATATTTAAAGGTGCAGGTTTTAAACAGGTTCGAACTGTAAAAGATTATGGCGGTAATGATCGTGTGACTTTAGGTCAGTGGCCCAATTAATTTCTTGCTGTATCAATAAGGCTTTACTAGGTGTTTGGGTAGACAGATGGTAAAGCCTTTTTATTTATTCTTGTTTTTTATTCTATAGTCAATCTGTTGAAAAATTCATACAGTAGAATATCATTTCTCTTGATCAATAAAATTAAAGCGATCAATATATTGTTCGATGATATAAGCCTTGCACTGCCACGCTTTAGCTCTAGAGTTTAAATTGTTTTGCGTAGGCGATACTTTACTTTTCAGAGATGAAAAGTAACAAAAATCTTCCGTTGAGCGAGGGGTACATCCTAGTACCCCCGCTCAACATGGCGACATCCATGTCGCCTCGTGATAGCAAGACTGTTTATGATTCAAAAGTACAAAATAAATGAATCAGCCAAATCACTTATGTGAATAATCAGGCGGTTTGACTATAAATATTAAAGTGAGTGCCAAAAGCAGTTTTATTTTTCTTAAAAAGTTTTGCACACTCATTTTGATAAGTTCAAGCCAATTATATTACTGATGATCTGCATATATTAAAATGCTATGAAGTTAAAAATCGGATCAATTAAAAAATCCATATTAAGTCAAATTACTTTTAACCAATTGGATCGGTTCGAGCAATTCCTCGCCCAGTGAACTCAGCATTTCTCTTTCGATTAAACGGGTAATTGCATCTAATGGCAAATCATTTTCTTGTAAGCCAAAAGGTTCTTCAAGTTGCGCACTCAATGCATCCAAGCCTAAAAATAAATACGCAATTAAGCTAACAATCACAGGTGTCCAGATACCCAGACTGGCTTCTAAACTAAAAGGTAGAATTAAGCAGAAGCAATACACCGTACGATGTAGCAAGACTGAGTAAGAATAAGGTAATGGCGTACTCAAAATACGATCGCAACCAGCCTGAATATTTCCCAAAGCAACAATATGTTGATTTAAACCTTGGTAAATAATATCTGAAATTTCACCTTGATGAAGAGATGATACTAAGGATTTTTGAATATGCTCTAAAACATATTGTGAGGCATTGATGTGATGAGGCAGTTGATCGAATATAGAATCATCTAAGGCAACTTTGTTTTTATAAAACTCAATGGCTTGATTCTGATTGCGTAGGCGATTTCTGAGCAAGCAAGTAAAAAGCATGACACGATACATCAGCACTTGACGTTGCTGTTCAGGTAAAACATGACTGTCTCGTGAAATATGGCGAGATGTGGCGATCAATGCACCCCACAATTTACGACCTTCCCACCAGCGGTCATAACAAGCAGTATTTCTAAAGCTTAAGAAGATAGACAGGATAATACCAAATACAGTAAATCCAATTGCGGGTACGGCAGGAAAGGTAAAATAATGATGGGAAGATAAATAGACTAAAATTGTAGAGATCAGCACAACGAATGCCAATGCAGGCAAGACTTTGGGAAGAATGGTGCCATGCCAAGCAAAAAGTAGGGCAAAGCTATTACTTTTATCGCGAATGATCATACTGTCTACCTAAATGTAACGGCAACAGTGTTCCATAGGAAAAACCCTAAATGCAAGTTTCAGATAGGGAAATTAAAAAATACGGCTTAGAAAAGCCGTATTTGATTGATTTACGTCCGCCAACGTAACAACCAGTTTTCAATCCATTTCATCATGGTGTCTGTTAATTTACCAAGAACAGCCAATAAAATAATCGCGATAATTACAATATCTGGTCGTGACGTTTCGCGACCATCACTGAGTAAATAACCAATCCCTTGTGTTGCTGCAATCAGTTCGGCTGCAATCATAAACATCCAAGCCAAGCTTAAACTATTTCTTAGCCCCACTAAAATTCCTGGTGATGCTGCAGGAAGAACGATTTGAAAAATTATTTGCATATGGCTTAGTCGATAGACTTTTGCGACTTCAAATAATTTTTTATCTACATTATGAATGGCTGAGACTGTATTGGTATAGGTGGGGAAGAATGCACCGATGGCAATTAAAGTAATTTTTGAAGCTTCATCAATTCCTAACCACAATAGCAGTAGTGGAATCCATGCAAGGCTCGGGATTGATTTAATTGCAGAAAATGTCGGTTCTAAAAATGCTTCAATATGTTGGTTTAAACCAACAGCGATTGCAAAGATAAGCCCAAGTGCACTTCCTACAAAAAAGCCAAAGAAAACTCGCCATGTACTGGTATATACATGCGTGAATAAATCACCCTGTGCCAAATCTCGAAATGATGCGAGTAAACTGCTGGGTGCTGGCAGTAAATAGGGTTCAATCCACCCTGTGCGAACAAGGTATTCGCATAGGAGTATGATCAAAACAGGGAGGGTGATTGCTTTTAGCCACTTCAATAAATGAGCTTTAATTACAGGGTTTTTAACAACAGTAGGCACATTTGTATGTGATGCTGAAGCAGAAATTTTGTTCATTATTTCCCTACAACCTTTTGCGCGTATTTACTGTCAAATAATTGATCGATGACTTGGTTAACATTGGTACCTTTACGTACTAACTCCTCTTCATTCAAAATCGCTCCTGCCTTCTTTAAGGCATTCAAATGTTTTGTGGTTGGAATATTTTGATCGAGATTGGTTCGGCTAAGTTGAAGTTTAGCAACTTCAAGTGGTAATTTTGCTTCACGTGCTAACAGTTCAGCAACTTTGTCAGGGTTGGCTTTTGCCCATTTACGTGCTTGTTCATAAGCTTTGATTACGGCATCTATAGCCTCAGGGTTTTGTGTTGCAAACTGATCTTTAACACTCAAAACACTATAGCTATTAAATGAAATATTACGATAAAGCAGCTTAGCACCTGATTGTAACTGTGCAGAAGCCATAAGTGGATCAAGCCCAGCCCAAGCATCGACCTGTCCTCGTTCTAAAGCAGTTTTACCATCTGGATGTTGTAAATGTACCAGTTGTACATCGCGTTTACTTAAGCCAACTGTTTCAAGTGCTTGGAGAGTGAAAAGGAATGGATCAGTCCCTTTGGTTGCCGCTATTTTCTTACCCTTTAAGTCCTTTAGTGATTTGATGGCTGAGTTTTTAGCCACCACCAACGCTGTCCATTCAGGTTGGCTTTGAATATAAACAGTTTTAATTGGGCTTCCATTGGCACGACTTAATACTGCAGCCAGCCCAGCTGTTGATGCAAAGTCGATACTGCCACTGTTTAGATATTCGAGCGAACGGTTACTCCCTTGGCTGAACACCCATTTGATCTCTGTTTTTGGCAAGGCTTTTTCTAAGAGTTTTTGCTCTTTGACGACTAAACTTGTTGGAGCATAATAAGCATAGTCGAGTTTTAATATTGTTGGGATAGCAGCGAAAGATGCTGTAACTGTTAAGCTAAGAGCAACGCCAGACACTAAAGCTGTTATTTTTTGACCAAAAGATTTCATAAATACCCCATAAAAGTCAAAGAGAAAAACAGAGTAGATATGTATAGTTTTTATGGCATCAGTACAAAAAAGAATAATAGATAAGCACTTCAATAAAACAGAATTATCATTTTTTTTGCGATTAATTAATTGATTTTTATATACAATAATTATCCTAATCCGTTTTTGATGTATTTAGTAGATTAGTAGAAAGCGATAGTAAAAAAAATTCTTAGCACTTTTTGCGATTTAAACATAAAAAAACGGCTTGATTTCAAACCGTTTTTTATTGAACTACTTTTATATTGGATAATCTTCGAGGCTATCTGCAATTTCAACTTGGTCTAAGGCATTGGTTTCAAGTGCAAGACACAGTGCTACAATTTTCGCTGTATCTGCAATATTTTCTTTTTTCATTGCCAAACCAGATTGGATCGCTTCAATACGCTCTTGCTGGATATCAAGTGCTTGAGCAAGATCTGAAGCATTGTTGATGTTCAGAAAGTCATTGATCGCATCTGCAACATCACGATCTGAAGCTTTTAAAATTCCTTCTATCAACTCATCTAAATGTTCAGTTTGAGCAGAAAGGGAATGGATAAAATTTTGAACTAGATTTTGCTCTAGTACATCAATCATCTTAATCATGTTAGTGACCTGAAAGCTGATTAAAGGGGAGGAGGGTACCACAGGAAGTAAGCAGAAAGACTGCTTTGAATTGAGTGAAAAATATACTAATAATGGCGAATTTGCAACCATGTTCAGATAAGCTGTAAATCTTTATACAAGCTTTTCAAATTTATAAGAATAAAATTAAAATACCTTCAATACATACTTGAGTAAGAACATGAAATCATTTTTGCAAAGCCATTTAAGCTTATTCTTTTAACCTAAATGTTTATGTTCGCGATAAGCACCAGGGCTTACACCAGTCCATTTTTTAAAAGCACGGTGAAATGCACTTGCATCTTGAAAGTTTAATAATTCGCTGATGTCTTGTAAGGTATGCGTTGTTTTGGTTAAAAGATCAATTGCCATATCACAGCGAATATCATTTTTAAGCTGTTGATAGCTTGTACCTTCGCTTTTTAAACGACGCTGAATTGTTGCTTCAGAAATATTCAGTTGTTCAGCTAAATCACCTAACTCCAACCACACACAAGGTGAAAGAGAAAGTAATTTTTTTCGTACCATAGAGCTCAATGCCAAAGGATTTTTAAACCTTAATAGCAAGTTTTCAGGACTGTTTTTGATAAATGTATACCAAGATTTTTGGTCACGTTTAATCGGGATACTTAAGTAATTTGCATCGAATTGCAGATAGTTTTCGTCTGTTTGATAAGTGATATGTTCACAAAAGCGAACGCGATAATCTTGATCGTCTTCTGGAGCTGTGCATTTTAATTGTAATTGTTTGAGTAGAATACGTTGATCAGCTAACCAACAAATCAAACTATGAATCAGCATAATGTAGGTGGCATAACAGAACATGGCTTTGGTTTGTAATTTATCTGTAATGACAATGTAGGCATAATTTTCATCAATTACCAATTTACTGGAAAAATCATCAAGAACAAGATTAAAAAATTGTAGGATTTGTTCGATGGCAATGTGAAGTGTATCGGCTTGCATCACCATCTTCGTGAGTAATTTATAGCAGCCACGGCGCATTTGATGAGAATCCATACCAAAGAATTCATCATTCATTTGATCTGCAATTTCAGTCCAAAGTTTTGCATAGCTTGAAACAGCAATTCTCGCTTTAGGCGCATTGAAAAGTTCAAGCGGAATCTCGGCATTGACTAAGATTTTTTCAATATCGAAGCCTTTGTTTTTTGCACCAATCAACGCCTCATGTACGAGTGCAATTGAGATGGTTCCTTTACTTTCAATGAAGTGTTGATTGTTCACAGTATATTCCATTATCTTGTGAGCGCATTTAAGACGTGGTTAAGTGACCCAAAAATTCTAAATTGTCCAAATCCATCATACAGGATGCAACTTTTGGAAATTGTACTCAAGCTTGACTATGTTTACTCTTCATCTTAAGTCGAAAATGGGTTTAATTTAAAATCTATAGTTATTTATTAAAACACTGAATTAAGGAAGAAAAATGAAAATTGAAGGAAAAGTCTTTGTGGTAACAGGTGGTGCATCTGGACTCGGTGCTGCAACGGCAACACATTTGGTGGCTCAAGGCGCAAGCGTGATCATGGTAGATATGAACCATGAACTGGGTGAAGAAATGCAAAAACGTCTTGGTGAGAAGTCCAAATTTGTACCATTGGATGTGACCAATGAAATTGCGGTAGAACAATTCTTTAAACAACTCGAACAAGATTATGGACAACTTAACGGTTTAATTAACTGTGCAGGTATTGGTCCTTCTGCAAAGGTATTAGGGAAAAACGGTATCCATGCTTTGGATGCATTTCAGAAGGTTTTAAATATTAATGTATCAGGTACATTTAATATGCTTCGTTTTGCGGCAGATGTTATCTCACGTTATGAACTTGCAGCTGGTGAAGAAGATCGTGGAGTCATTATCAACACAGCTTCAGTGGCGGCTTTTGATGGACAAATTGGGCAAACTGCATACGCTGCGTCCAAAGGTGCTGTTGTCGCAATGACTTTACCTTTGGCAAGAGAGTTGTCGCAACATGCAATTCGTGTCATGACCATTGCTCCCGGCATTATGGAGACACCGATGTTGAAAGCTTTGCCACAAAACGTTCAAGATGCTTTAGGGGAAATGGTGCCTTTTCCTAAGCGTCTTGCTAAACCTGAAGAATTTGCACAACTCGTTGGGCATATTTGTGAAAATAGTTATTTAAACGGAGAAACAATTCGTTTAGATGGCGCGATTCGTATGCAACCCAAGTAAGTCACATCCCTTTATGCTTTTAGATGGGATTAGCTTCAACTGTTGATTATGCCATTTATAAAGCAAAACACCTGAAAAATAATGTCCCATACTGCTTAAAAGGCGGTATTGGGCAAATTTGACTTTATTTTATTGATCCGTTCCTGTGCTTGATTTTGAGATAGGAATTTAAATATTCAAAATTGTTAAAAACGAACTAAAAGGGAAGCTCAATGATACTCACTGATGATCAAAAGATGGTTCAAGAAATGATGCGGAATTATGCTCAAAATGAACTCAAGCCAACTGCTGCTGAACGAGATAAGCATTCACAATTTCCGAAACAGCAATTAGCAGCATTGGGAGATTTGGGTGCATTAGGAATGACTGTATCAGAACAATGGGGTGGTGCAGGTTTGGACTATATGTCCTTGGTCGTTGCAATTGAAGAGATTGCGGCTGGTGATGGTGCGATTTCTACCATTGTGAGTGTACAAAACTCATTACCGTGTGGGATTATCCAAAAATATGGCTCAGAGCAGCAAAAACACGATTATTTAATCCCTTTGGCAACAGGGCAATGGCTTGGTTGTTTTTGTTTAACAGAGCCACAAGCAGGTTCAGATGCTGATGCTCTATTATGTAAAGCTGAACGGGATGGAGATACATGGGTCATTAATGGCACCAAGCAGTTCATCACTTCGGGACAAAATGCCCAAGTTGCAATTGTATTCGCCATGACGGATAAGACAGCCGGAAAAAAGGGAATTTCTTGCTTTATTGTTCCAACTGATACGGAGGGATATATTGTTTCCCGTATCGAAGACAAAATGGGGCAACATTGTTCTGATACTGCGACGATTGTTTTTGAAAACTGTCGGATTCCTGCTGAAAATTTATTGGGAAATGAGGGTGAGGGCTACAAAATTGCCTTATCCAATTTAGAGTCAGGACGAATTGGCATTGCATCGCAATGTGTAGGTATGGCTCGTGCAGCATTGGATGCCGCCGTTGAATATGCCAATGCGCGTAAAGCTTTCGGTGTGGAACTGGTTCAGCATCAAGCGGTGGCATTCCGACTGGCTGACATGGCAACTCAAATCGAGGCAGCACGTCAATTGATTTACCATGCCGCAAGTTTGAAAGATGCTGGCTTGCCTTGTTTAAAAGAAGCATCGATGGCAAAACTTTTTGCATCGGAAATCGCTGAAAAAGTCTGTTCAGATGCCATACAGATACATGGTGGCTATGGCTATGTTTCTGACTTTCCTGTTGAGCGGATTTATCGAGATGTGCGTGTTAGTCAGATTTATGAAGGTGCATCAGATATCCAGCGTTTGGTCATTGCACGTGCTGTGATTCAATAACACACAACTGAGAAAACTCCTTTTAAAAGCAAATATAGACCAGCTAAATGCTGGTCTTTCTATTGTTGTTTGGAACGCAAGTAGTAGTGTCCAAACACCGCAGAATGATTGAGGTATTTGGAAATTGTGTATGATTTCTAATCATGTTTATCTATACGCATAGGAACAAATGCTGAATGATTCGGCATTTTAATAAGAGCTAGAACGCAGATATATGGAATTGCACATCGAGATGATGTGTGTAACAAATACAAGGATATTGCCATGAAAACATTGCAACAAGCTTATCTCGAATTCGACTATGCAAAGTTGATCGACGAACAACTGGCTGGAACCCCTCAATCAATCAATGCCTATGAAGAGTGTTGTGGGCGCTTTGTTGGTTTAAATAAAGTTGCTTTGATCTGGGAAGGAAAAAATGGTGAATCAGCACAATGGACGTTTGAGCAACTTGCAGAAGCTTCTGGACAGCTGGCAAATTATTTTCAATCGATTGGTTTAAAACCAGGAGATTGTATTGCTGGATTATTGCCACGTACACCAGAATTACTCATTACTATTTTGGCAACATGGCGAATTGGTGCAATCTATCAACCTTTATTTACTGCATTTGAATCTAAGGCAATTGAACATCGTATAACAACAGCCAATACTCAGTTAATGGTCACTAATCAAGAACAACGTAGCAAATTAGATCAAATTGAATTACCTCATATTCTGACAGTCCATCTCAAGGACTCAAGTCAGATAAAAGAAGCTGATTTTTGGGAAACGTTAACCAAGCAATCAGCCATACATAATCCGGTCATGTTAAATTTTGAAGACGATTTTTTAATGATGTTTACATCAGGAACTACGGGTTTAGCTAAATCAGTTCCTGTGCCACTCAAAGCTGTTTTAGCATTTAAAGAATATATGCGTCATGCCGTTGATTTACGCGAAGAAGATTCATTTTGGAATCTTGCCGATCCAGGTTGGGCATACGGTTTATATTATGGTATTACAGGTCCACTGGGACTTGGACACAGTATTATTTTGGATGAGCATGCATTTAGTGTCGATCATGCCTTAGAGGTGATACAGAAGTATAAAGTCAGTAATTTAACAGGTTCTCCTACGGCTTTTCGAATGTTCTTTGGTTTTAAAGAACAATTCGATGGTTCAATCAAAGACTATTTACGTGTAGTCAGTAGTGCGGGAGAGCCGTTGACTCCTGAAGTGATTCATTGGTTTAACCATGATCTAGGCGTTAATATATATGATCAATATGGACAAACTGAGTTAGGCATGGTGATTGGAAACCATCACGCTTTAGCACATCCAATTAAGGTAGGTTCGGCAGGTTTTGCAAATCCTGGGCATCGTTTTGCAGTTTTAAATCAAGATTATAAAGAAGTTAAAATGGGTGAGATCGGAACTTTGGCGATTGACTTCAAGCAATCACCGCTCACTTGGTTTAAAGGATATGGTGGTAATAACCGTAAATCTTTTATGGGAGATTATTATTTAACTGGAGATACAGTTCGACTTAATGAACTAGGTGGGATTGATTTTATTGGTCGTGCAGACGATGTCATTACAACGTCAGGCTATCGTGTTGGTCCGTTTGATGTAGAAAGCACCCTGTTGGAGTGTGCAGAGGTTTTAGAATCAGCCGTGATTGGTAAACCTGACCCTGAACGAACAGAAATTGTAAAAGCTTTTATTGTACTAAAACCTCAAGTTGTTTCATCTGATGAATTAAATGCAAAATTGCAAAACTATGTTCGATCACGTTTATCCAAGCATTCTTACCCACGTGAAATTGAATTTGTGGAAAGTTTGCCAAAAACATCCAGTGGTAAAATTCAACGTAATTTACTCAAGCAACAGGAAGTGGCTAAGTTACAGCAACTGCAATTGGAGGCTTAATCTGTAATATTTTATAAAGTTGTTAAAGCCCCATGCTCTTGCACCCGAAAGGGTGCTTTTTTGTAAGAGAGCATTTGAAAATTTCCGCAATTTTGAGGGCTTATACTCACCCATATAATGTTTGATTATTCATCAATAAATAAATGCGTATAAATCTATCATTCAAATTCACGATATTGTCATTAATAAAAATTAATCTGCTGTAAATTTCAACAAACGTTAAAAATCATGCAAATTTTAAAACCTCATACTTTATGTTTAAGCCTAGCTTTATTGGGCTGTTCATTTCCAAGTTATGCTCAATTGATGTTTAGTCAATATATTGACGGCACAGCAAATAAAAAGGGATTAGAAATATATAATCCAGATGCATCCACCATTAACCTTGCGGATTATGAGATTCAACAATATACCAATGGAGCAACGAGCAAAACTGCAACATATACTTTACAAGGAAATTTAGCCAGTAAAGCAAAATTCATTCTAGGTCGTAGTGAATTACAGGCAGAAATTGGGAATAAAGTAAATCAGGTCGCTGGTTTGGCATTTAATGGTGATGATGCATTGGTGCTTTTATATAAAGGAACCCCAGTCGATCGTTTTGGGCGTATTGGTGAAGCTCCAACAGGTGGTTGGGGAACAACATTTAAGAGTGCTGGAAATAGCCTAAGCAGAATAAAAAATAAAAATGATGTGAGTTCAGTAGATCCAAATAGTGCTTTTGACTTGGATAGTGAATGGACAAAATGGTCAGATCGTAATGCCTTTAGTACCTATTTAGGTGCAGATACAGCGACACCACCAGCAGCAGCAGTGAGTTGTAGTACAGCAGATACACCCATCGCAGATTTGCAATCTGCAACTCAGAATCAGCAGTATGTTGTTCGTGGTGTAATCACAGCTGACTATCGTTATCAAGATGGATTTTCAGGTTTTTATATCCAAACACCTGACACAAAAGCCAAAGCGAATTTAAGTAACGCCATTTTTGTGTATATTCCTGCTGGAAGTACAGTCACTGGTGGAAAAGTGGGGGAGGAAGTTATTCTGAAAGGACGTTTAACGACCTATCAAAATCAGTTGCAGCTTGATCAACTGAGTAACAATATTGGCACTTGTAATAATCAAGCTGCTAATTTGATCAGTGCAACACCGATTCAACTTCCATTTTCAAGTTTAATGGACGCAACTGGTCATTCACCTAAACGTTATCAGGGAATGTTGGTGAAAATGCCACAAACCTTAACGGTCAGTGAAAACTATGATTATGGTCGTTATGGTCAGTTGTCATTAAGTTTAGGGCGTTTATATATCCCGACCAACTTATATCCAGCAAAATCAGCCGAAGCAGTCGCATTAGCTAAAACCAACCTTCTATCAAAAATCATTTTAGATGATGGATATAATAATCAAAATAGAACACCTTGGCTTCCAGCGAATTTTAATGCTGCCAATACTCTACGTACAGGTTATCAGTTAAAGAATGTTGAAGGGATTTTAGAATATCGTTTCAATGCGTGGCGCATCCAACCCATTCAAAATAAAACACCTCCAGAAATTGTTAAAGATACCAACCCTCGTAATTCAAATGTTCCGGCTAAAGAAACTAAGCAAGTCCGTGTTGCGGCATTTAATGTATTGAACTATGACAACTCTCCATTGATTGGTGTCAAACCTGATCGTGGTGCGAATACCCCTTCAGAATTTAATCGTCAACACGCAAAAACGGTGAGTGCGATTAAAGCAATTGATGCTGATGTTTATGGTTTGATGGAAATTGCCAACAATGGTTATGGTGATAAAAGTGCAGTCGCTTATTTGACCAAGGCTTTGGGGGCAGATTGGAAATATGTTATTCCACCCAATATGGATAAATTAGGTACTGATGTGATCGCAGTTGCGATTATCTACAACAGTAAGCGTGTAAAAACTGTGGGTAACCCAGTAGTTTATGATGACTTGACCCAGAAAAACCGAGTCACTATGGCGCAAAGCTTCCAAGCGCTAACTGGGGGTAAAACCTTTACGGTCATACCGAATCATTTAAAATCCAAAGGCAGTTGTCCTGATGATAAAACGTCACCTGAAGCCAATCAAAATGATGGTCAAGGCTGCTGGAATCCAACCCGTGTAACTGCTGTACAAAAGTTAATTCAATGGATTGCAACAAATCCAACCAAAGCTGAAAAGCCTAATTATTTATTGGTTGGAGATATGAACAGTTATGCCAAAGAAGACCCAATCTTAGCCTTTGAAAAAGCCAACTATAAGGTATTGTTAAATGATGAAAAAATTGGTCAAGGTAAATTAGCATATAGCTATGTCTTTGGAGTTGCGAGTGATGCAACGGGTAATGGCGGCGCGGGTAATCTAGATCATGCCATAGCAGATGCAAACTTATATCCAATGGTTAAACGTACTTTTGCATGGCACATCAATGCAGATGAGCCAACAGCTTTAGACTATAATGAAGAGTTTAAAACAGAAGAACAAATTGCATCTTTCTATAGTGAAGATGCATTCCGTTCTTCTGATCATGATCCTGTTGTTGTAGATTTAGACTTAAATGAATCAACTACAACAAGTGGAAAAAGTAGTGGGGGAAGTACTGGTTTATGGACTTTACTTGGCTTGATGTTATTGACAGCAACATCGGTATTGGCACGCGCTAAAAAGAAATAAACTTGAACAGTCCAAACCAAGAGAAACTAGAGATCTAGTTTCTCTTTTTAAATTCAGTCATTTTTATCTTTTAAGGGCAAGATAGCACGGATGAGTGTAAATCCTTGCTGTGAATGTATTTCAAAACTCCCTCCAATTCGTTTGACCCGAACCTGCATGCTTTGTAAGCCAACATGTAACCCTGACTGGACCTGATCTACTTCAAATCCGATGCCATTGTCTTGAATGGTTAAAATCAATTGCTGACGTTCATTTTCAACTAGGGCGACTTCGACATCTGAAGCTTGACTATGTTTTATAATATTAGTCAATGCTTCTTCCGCTACACGCGACAAGGTTAAACAAATCAAAGGCGGTGGTTTGAGTAGCCAATTTTCAGCAAATACCCATGTCGATTCAATTTCCATTTCTTCGAAAAGTTGAACAAATCGATGTCTTAAAGGTGCAGCCCACATGATTGGATTTTCAGGAACTTTTTCACCTAAACTTGTACCTGAGTCAATCACTTGTCGGAGATCATTCCGTAAAAGTTTAAACATGGAGAGCACTTGTTGTTTTTCGATATGTTCACTATGCTCGAGTAAAATCATTGAACGTACAATTGAACCACCCAGCCCATCATGCAATTCATGAGACAAGTTCAAGCGTTCTTGTAAACGCATATTATCGATTTGCAGTTGATGCTTTTTCTCTAAAGACTGTTCTAAATCAAAAGTAACTGTCTCAACTGTTTCTTCAAGCGTTTGATTGAACTTTTCAATTCGAGAAACGTTTTGTGAAATTCGATAAGCGAGAATAAAGGAAATTGCCAAACTTGTGATTGGTGCTGCAAATGGCGTCCAATAGAGCTCCTGATCATCATGATGGAGCATGATGTAGAGGTCATGAACAATAATCACCAAGTAAATTAGAAAAATAAAGGCTAAAAGTAAAATGTCGACTTTGGGTTTTTTAAAAGCAATCCATTGAAACAGTAGGCAGTTAAAAATAAACACAAGACCTGCATAAAGAAATGTAATCAGTAAGCTTTTGGTCAAATATGCGTTAGGTGTAAAGAGTAATGCTATGATGCAAATCATGAAGCTTGCGAAAAGCAAACGTTCAAGATATGTGTATTGTTGAAGTGCAAAGCGCCATGCAAATAAACATAGACAATATACATAACCCACTAAAAAGACTAAATTCAGTCGAGCTGTGAATAAAGTATCTGTAAATGGAAGGGGTACGGTGGATATAATGTTATAAGCAAATAACACCCAGAAAAAAGAGGTTAAGCCAAACCATCCGAACGCTTTTTCTTCACGCCGAAACAACCAAATCGTAAAGCCAATGGTTCCTAGAACAAAGCTGATGATAATATTGATAAGAAATAAAGTACGTCGTTCGAAAATCAGTTGATCATTTTGATTGACAATATCTTCTGCACGTCCAAATCGAATTTTGCCTAAGCCAGAATGTTGTGATGAAACACCAACAACACGGACTAAAATTTCATTTTGCTTATTTTGCACAGAGGAAGACGGAAGAACCCAATATCTTGGCATGTTCCAACTTCTTGATAATGGTTCAACGAGAGACTTATCTTTCCATAACAATTCATTATTGCTATAAATTGCACCAGCTAAATTAATACGTTCTATCAAAAGTGCAACGGCTTGATGGTCTTGATTACATTGGTAACGCCATTGAATTTTATACCATGCGCTACCCGTATAGTGAGCCCAACGCTTTTCCCAGTCATCTGGTAATTGAACACGCTCCCAGCCAGATTGAGGAACATGTTCTGGTTGATTCGCCGTCGCTTGTGCAACCTCTATATTAAGAATTTCAAAATGACAGCTGCTATTTGCTTCAAGATGTTGATTTAAGAGATTTGCTTGAGCAAAAGATGCATTTTGCAATATAGCGAAAAGCAAATACAGAAAACCAATAATATTGAGAGTTAATCGAGTAAGCCCATGTTGCGTGCTGTATCGATGGCTTTGGCTCTGTTGCATACCGCAAGTTTCCGGTAAATATGTTTAATATGAGATTCAACGGTATAGCGAGATAAATTGAGTTGATCGGCAATTTCCTTATTGCTTAAACCTTGTGAAACCAGCTCTAAAATTCCAAGTTCTCTTTTTGATAAAATACTCTCATTTTCAATCATTTTTTTGCTATTTATCGGTTTATTTCCATTGTTTTTTTCATTGAAGTGTAATTGTTTTAAAATTTTTTGCGCGATAAATGGATCTATAGGCGCACCGCCACGTAAGACACTTTTAATTGAAAGTGCGACTTCAATATCATCACGTTCTTTAAGTACATACCCTGTTGCGCCAGCACTTAATGCGTTGAGAATCGCATCTTCAGTACTCCACGCCGAGATTACTAAAACCGTAATGGTCGGATCATAGTTCTTTAAAATTTCAATAAACTCAATCCCATTTCCGTCAGGGAGACCTAAGTCAACCAAGGCAAAAGATGCAGATTGTGTTTCAAGTAATTCTTTGGCTTGCGCTAAACTTTGGGCAAAAGCTAAGTCTGATGTTGAATAGCCAATATTCACCAATATATCTGCTAGCCTTTTTTGTATAAGCGGTTCATCCTCTACTATGATGACAGGTACAGGTAAACTTAACTCATTGTTCATGATGTGAAAAAGCTCATTGATGCTTAATGTATCTAGTTTTTCAGATATTTAGATACTTCGCTATACCTGATAATAGGTATTTTTACGATTTAAACATGATTTAGAACATGAAAATTAGAGTTTTTTTGGAAAATGTCTACGGAAAGCAAACAGCATACAACCTAAGTTGATGTCGTTTAAATTTTGAACATGCAGTTTACTCGCAGTAAAAGTACACCACATGCTTTATAACATTTCTCAAATCATGAAGTAGCGCTTCCTGTTGATGAACTAAATTGATCTACAAGCGTACGGCTTGCTTCATTCATACCGATCACTTCAATTTGAACATTATTCTGTAGAAATTTATTTTGTACCTGCTTTAACATATAGACCGAGGTGATATCCCAAATATGCGCATGAGTTAAATCAATAGTGACTTTATCTGTTGTTTCATGAAAATCAAAAAATTGACAAAACTTTTCGGCACTGCTAAAGAAAATCTGACCATAAACATAATAGTGACGGCTTTGGTCTTCGGATAATTCAGAACGAACACTGACTCCGCTTTCAAGTTTATTTACCAAGAACAGTGCAGATAATAGAACGCCAACCAATACACCCAAAGCTAAGTTGTGGGTCATCAATACAATAACAACCACTGTGAGCATGACTGTATTACTTTGTTTAGGATGTTTGGAAAAGTTTTTGAGCGAATCCCAATTAAAAGTTGTGAATGCAACCATAATCATAATTGCTACCAAAGCAGCCATTGGAATATATGCCAACCAATCTTTTAAAAAGACCACTAAACACAGTAAAAATACTCCAGCGACCAGCGTTGACAAACGTGTACGTGCGCCAGAAGAAACATTGATAATCGATTGTCCAATCATTGCACAACCTGCCATACCACCCATAAATCCACTGGCGATATTGGCAATACCTTGACCACGACATTCTTTATGACGATCGCCTTCAGTTTGCGTGACTTCATTGACAATTGTGGTTGTCATCATGGTTTCAAGTAAACCTACAGTTGCCAATGTAACTGCATAAGGAAAAATGATTTTTAAAGTATCAAGGTTAAGCGGTATTTCAGGAATAAGAAAAATAGGCAATGTATCGGGAAATTTGCCTAAATCACTCACAGTACGCATATCTGTGTTGAACAGCATTGCGACCAGACTAAGTACAATGATACATACCAAAGGTGAGGGAATCAGTCTGCCAATTTTTGGAATATATGGAAATAAATAGACAACAAGAAGTCCTAATCCAACAAATAGATAGGCGGTCAAATCCATTCGTTGCAATTCGGGAATTTGTGCGACAAAAATTAAAATTGCTAATGCATTCACAAATCCATACACCACAGATTGAGAAACAAAACGCATTAATTTTGCGACTTTGAAATAGCCCGCGAGGATTTGAATAATGCCTGTTAAGATTGTGGTAGCAAATAAATATTGTAGACCATGATCTTTGACCAAAGTCACCATAAGCAATGCCATAGCGCCTGTAGCAGCGGAAATCATGGCTGTGCGACCACCAAAAAAAGCTATGGTCACAGCAATACAAAATGAAGCATAAAGCCCGACTTGAGGGTCAACACCCGCAATTGCAGAAAATGCAATAGATTCAGGAATAAGTGCTAAGCCAACGACTAATCCAGCGAGTACATCTGTACGAATATTGGAAAACCATTCTGCTTTTTTCAGACTAATCACTACAAACCTTTCATCATTCTTTAAAGATGCGTATGTTAAAACATCTTTTAGTGAAAATGCAGCTAAGTTTGACTTGAAAAAGTCTTCGTTTTGCTAAATATTCAAGTTGTAGCAGTTTTATAAATTTAAGCTGATTTGCAAATTTCTATGTTTCTTAACTTGAAATTACCGATGAAGCCATTTACAACTTAAACAGTCATATAACAAGGATTAGATATGAAGTTATATTATTCACCAGGTGCATGTTCTTTAGCTGCTCATATTCTATTGAATGAAATTAATGTTGATTTTGATCTGGAACGTGTTGATTTAAAAACGCATAAGACAGAAAAGGGTGCTGATTATTACGAAATTAATCCAAAAGGCTATGTCCCCGCTTTAGAAATTAATCCAGGTTTGATTTTGACTGAGAATGTCGCGGTTCTTCCTTTTATCGCTCAACATGATCCAAAACAAGATTTGATCCCACCATCTGGTTTGGGACGTGCCAAAGTATTGGAATGGCTAGGTTATTTAAACTCAGAACTACATGATGAATATGCTGTATTTTTTGATCCAGCAATAACAGAAGATGAGAAAGTGCGTGGCTATGCTACATTAGATAAAATGTTGAAATATATTGATGATTATTTGGCAGAATCAGAATACGATTATTTGGTTAACGACCGTTTTGGTCCAGCAGATGCATATTTATTCGTGCTAACCAACTGGTCGAATTATATTCAACATGATTTAACGCCGTTTACCAATATTGTAGCTTTACGCAATAAAGTGGCTGAACGCCAATCTGTGCAAATTGCAATGCGTGATGAAGGGCTGATTCCTTGATGTGCTGATCATTTTAAAAACACCTTCGGGTGTTTTTTTATGTATGATTAATTGCCATTGCATTTCGATCAGTACTTTAAATCATGTGTTAATCATAATTGTTGATTTTTAGTCAATAATATTTTGCTTATTTTTGCATTTTTTGCGATAAAAATTCTCACTATAGTGGCGCCATAAACTTAATACATAGCTGATACACAGGTGAGCAATGAGTAATATTTTGATTGTAAATGGCGCAAAACAGTTTGCACATTCAAATGGTGAATTAAACGATACCTTGACCACTTTAGCTGAACACGTATTATCTGATTTAGGGCATAGCATTAAAATCACTCGTACAGATTCATCTTATGATGCTCAGGAAGAAGTAGAAAAATACCTTTGGGCAGATACCGTGATTTATCAAATGCCAGGATGGTGGATGGGTGCACCGTGGACAATGAAAAAGTATATTGATGATGTATTTACCACTGGTCATGGAAGCTTATATGCCAATGATGGTCGAACTCGTTCTGATGCTGCTAAAAAGTATGGTTCGGGCGGCTTAATTCATGACAAAAAGTATATGTTGTCACTGACATGGAATGCACCTATAGATGCATTTGATGACCCAGAACAATTCTTTCATGGCGTGGGGGTAGATGGTGTTTATTTACCTTTTCATAAAGCCAATCAATTTTTAGGTATGCAAAGTTTGGATACGTTTATTGTGAATGATGTCATTAAAGCACCTCACGTTGAACAATATGAGCAGCAATATCGTGATCATTTGAATCGCCTTTTTGCTTAAGTAATGCAAATTAATAGCCCATTGACAATGCCGAGAAAGATAAAATGTTAACAATTATTGCTGAAATTTATGCTCATCCGAATGGCATACATAAACAACAGATTATTCAAGCCTTTAGGAAAATCACGCCAACAGTACTGCAAGAACAGGGCTGTCATGGTTATCAGCTTTTAGTTGATGCCAATGTCGATGTGAATTATCAAACTCGGGATGCTGATTTGATTGTCATGCTTGAAAAATGGGAAAGTATTGAGCATCTTAATGCTCACTTACAAACAGAGCATATGCAAGCATATCAGCTTGAAGTCAAAGACCATGTGGCTGAAGTTAAAATCCGTATTTTAGAGCACGGGTTCTAATACTGCTTTTCTTCAAACTGTTGCTTCTCCCTTTAGGAGAGGCTAACGGTGAACATAAAGCGCAAAGTTGATCTGCTCCAATTTGAGTAAAGGTGCTTTGTTTAATTTTGACTGTGATATTTGTGGTGAACGTTTAAGGTCAAGCTCAGGAGTGCTTAAGCTCTGTTTGAATTTTCTGGTTAAAAAATAAGTACTTTCACTACGACTATTGCCTGATGGTCGATCAAAGTAATGTAAATCGTAGCCAATTAGATAAAATGCTTGGTTTTGATAACGGAAGCTATATAAATTATTAAAAACCTCCCATGACTCACAACGAAACCCAAAATTTAGAGAGATTTTGAGTAATCCATTCTGGATAATGGGGGAGTGGTCTACGATCAGAGGGTCAATTAGGCATTTCTTTTCATTGCTGTTTTCCCTTGGCAGTGAATCGTTACTGGCGATTTGATGGTAAGTTTGATCATCTTTAAATAAAACCAGTAATTTTCGTTCATTTAGGTTCAGTCTTTGATTTTCTGAATTTTTATCATATGAGTCATGATGAACAATATTTTTGGGGTCAGTATTTTCAATAATCAAAGCAAGATCGGGTTGTTGATCACCATTTAAATCACCTTCAGCTTTACCTAGTATTTTCCAACCTTTTGGAATATACGTTTCAAGTCCAGTAGTTTCACCAATATCTGCCATAACCAAGCTTGAGCAGTTTGCGAGCGCAAAAAATAGACAGAATAAATTTTTACGATACATTGTTTTGATCCCATATAATTTTTATTAAACCTATAATGAATTTGTTTTTATCATTCATTTAATGTCGGCTTGATCAAGTTTAAAACGTTTTTATTCATATTCTCCATAGTTTTTAAAGTCAATTCGTTCCAGTGTGAGTGCATATTTTTGTTTTAACTTTGACCATGATACTTGGGCAGTTTGTTTTTGATCTTCAAAGCCATTGCCACCCGTAGTTTTTTTGATTTTTCCTGTTAAAAAATTGATACTTTTTGCATTGGTTTCACCAGACGCACGATGGAAGTCATTAACATCATATCCAATCAGCTGAAAAGATTGATTTTGGTAGCGGAAAGTAAAAACATGATTGCTCACATACCATGAACCACAACTGAGCCAATAATGTAAATTAATTTGCACTAATCCATTTTTGATGGTGAGTGGATTACCTTCGCCTAAAGGGTCGGCAAGACAAGGAGATTCTTGGTCTCCTTCGCTGGGTAAAGTGGAATTACTTGCTGCAAGACGATAGCCTTGAGGGGATTTAAGTAAAATTAATAGCTTTCGTTGGTTTAAATTCAGTTGAGGGTTACCTAAGCGATCATTGGTCACAATATTTTTGGGATCAGTATTTTCAATAATCAAGGCAACATCAGTTTGCCGATCACCATTTAAGTCACCTTGTGTTTGGCTCAATACTTTCCAGTTTTTAGGAATAAATGATTGATAGGGTGTGGTGTTGTTTGCACAAGCTAAAGTTGAACAGGTCGTCAATGCACAAAATAAAACTAAATCAATTTTGTTTTTCATTATTTTTCTCCAATAAATTGAGCACTAAAATTGAAAACTAACGCTTCATTCTCCCAAGGTATAGTTTCCACAGTGTAGCTTTTGGCTGAATTGATTGTTTTCCAAATCACTTTAGGTGGCGTTTCAACTTCAGCAAAAATATTTGGAGTTGTGCTGAGTTTGGCTTTACGTGTCAAAAAGTTAATACTAATTTCGTCTTGTTGACCAGTAATTTTATCCAGATAAGATGAGTCATAGCCAATTAAATGGAAGTGATTTTGGTTTAGTTTAAAACTATATGTGGTAATTAAACCATAGGTATTGCTACACGATGACATACTATTGAATAACAATTCCAAACGTTGATTTTTAATGTTTAAAGATGAATCATCAAGCGCATCTTCCGCACAAGGCTCATTTGCACGGTAGGTCCACTTTGGAATGTGTTGACTTAGTTTGAGTTGTAATTGCTGATCCGTTTTTAATAATATCAAAAGTTTACGTTTGTGTTGATGTTTGTTTTTCGCTTGGATGAGCAGTGCAATATCTTCTTTTCCATCCTGATTCAAATCACCCTTGGCTTGAGAAAGTATTTCCCAATCATGCGGTACAAATTTTTGTAGAGCGCCTATTGATTGATTTGCAAAACTTATGACGGGTAAACAAGCCATCATGAAAAGACATGTATTTATTATTTTAAACATCATTTTTCTCAATTGATTTATTAACTGTTTATTAAGATATTTTCAGTCTAAAAGAATTTCGAAAAACCCTTTTAGACAATCTAAGTCTTTGAGTGAATCATCAACAAGCGATTTGGTTGAAGTTATTTAAAGAAATAACCTGTTTCAGGTGAACTTGCATTTGCCATTCGCTTACGTGGCATGCGACCTGCCAAATAAGCTTCACGACCCGCTTCGACAGCTTTTTTCATTGCTGAAGCCATCAAAACAGGATTTTGTGCAGCAGCAATTGCTGTATTCATTAATACACCATCACAACCCAATTCCATTGCAATAGCTGCATCACTCGCTGTACCAACACCAGCATCGACCAACACTGGAACCTTTGCATTTTCTTTGATGATGGAAATGGTATGTGGATTTAAAATTCCAAGCCCTGAACCAATGAGGCTGCCTAAAGGCATAATCGCGACACAACCCATACTTTCAAGTTCTTGTGCAACAATTGGATCATCCGATGTATAAACCATCACTTCAAACCCATCATCAATAAGCGTACGTGCTGCTTCGAGTGTTGCGGTCACATTCGGGTACAGGGTTTTTTCATCACCCAAAACTTCAAGTTTGACCAAGTTGTGTCCGTCCAAAAGCTCACGTGCCAACATACAGGTACGTACCGCACTATTGGCATCAAAACAACCTGCGGTATTTGGAAGGATGGTATATTTCTCAGGTGGAATCACCGACAATAAATTCGGTTGATCTGGATTTTGTCCAATATTTACACGTCGAATAGCAACCGTCACAATTTCAGCACCACTCGCTTGGATGGCTAAATCTGTTTCCTGCATGTCTTTATATTTGCCTGTGCCGACAAGAAGACGAGACTGGAAGGTGCGTGAACCAATAATAAGTGGAGAGTTTTCAGTCGTTAAATCTAGCATGGGAGAGCTCCAAATTAGCCGCCACCAACCGCATGAATGATTTCAATACGGTCTTTTTCAGCAATAGGGGTGAGTTCAAGTTTGCTTTTAGAAATGATCATTTCATTCATTTCAACCGCAAAGCGTTTACCTTCCAGTGAAAGTTCTTGAACCAGTTGTAAAAGATTTTGGCAAGAGGTTTCTTGGGGCTCACCATTTAAGAAAATTTGCATAGACATTCCATTTGATTGCGCAAATTGTGATTTCAAAAGTTAAAACAGAATTATTTTGCGTATTTTAATGCATTCCAGGCAAGCACCAACCATCCAGCAATCATCAGTGCACCGCCAATCGGTGTAATTGCACCTAAGCCACGTGGTAAGCCAAGTGCCATGATATATAGCGAACCGCAAAAAAATAGAATTCCGATTTGGATCAGCATAAAACTGGCTTTGATTGGAAGTTGAGGAATGACTTTACTGAGTATTGCCAATGCCAATAAACCGAGGGCATGATAGAAGAAATAATCAGTTGCTGTTTGCCACCAAGCCAACTGTGCTTCTGTTGCTCGGGTTTTTAAACCATGCGCCCCAAATGCACCTAAGATTACTGCAAGTGCTAAATTCAGTGCTGAAATTGCAATCCACATAAGCCATTCATCTGCATCAATTTGCGCATAACCATAACATAAAATTTAACTCGGATTAAAGGCAAAATCTATGAAGATACGAGATTCAATAAAACTTTAAGCAAAATAAAAGGGCAGATCGCCCTTTTATTAAAACCGATGTTTTCACGGATAGAAGTTAGTTGGATGACATGGCAATCTTAATTTTATCCATGGCATTTTTTTCTAATTGGCGAATACGTTCAGCTGAAACATTATATTCTGCCGCTAACTCGTGTAATGTAGATTTATCATCATCTAACCAACGGCGTTGCAAGATATTTCTTGAACGATCATCTAACTGTTCCATCGCATCATGTAAAGCCGAAGTACTTTGTTCTTCATAATCTTCTTCTTCAACCAAACGCGCAGGATCATAACGGTTATCTTCTAGATATAATGCAGGGGCAACATGGGTTGAACCTTCATCATCGTCATCACCTTGAGCTTCGAAAGCTGCATCATAAGCAGTCAATCGACCTTCCATTTCCAAGACTTGTTCTGGTGTAACATTCAAGTCTTTGGCAATTGATTGTGCTTCTTCAAGGGTCAGTTTTTTGCTCGACTTTTTAAGACTACGTAAATTAAAAAATAATTTACGTTGCGCCTTTGTGGTCGCAATTTTGACAATTCGCCAGTTGCGGATCACATATTCATGAATTTCAGCCTTAATCCAGTGCACTGCAAAAGACACTAAACGCACACCCATATTAGGATCAAAACGTTTAACAGCTTTCATTAAACCGAGATTACCTTCTTGAATTAAATCACCTTGTGGCAAGCCATAACCTGCATAACTGCGGGCAATATGAACCACGAAACGTAAGTGAGACATCACTAACATTTTTGCAGCATCTAAATCTTGATCATAGAAATAACGATCAGCTAACTCTTTTTCTTGCTCAGCTGTCAAAATTGGAATCTGATTTACGGTGCTGATATAAGCACCTAAGTTAACACCTGGTGCAGATAAGGACAGGGGCATCAACTGATTGCTGCTGTCACTCATGAGTTCTCCTTATAGGAATTTCGTCGTATTACTAATGCATTCATCTTAATTCGAATATTGTACATAAGTAAGAAAATTTGGGTATAGAAATGTAAATATATATGCCAATTTGCAAAAAAAATTTTTAATTGAAAATAATTAAGATTCAATTAAGTAATGAAATTCATGCTCGGATACTTGAGTCAATTGACAGTCGAGCTGATGTATTTCGCAGTAACGGGCAATGTCGATCATACTATGTGGGTCAGATGACTTTAACAAGAACATTTGCTGAGGCAGTGCTTTTTTTAATTCACGTTTCAACATTAACAAAGGCATAGGGCAGGGTTTACCCATACTGTCAATTTCAATTGGATTTGTATCAATAGGCATTTGACCTAAAGTTTCATTCATTTTATGGCAAAAATATAACACTGTTATGGAAGTATTATTTTAGCAAGTTTCTTAGAACTACCCAACACAATTTGCAATATTCTTGCGTTGATAAAAAATAATATTTAAGGTGTTTAAAAAATAAGCTTGATATCGAAAATAATTATCAAAAAAAATTCTATTAATTGTCATAAACCCATGTTAAGCTCGTTGCGTATTTAGGATTTGTCAGAAACAATTGTTGTTTTGAACCCTATTACAAATGGATGTAACCGGGATTTTGTTAATAGTTTTACAGAATGATTACAAGCTTTGAAATTACAAAATATTTTAAAACTTTGTTTGCTCTGCTGTTTGCAACACCGGGTGGTCCCTTTTCTTAATAACTGAGGATTAACTTATGACAGCTCGTGAACAAGGCGTAGTTAAATGGTTCAACGACACTAAAGGCTTCGGCTTTATCCAACGCGCAGGCGGTGATGACGTTTTCGTTCATTTCCGTGCTATTCAAGGTGAAGGTCATCGTTCACTTCGTGACGGTCAACGTGTTGAATTTAGCGTTGTACAAGGTCAAAAAGGTTTTCAAGCTGAAGAAGTTCAGCCTTTAGACTAATCTTAAATTTTTAAAAATTTAAGTGGCGCTCCAATTTTTTATAAATTGGGGCGTTTTTTGTTTATAATGGGCGCAATTCAAAGTGTCTACAGTTAGAGCTCGTATTTATGTCATCAGGTTTCGAAACCCTTAATTTACATCCGCAACTTAAACAAGCGATTGATGCTTTAGGGTTTAAAGAAATGACCCCCATCCAACAAAAAGTATTGAAGTATACTTTGGCAGGTCATGATGCAATTGGGCGTGCTCAAACAGGTACTGGAAAAACAGCAGCATTCTTAGTCAGTATTATTAATGATTTGCTCAATAATCCGATTCAAACACAGCGTTTTCGTGGTGAGCCACGTGCTTTGATTCTTGCACCTACACGAGAGCTGGCGATTCAAATTGAAAACGACGCCAAAGATTTGGTGAAATATAGCGGTTTAAATGTCGTCACTTTGGTCGGTGGTGTAGATTTTGACAAGCAGAGAAAGCAGTTGGATCAAGGTTTTGTTGATATTTTAGTCGCAACACCAGGGCGTTTAATTGATTTTACTGAACAAAAAGAAATCTGGTTAGATCAAATTGAGTTTTTAGTCATTGATGAAGCTGACCGTTTATTGGATATGGGCTTTATCCCTTCAGTAAAACGCATTGTGCGTTTTTCTCCACGTAAAGAACAACGTCAAACTTTAATGTTTTCAGCTACTTTTAGTTATGACGTACTTAATCTTGCACAACAATGGCTTTTCGAACCTGTCACTGTAGAAATTGAACCTGAAAAGAAAACCAATGCTGATGTTGAGCAACGCGTTTATGTGGTCGAAAAGAAAGACAAATATAAGTTATTACGTGAAATTTTAACGGATGAACCAATTGAAAAAGTGATGATTTTTGCGAATCGTCGTGATCAGGTCCGTAAATTGTATGATCATTTGAAGGCGGATGGTTATAAAGTGGTCATGCTGTCTGGCGAGATTGCACAAGACAAGCGTTTGAAAATGCTAGACCAATTTAAAAATGGTAAACATAACATCATGATCGCAACAGATGTTGCGGGTCGTGGTATTCATGTAGATGGTGTATCGCATGTGATCAATTTCACTCTACCCGAACAGTCTGATGATTATGTACATCGTATTGGGCGTACTGGGCGAGCTGGAACACAAGGGGTAAGTATTAGTTTCTTGTCGGAAGATGATGCCTTTAATTTGCCAACGATTGAAAAAGCCATTGGACAGAAATTACCTTTGACCCGTTTAGAAGGTTATTGCTAAACACATAAATTAACTTGGCATAGATCAAATTAAAAAATCCCACTTTAATCGTGGGATTTTTAATTCAACTCATCGTATTAGTTGGCTTTACAGCTAAAGGTTAAAGTGCTTTGGTAGTCAGTATCTTTTTCAATACCATAATTTTTACCCATGACCGAGCCGATTACGCCAGCCGCAGCAGTGATCATTTTACCCGTCTGCTCATCGACCACACCATTTAAACTGCCATGATATTCAGTTTTTTCATTGATTAAGACAGGTGCCGCTTTTTTGCCACAAGTTTTGTTGGCAGCAACAATGGCGTTATTTTTTGCCGTAATTTGATCTTTACCTAAGCCTGTGACTTCATATTGATTGTCGGCTTTTTGAATTGCTAATGTTTGTGTTGGGTTTGATGCACATGCACTAAGAAATAGTGCAGAACTGGCAAGGAGCGAAAGAGCTGTAAATTTATTCATATTGACTCCAAATGATCAGTGAAAAATAAAAAGAATTTTATTAATTAGCTATGATTTGAACATAGAATATGTGCTAAATATTGAAAAACATGTATAAATTTTGCAGTTTTTATGGGGCTTATTGCTAAAAACGCCTATTTGTTGGTCATGATAATTCTCAGAAAATAAAGTTTTGTCTGAGAGTTATTAAAAAAAATAGACATAGCTGTTGAGTAAATTTCTGCTGAGATAGCGTAATGATTTTAGAGTGTGCTAATCTTACAAACAGTTCATTTAAATAGATTACAGCTAGGTCAATGTCAGATTTAAATTTCAAAGCAGTACATGACAATATCCACAAACGTCAGTCCATTGGTCATTTGATTGAACCTGCGCCCTCACATGAGCAACTGAATGTAGCATTTCAGGCAGCGCTTACAGCACCCGACCATCATCGTTTAAAACCGACACAATTTATTGTGATCGAAGGTCAACAGCGCGAAGCTTTTGGTGAGTTATTGGCTCAATCTATTGCGGACTTAGGGGAAACTGACCCAGTTCAAATTGAACGGGTAAAACATCATCCATTTCGAGCACCGATTTTGGTTTTGGCTGTGACTAAATTTCAAGATCATCCCAAAGTTCCATTTTTTGAACAGACATTAAGTAGTGGTGCAGCGATTCAAAACTTTTTATTGTCTTTACAAGCACAAGGTTTTGCAACAATGTGGCGTAGTGGGGCAGTGGTTGAATCTAAACACCTAAAGTTAGCACTTGGTTTAGATGAACGTGATTTAATTTCAGGTATTGTTTATGTGGGTACTGCTGCAAAAGAAATTGCACCGCGTCCCGAAAGTGATACTCAAGCATATGTTCATTTTTGGCAGAATTAATCACAAAAATAACGAGATCTCAACTGTGAAAACTCGTTAAACATTTACATGTAATATTTAGGATAGGTTTTTAGGATAATAATAATGTCGGATTTACGCTTTAAAGATTTAATTGAACCCGTGGTATTGGATCAAAAAACAGCATTACGTGTGACTGTACTCGGTGGTGGTAGTTTCGGCACAGCAATGGCGAACACAGCAGTACGCAATGGTTGTGACACCATGATTTGGATTCGTGATGAAGCTATCGCGGCAGAGATCAATGCGACGCATATCAACAAACGCTATCTTCCAGACTTTCAATTAGAAGCAGGGCTACGTGCTGAGTCAAATTTGGAAAAGGCTGTACGTGATCGTGACATTATTCTGGTTGCTATTCCTAGCCATTCATTTCGTGATGTGTTGCGCCAGATCAAGCCGTTCATTAGTGCACAAGCTGTGGTGTCTTTAACCAAAGGTATTGAAGCTAAAAGTTTTAGTTTCATGAGTGATATTATTCGTGAAGAACTGCCAGAAGTACCTTATGGGGTACTTTCTGGTCCAAACTTAGCCAAAGAGATTGTGGCTGGACAACCTGCAGGTACAGTTATCGCAAGTGACAGTGAGTTGGTGCGTTATGCAGTACAACAGGCTTTACACAGTGCATTATTTCGGGTCTTCGGCAGTGATGATGTACATGGTGTCGAGCTTGGCGGTGCATTAAAGAATATTTACGCTGTGGCAATGGGTATGGCTGTAGCATACAAAGTCGGTGAAAATACCCGAAGTATGATTTTAACCCGAGCATTAGCAGAAATGAGTCGTTTTGCTGTTAAGTTGGGTGCTAATCCATTGACATTCCTTGGCTTATCTGGGGTTGGTGATTTATTTGCAACCTGTAATAGTCCATTGAGTAGAAACTATCAAGTTGGTTTTGCATTAGGTTCTGGAAAGACACTGGAACAAGCAACGAAAGAACTGGGGCAAACCGCAGAAGGCATCAATACCATTGTACAAGTAAATGCGCGTGCTAAAGAGTTGGATGTTTATATGCCAATTACCACAGCACTTTATGAAGTTATTTTTGAAGGTTCACCACCACTCAATATCGCAGTTTCCTTGATGAAAAATGGACATCGAAGTGATGTAGAGTTTGTGTTGCCACACAATGAGGTTTAATTGATTACAATTTGAGGTTGAGAGATAGATTTGTAACAAAGCCTCGTTATAATCAGTGCGGTATTAAAAAGGAAATCTTATGCAACTGACTTTGGTGCGTCATGGTGAAGCAGCCCCAGCAATCAATGGTGTGGACAGTAAACGTCCTTTAACAGAACGTGGGCATTTACAAGCGGAACAAACAGCACAATTTTTAAAAGAAACAGTACAACCAGATGTATTTGTTGTGAGCACGTTATTGAGAGCACAGGAAACATTGTCCCATATACAGGCTTATTTTCCTGAAGTATCAGTATTGATCTGTGACAAAATTAAGCCTGAAGATGATGCAAAATTAGCAATTGAATGGTTGTCACAATTACCATTTGAACGTATTGTGGTGGTATGTCATATGAATGTGGTTGGGCATATTGCTGAACAACTGACACATGAGCATTTTAATCCTTTTGCCTTGGCAGAAGCTCGTATTTATGAGCAAACGGTCATTGCAAATGGTCTATCTACTCAAAATAAAGCCTTTATTCCAACTGTATAAAAGCATTGTTAAAAGAACACACGGCAGAAAACGATAAATGTTGTACTTATGGATGCCTGAAGCCAATGGGGTTTGGCAATGGTCTCGAGGAAGTGATTGGACTACATCTTCGAGTCTGGAACAATTAATACAAGATATTAAACTTTACCAAGGTGAAGAAGCGGTTGTGTTCTTTCCAAGTCGTGAAGTGCAAATTCTTCAACAAAAGTTTAGCAAAGCTCAATATAAACAATTGGGCGCAGATGGTGTTAAATATTTACTTGAAGAATATGTCATTTTACCGATTGACCAAATGAAAGTGTTTTCGCACTTTCAGCAACCCGATCAAGTTTCAGTATTGGGTGTGAATCAACATACGATCACTACAATTCAGCACTCTTTGTCTTTGATTCCCTTAAAGATTGTTTCTTTATTGCCTGACTTTCTAATGTTGCCTATTCCAGAAGAAAATCAGCTGATCTTAGCCAATGTCAATGGGCAATTGTTGGTGCGTGAGAATGAGTTTCTAGGTAATTCAATCGATGATCTTGGTCTGTATTTGGATTTTGCAGATCGAGAAAAAACTTTTTTATATAGTGCGTTGACTGATGCACAAGCGACCAGTTTATTTGCTGTAGCGACAGCTGAACAACGTGAGCCATTTAATTATCAGTTTACTGAAATTAAAAAGGCAAAGCAGCATCCATTTAATGTCTTGCCTAAAGCCAAACAGGCAAATGACGGAGTGTCTCGTTATTGGCAAGCATGTGCAGTTTTAGTGGTGGCTTTGATTGTTGCACAGCTGAGTTATGATGCTCTGCGCTGGTTTAAACTGAAAAAAGTTGCCGATCAAACAGCATTGATTGCAGTAGATCAGTATAAAAAATGGTTTCCCAATGAACAGCGAATTACTGAGGAATCTGTTCAACGTCAGTTTAAAAATAAACTAGAACTTAGTCAGGGTGCCAATACACAGGCATTGCAATTGCTCAGTCGTGTTGGTCCAATTTTGATGCAGCATCAGATTATTGCCAATCGGGTTAATTATGAAACTTCTGTCTTGAACATGGATTTAGTTGCCAAGAGTTCAGAAGCATTACAGACATTGGTCACGCAGTTAAACCAACAAGGTTTTAAGGCGGAGCTGGGTAATATTCAGACACAGGGTGCGACTGTGGTTGGTTTAGTGAAGATACAATGATGAAAACAATGGAAAGCTTTCAAAACCGTTTAGACACGTGGTCCGAAAAGATGACTGACAATTTAGAAAAAATGTCAGCACGTGAACGTATTATGGTTATTTTCACAACGATTTTTGTAATAGTTGCCGCCGTTGGTGCAGCCTTGTGGTATACCCACAAAGCTGCTGAAAAACAGCAGTTGCGTTTAAATGAAATGAAAGACCTCGTGGTTTGGATGCAAAGTAATGTAGTCACCATGAAACCTGCGGATGATTTAGTATTAACCACCGCAGATAAAATTCAACGTGTTGCACAACAACAAGGGCTTTCAGTGGCTTCACAACAGGTTGGTGAACAATTTCAGATTGTTGCACAACATCAAAATTATGCTGTTCTGGCAAACTTTCTGACTCAAATCGCGCAGATGGGTGTTAGCTTGGAAAAGATGGAACTGGTTAAAGAGGGCGCACAGATTAAATTAACAGCGACGGTACAGTAAGTACTGAAAATAAACACAGTTCAAGCATAGCCTTTTCAACATACTGTGCCTATAATGTGGCAACTTAAAAAGCAGTAGACTTTTATAGCTATGTTGTATTCACTTGCTCGCCCTTTGTTGTTTTCTTTAGCACCAGAGCGTGCACATGAACTCACATTATCCATGCTTAAATCAGCCCATAAATTGGGTGCGATGCGTCAAGCTGTTGCGTCAAAACCAGTCACCTGTATGGGGATTGAGTTTCCTAATCCAGTTGGATTAGCTGCAGGTTTGGATAAAAATGGTGCATATATCGATGCCTTAGCGGGTTTGGGTTTTGGTTTTATTGAAATCGGAACCATTACACCTAAACCACAAGAAGGCAATCCACACCCACGTCTTTTCCGTATTCCACAAGCAAAAGCCATCATTAACCGTATGGGTTTTAACAATGATGGGGTAGACAAATTGGTTGAGAATGTCAAAGCAGCAAAATTTAAAGGCATTCTTGGAATCAATATCGGAAAAAACGCCACAACGCCTGTTGAAGATGCTGTTTCAGATTATTTAATTTGTCTAGAAAAAGTTTATCACTACGCATCTTACATTACGGTGAATATTTCTTCACCGAATACGAAAAATTTGCGCTCTTTACAAAGTGGTCATGCACTGACTGAACTTTTAGAAACCCTCAAAAAACGTCAGTTAGAGTTGGCTGAAGAATTACAGCACTATGTTCCGCTTGTTCTCAAAGTTGCACCAGATTTAGATGCAACAGATATTGAATTTATTGCTTCACAATTGTTGCAGTTTAAAATTGATGGGCTTATTGTAACCAATACAACTTTATCTCGTGAAGGTGTCGAAGGTCTACCATTTGGTGATGAAGCTGGTGGGTTATCTGGAGCACCTGTATTTGAAAAGAGCACAGCTTGTTTGGCTGCCTTTTCAAAACTATTACAGGGTAAAATTCCGTTAATCGGTGTTGGTGGAATTTTATCGGGTGAACACGCTGTTGCAAAACAACAGGCAGGTGCGAGTTTGGTTCAAATTTATAGTGGTATGATCTATACAGGTCCTACACTGATCAAAGACTGTGTTAATGCTATGACCTAAATATGAATACCCTAGACATTATCATACTGATTATATTGCTCATTGGAGGGCTAAACGGTTTGCGACAAGGATTCGTGAAAGCCTTTGCGAACTTGATAGGATGGATTTTTGCACTGATTGTTGGTGCTAAATATGCCAATATCATCGCACCTTCCATGTCTGCACTCAGTCAAGATCCTGTGGTGCAAAAAATTGCAGCATTTGCATTTATTGTCTTGGTTATTATCGTTTTAACATGGATTGCAACAGCAATTCTCAATCAAATTTTAAAGAGCTTAAAACTAGGTCCTTTAAATCGTTTGGCAGGTGGTGCACTGGGGACCTTGAAAGGTTTATTCATTGTCCTCATAACAATGCAAGGATTAGGTCCTTGGGTTGACAGTTCGCCAACGTGGAAACAGTCAAAATTTATTCAAACACTTTTGCCGTTTGCACCCTTAGCTTCAGAAATTTCTAAAGATGCTGCAAATGAAGCATTAAATCATATACAGTCACAAGCGCATTCCGATGACGCTGCTGTGAGAAATACTGAACGATCATCAACATCTGAAGAGGATGATCAATCAGCACATTCGACAAAAAATCCGTTTTATTAGTCCTAGCTGGTCTGCGAGGTAGTTATGTGTGGAGTCGTTGGTATAGCAGGTAAAGCACCTGTAAACCAAATGTTATTTGATGCGTTGACGATGTTACAACATCGTGGACAGGATGCAGCTGGGATTGTGACTTGTCATAATGGTCGTCTTTTCTTGAGAAAAGACAATGGTATGGTTCGTGATGTATTCCATACTCGCCACATGCGCGCATTGCTCGGTAACTATGGTATTGGTCATGTTCGTTATCCAACTGCTGGTTCTTCAAGCAGTGCTGAAGCGCAACCTTTTTACGTCAACTCACCTTATGGGATAACTTTGGCGCACAATGGTAATCTTACCAATGCTGCTGATATTCATGATGATCTGTTTAAAACTGACTTGCGTCATATGAATACAGATTCTGACTCTGAAGTTTTGCTGAATGTATTTGCACACGAATTACAAAAATGTGCATCATTAAAGCCATCTCCAGACGATATTTTCCATACAGTTAAACGTGTACATGAGCGTTGCAAAGGTGCCTATGGTGTTGTTGCAATGATTACTGGACATGGTTTGGTGGGGTTCCGTGATCCAAATGGTATTCGTCCATTAATCTATGGTTCGCGCCTGACTGAAAATGGTGAAAAAGAATATATCATTGCTTCAGAGTCAGTTGCGATTACTGCATTGGGCTTTAAAGTTGAGCGTGATATTGAGCCGGGTGAAGCGGTATTTATCAACGCTGAAGGTGAGTTCTACTCCCAGCAATGTGCCAGTCAACCACGTTATCGTCCGTGTATTTTTGAATACGTGTATTTTGCACGTCCAGATGCCACTATAGATGGAATTTCTGTCTACAAATCACGTTTGAAAATGGGTGAGACGCTGGCGAAGAAAATTCTTCGTGAATGGGGTGAAGCGCATGATGTTGATGTGGTTATCCCGATTCCAGATACAAGCCGTACATCTGCTTTAGAATTGGCGAATATTCTCGGGGTGAAATTCCGTGAAGGCTTTATGAAAAACCGCTACATCGGTCGTACCTTCATTATGCCAGGTCAACAACAACGTAAAAAATCTGTACGTCAAAAGTTAAACCCAGTTGAACTTGAGTTTAAAGACAAGAATGTGTTGTTGGTGGATGATTCGATCGTACGTGGTACGACCTGTAATGAAATCATTCAAATGGCACGTGACGCAGGTGCAAAAAATGTTTATTTTGCCTCTGCTGCACCGATGGTGAAATATCCAAATGTGTATGGGATCGATATGCCAGCTAAAGCAGAATTGATTGCATCTCATCGTAGTGTTGAAGAAATTCAAAATATTATTGGCGCTGATCGTTTGATTTTCCAAGATTTGGATGATTTAAAAGCTGCGGTGAGAACCAGTAAAGTACCAGAAGTTCAAGAGTTTGATTGTTCGGTTTTTGATGGCGTTTACGTGACTGGCGATATTGACGAACAATATTTAAATGATCTTGAGCAAAGTCGTAATGATACTGCGAAAAAGCAAAAAGATGGTTATATTGATGTCAATATTGATGCATCTTCGGTTGATCTATGTGGTATTAAAGAAGAGATGTAAATCAGAATTGATTTTCATTGAGAAAAAGCGGGAAGTTCCCGTTTTTTTCATTTATAGTGTTTTGCAATGTAATGAGGAATTTTACATTGAAAGATGTCAGCCATTATTTGATAAAAAACAAGAATATGTTGTGGTCTGCGAGTATCTGTTTGCTTGCAGTCATATTGACTATTTTTATTCTCAATACCGTTTTGGGGTTATTGGTACATTATGTCGATCGTGAACAGCAAATTTGGTGGCATGTTTTAAGCCCTTACTGTGTTGGGTTGATTATTATCATTATTGGCTGGTCAATTGCCTATGAATTTTATGTTTTTCGTACTGGTGGGCACTCATTAGCCAAACAGTTAAAAGCACGTCGTTTAAGTCAGATCGAAAGTACCCCAGAAGAAAGTGTAGCAATTCATCTTGCAGATAAATTTGCAGAAACCTTTGAGATTGATGCACCGACTTTATATGTTTTACCGGATGAAGTTGGTGTTAATGCCTTAACTGCAGGTTTCCACCCAAGAGATACGGTAATTATTTTAACTTGGGGTGCATTGCAGAATCTTGATGAATTAGAACTTTACGGGTTGTTGGGGCATGAGTTTAATCAAATTTTGTCTGGCGAAGCCCGTGAAAATACTCGACTTAAGATTCTTTATAGCGGACTGATTACATTTAGTCAGTTAGGAAGCAAAATTGCCAAGCAAGGTTTTAATCGCTACAACGCCAAAGGCAATCATCATAAATTTGAAACCAGTTTTGTTGCTGTGGGCGGTGTGATTTGGCTATTGGGTAGTATGGGAATTTTAATCAATCGTTTGATTAAATATTTCACATTGGGTGGACGTACTTTTTATAATGACTACAAAACGAAGAAGTTATTGCTGAATAATGCTAATGTGCAGACTTTATTACGTATTTATGTGCATCATGCAGGTTCGCAAATTCATAGTGAATTTTCAGAAGCAATTGCGCATATGTGCTTTGCCAATTCACTGAGTCCACAAAGCTGGTTGAATATTCACCCCAACATTGAAGATCGGATCTATGAGTTGAATCCGACTTTATTGCAAGATTTGCAATTAGAAAATTTAAAAAAGTTGCGCAGTCAGCCGTTATTTAGCTTGTTGCGTCCATTAGAAGAGTCTTCTGGTGAAGTTTATAATCCGTGGGTGTCACCACAGCCATTGCCTTTGTTACGTTTATCGCCCATTAGCTTTGCCCTGAATGATGCGATTAAACCCTTAAATCCAGAAGTGCGCCGTCAAATAGAACGCTCAGATTTAATCCAGCGTGCAATGCAGACTGCGACTGGGTCACGTGAGGTTATGGTTGCAATTTTAATGATTCGGCAATATCGCGAGTTTATTCCATCTGATGCTGCGGTGAGTCGAGCCATTATTGACTCATTGTTAAGTATGGATGGGCGTATCCACATCCAAATTTTTCATGATGCTTGTGAAAATCTGGGGAATATGCCTGCAACGAGTGCGCGTCAATTTGTAACGAAACTTGCGAAAATTATTCAGGAAGATGGCGAAATAGGCTTGTTGGATGCGCTGTTAATCGAGCGGGTAAAAGCTGAATTACATTTGCTACCGATGCATACACCTTCATCACTTGAAACAGTGAAACCTCAGATTGTGCGTTTAATTGATGCCTTATTGCACGTTCAACAAATCAACAGTGCCAATCAGCTTGATGTGCGTTATGAGATTTTAGAACGTGTTTTATCTAAAGATGAATTAGAGCTATTTGAAGAAATATCTGATGAGCCGATTGATTTAGGAGAAATCTTAAATGACATTGCAGGCTTGTTGCTACGTGATCGTTTAAGTATTCTTGGTGTTGCAGAAATTTGCTTATGGAATGATCGGATTATTACCCAAGATGAATTGGATGTATTGCAATTATTGTATTGGCGACTTGGTTTTAAGTCAGATGATATTGTAGATCAAATGCAGAAGAAGAATAGTGTAATGATTATTTAAGTAAGCTTTTAGAAACAGCGCTTTTAGATTTAGAAATACAACTTTTAGAAATAGAGTTAAGGAAGAAAGCTAAGCAAAAGTGAAGCATTTTAAAGCAAAGCAATGGTTCTAACACCGTGCACAGAGACATGATGTTAGAACCGAAGCTTTAATTAACTTGCCATTGCATCTACAGAAAGTTCAGCAACAGTTGGTTTGGCTTTTTCAGCTTTTAGACCTAATTTATTAAATAACTGTTTGTCTTTGCCTTCACCAGCATTCGGTGTGGTTAATAACTTTTCGCCACTAAATAACGAGTTTGCACCAGCCATAAATGCCAAAGCTTGATCTGAGTCGGGCAGTGATTCACGACCAGCAGAAAGACGAATATAGCTATGTGGCATGATAATACGTGCAACTGCAATGGTACGAATCCACTCAGTAACATCAAGCTTTTCTACATCAGCAAGCGGTGTTCCTTCTATTGGAACTAACATATTGATGGGTACAGATTCAGGATGTACAGGCAGGGTTGCTAATTCATGTAATAAACCAATGCGGTCATTGCGGTTTTCACCTAAACCCACAATTCCACCACTACAAACTTTCATACCTGCGTTACGCACATGATCTAAAGTGTTTAAACGATCATCAAAAGTACGGGTGCTGATAATGTGTGAATAATATTCACGGGAAGTATCTAGGTTGTGATTGTAATAATCTAAACCTGCTTCATGAAGACGCTCAGCTTGTGATTGGTTGAGCATACCTAGCGTCATACATGTTTCTAGACCGAGTGCTTTCACTTCACGCACCATTTCTAAGACATATGGCATATCGCGTTCATGTGGATTACGCCAAGCTGCGCCCATACAGAAACGAGAAGAGCCGGATTCAAGTGCTTCTTTGGCTTCACTGATGACTTTCTCTACGGCGATACGCTTTTCAGCTTCTAGTTTTGAGTCATAGCGTGCAGATTGCGAACAATATTTGCAATCTTCAGGGCATTTTCCTGTTTTAATTGAAAGTAGAGTACTGACTTGAATGCTATTTGCTTCAAAATGCTCACGATGAATTTGTTGAGCCTTAAAGACTAAGTCTAAGAAAGGCTGTTCATATAAAGCTTGAATTTCTTCACGAGCCCAGTCATTACGTACTGTCATTAGTTTAATCCATGATCATCATTATCTATCCCTGTATATAATACATAATTCATGCCAATTCCATAGGGCAAAAATGTCCAAATATGATGGTAACTTACGATTGAAAAGTTCAATCATATAGAAAACTAAAATTATAAATATAGTCGCAAAGTTAACCAGATTTCTTGAAATTTACTTACTAAATTTTATTTTTAAGATTTTAAAATTTCTGCGTTTTAGTCATTAAAAATTAAAAAAAATAACAACTTTGCAAAGATCTGAACATTAAAAGTCAGTCGTTCGATAGACCAGAATATATTTATAATGAAGATTTTTTATTCAGCTGCTCTGCAATAGCCCAGTCAATATGGACTTGCACAACTTCATCATGCGATGTGCGATGTTGGGTCAAAGCTTGAATAATTTCGCTTGAATATGGTGCATTGCCTAAACCTATTACGATATTTCGCATAAAACTTTGATAACCTGTGCGGCGAAGTGGGCTACCTTCAGTGCAACTTAGAAATGTCTGTTCATCCCAGTGCCAGAGGTCTAATAAACTCATTTGGTCCAAACCATGTCGAGGGTTAAAATCTGTGATGGATGCGGTTTTAGCAAAACTATTCCAAGGACAAATCAGTTGGCAATCATCACAGCCAAATACACGATTTCCTATACCACGCCTCAAGTCTTCAGGGATGATTCCTTTATATTCAATGGTTAAATAGGCAATGCATTTGCGTGCATCAAGCATATAAGGTTCGACAATGGCTTGAGTTGGACAGATGTCAATGCAGGCAGTACATGAACCACAATGTGACGTTGCTGGTTCATCAAATGGTAAATCCAGTGAAGTGAAAAGTTCACCTAACACAAAAAAGGAACCTGATTTTTTATGAATGAGTAGGGTATGTTTGCCTGTCCAACCCATTCCTGCATTTTCAGCAAGTGATTTTTCAAAAACAGGCGCGGAATCTGCAAATGGGCGTGATACAAATTCACCCACTTTATCTTTAATGATTGTGGTTAAAGTTTTTAAACGCCCACGCATAATTTTATGATAATCACGCCCACGAGCATAACGTGCGATGATGGCCAAATTAGGCTCATCAGGAACATAGCGTGGTTTAGGTGTTTCGACCAAATAATTCATTCGCACACAGATGATACTTTTTGTGCCTGGAACCAATAAGGTAGGATCAGCTCGTTTTTCTAAATTTTCCTCTAAAAACTTCATGTCACCATGATAACCACGCTTTAAATATTCTTTAAATCTTGGTAATTCAGCTTGAGCATCAGGACGTGCAATGACACAATCAGCAAAGCCCAATTGCAAAGCCTGTTGTTTGATCCAAGCTTTTAATTCTTGAGGATCAAGCTGTTGTAAAGAAATTGATGAAGTGGTTGATGTTGCTGACATAGTGATCAATGTGCTGGAAAAAGTGAAAATAAAAGGATAAATACATGCAAACTGAAGTTTATCATAGCCATGAAATTCAAGCATGGGAACGTCGATGGTTTAGTCAACAAAATAGTGCTTTTGGTTTAATGCAACAGGCAGCATGGTCGATTGTTCAGCATTTGCTTCAACTCTTTCAAAATAACTACCCCGAAGTTAAAACGATCGCAGTTTGGTGTGGTCATGGAAATAATGCAGGCGATGGTTACTGTATTGCTAGTTATTTAAAGCAAAGTGGCTATGCTGTAGAAATATTTGCCGCCGAGATTGGTGCATCGACTGACTTGAAGCAAGCCATTCAACTGGCTGAACAAAATCAATTAAAAATTCATTTGGATTTTGATCTTCAAGCATCTTTTGATTGTCATATCGATGCCTTGTTTGGTATTGGTTTAAATCGTGATTTAGATCAAGCATGGCAAACCATCATTCAAAATTTTAATACGCAAACAGGGATTAAAATTGCCGTCGATCTACCAAGTGGTTTAAATGCCAATACAGGTCAACCACAACCTATTGCGACCAAAGTAGATTATACATTTACTATTTTGGGGCTTAAAGCTGGACTATTTACAGGGCAGGGTAAAGAATATTCTGGACAAATTGAAACGATTTCTCTGATTCCAACTGACTCAGCACTAAAAGCAGTAGCACTATTAGCGCCTCAACAAATTCAATTGCCACAACGTCAAGCCTTTGGACATAAGGGCAGTTATGGGCATGTCTTGGTCGTTGGTGGTCATGCAGATATGGGGGGAGCAGTGATCTTAGCTGCTGAGTCTGCATTTTGTGCGGGTGCTGGAAAAGTGAGTATTGTCTGTCACCAAAAACATCATACGGCTATTTTGGCGCGATCACCTAATATTATGGTCAAAGATATTAATGTGTTTACTGAAGATGAGATTCAATCTTTAATCAATCATGTGGATGCAGTGAGTTTTGGTATGGGCTTAGGTCGAGATGATTGGGCAGAACAACAATTTTCAAAATGGTTTAAACCCATCTGTGCAAGTACACATTTACAAGTAGTTTTTGATGCGGATGCGTTATGGTTTTTGGCAACGCAAAACACCCAACTCAGTCCAAACACTTATCTGACACCACATCCCGGAGAGGCAGCGAAACTACTCGATTGCTCCATTGCTGAGATTGAGTCTGATCGTATAGCTGCCATCCACAGGCTAAAAAAGAAATACTCAGGCAAGTGGGTATTGAAAGGAGCAGGCAGCTTAATTCTCGAAGATAAGCTGTGGATTTGTACTGCAGGCAATCCTGGTATGGGCACTGGCGGAATGGGAGATGTTTTGGCAGGAATGATTGCCAGTTTAAAGGCTCAATTTGCCGAAAATGTGCAATTACATGATATTGTCACTTTACATGCACAGGCTGGTGATTATCTTGCACAACAAGGTATTCGTGGTTTACAGGCACAACATATGGCACATGCTGTGTACCGTGTGATTAATTCGTGTCAGGAGTAAAATAGACAATGTATGCGGTTAAACTGTTGATATATGGTAATGTACAAGGTGTTGGCTATCGTCGCTGGTTTGAGAAAGAAGCGCTACAGTTAGAACTCAAAGGTTATGTCAAAAACTTAGTATCCGGTGAGGTTGAAGCGGTTGTCGTTGGAGATGAGCAAGCAATTCTACGTTTAATTCGTCATTGTTATGTCGGACCGTTAAGGGCTGAGGTCACCAGTATTGAACAGTACAAAATCAATCATGATTTAGATTTTACTGATTTTGAAATGATTCGTTAAATCAGCCATTTGGCATAAAAATACTTGTAGATATATTAAAATGATCACTAAAATATTTTTATTCAGTTGCTTTTTGATGTGTAGTATTCACAGTAGTGTTGTTGCGCAAACAAATGAAAAAATGGCTGAAAATCATCATGCTAAAACTATTCTAAAAGATTTAGACTTTAAAACAGTGATCAATACTTTTTATCAAAAACAGCTTCAAACTACAAAGATTGATCAATTGGATCAGCAAAATATTTCCTATATCGGCATTAAAAATGCAGAATATACCAATGCTTTAAATAGTGATGATGCGGTGGTGGTGTTTAGTCCCGCTCGTACCTATCGAAATGCACAAAATGAATTACGTTATGTGTTCACAACTACTGAAGTTTCAGTAGATAAAAATAACCATGAGCTTAATTTTTGTGGGGCATGTGCGACTTTTACCCGAGTTTACATCTTTAAGAAAAATGCTTCTTCACAATTTGAACTGATCAGCCAAAGTCAGGATGAAAACAGTTGGATGAATGCTGATTTTAATTATTTGCCATATCCGACCTCAGATATTGTAAAAAATATTCGTAAAGTGGGACCACAAATCAAAGCCTATGTGGAAGAACAAGAATTTAGTCGTCAAGGTTACTCAAGCACCACTTTATATATCGTTCCTTTTGATGAAAAACCGTATATTAAAAAGTTAATTGTTGCAGAAATTGGCAATGACAATGAAGTCTCAGGGAGTGAGCAAATTTATAATACCCAAGGTGATTATCAATTCCTAAGCACCGTACATGATGGTTTATATGATATTGAAATTGCCTATACAGGTACCCAACGAATTTATATCGCAGATCGTGCTAAAATTATCCCTATAAATGAAACCCATGTTTATCACTACAATGAGAAACAGCAAAAATATATTCGAGTGAAATAAAATGTTAGAGAAGTATTTAATTGTTGGAATTGTTTTTGCAGCATGTATTGTGTTGATTATATACACGCAGATGGATAGTCGTAAAAAAGAAGATAAAACACTGAGCTTCAAAGAGAAGTTACAGAAAGAGTTTCCGAATTATAAAATTCTTGAACGAAATCAAAGTTTCATTATTTCTCGTGAGGGTAGTAACCCACGTATTCCAGAAGAATTGGTCTTAATTCGAGTCGATCCAGAACAGAAGAAAAATTTGAGAAACTCAGGAAAGATGTTGATTGCAACGTACTCTAAACAACCCAGTATTCGAGAGGTGCGTAAAGATGCACTGCCTTATTTAAATTAACTGAGGCGATTGAAATATAGCGAAGTGGATTCTTATTTAAAAATTTTCTAATTCGATAAAATATTTTGGCTTGATCTAAGAACGTATAAAACTTAATTTTGTATATTTACAGGCTAGGTACAGATGAGGCTTCATCTGTACCTTGATTTATAAATTGTAGATTGTGTGAATTATTAGCGTCTACGACTACTATTGCGGCTACGTCCTCGTGCCATACCACCTAAGGCATTCAGTACAGCTAACTTACTCATACTGCCTGAAGCATGTGCGTGGCAAATTGCGGCTGCAAGCGCATCAGCAGCATCTTGTTGAGGCTTCACTGAAAGATTCAAAAGCTTCATCACCATCATTTGCACTTGTTCTTTGTCTGCAGCACCATAACCGACAACAGATTGTTTAATTTGCCGAGCAGTATATTCAGCAACTTGCAGATCTAAATTGACCAAGGCTGCAATAGCCGCACCACGGGCTTGACCTAGCTTTAATGCTGAGTCTGGGTTTTGTGCCATAAACACTTGTTCAACCGCTGCTTCTGTCGGACCATGGAATTGAACAATACGATCGATTCCTGCAAAAATTCGTTTTAAACGTTCAGGCATTTCGGTTGTTTCAGTACGAATCGTACCTGCATCAATAAAAGAAAGCTTTTGACCATCTTTTTCAATAATCCCGTAACCTGTTAAACGTGAGCCGGGATCAATTCCAATAATTAAGGGCATAATACTGTTTATCGTAAATCTTGTTTTGATTATATGATGCTATCCAGCGATTGTAAGTAAAATTTTAACTTATTGGCTGTATAATCAAGCAACAAACAGGAGTGCTTGCTTGAAGAGTTTTGTGCAAATTAAAAACCAGCATGTGTATTGGATTCATCGTTTAATCACATTGATCTATCTGCTGGGTTTTATCTTACTTGGTTTTGGAATATTGCAGAAATTTGATCTAGATGCATTGATTGCCTTTCTGATATTAGTATTCGTTTTCGGCTGGATGATGTATTTGCATTTTATTGCCTCATTAGAAGCTGAAAAAGGTTCAGAAAGAGGACGTCGTTTTTCGCGATTTATTGCAGTGATTTTAGTGTTTCTATTTCCGATTGGGACAATATTGGCACTGTATTTATTTTATAAAACATCCTCTAATGAATGGCAAAAATAAAGAAATTAGAGATTAAACACAAAATTACCCTTTAAAAATTTGGGAAAGCCCTTATAAATATATCAGTGATGAAATTCATGGCATTTAATGTATGACTTTCAAAGCTGAAATTTAATTTATCTTTGAGATGCTTTGTTTCGATGAAACTTTTTCCTATTATTTTGATTGGTATCATTCTTGAAATTGCTGTGTGGGTTGGCGTTGCACAATTCATTAGTGGTTGGTACGTATTCTTCTGGTTTATCATTGCTTTTGTGATTGGTTTAAATCTATTACGTTCCAGCACTTCAACCATCATGCCACAATTACAGCAAATGCAAATGACAGGAATGATGGGAAATGATCCTGCGATTGCTAAAAAAATGGCAACAGCATTTGCCGGCATTTTGTTGATGATTCCTGGTTTGATCACAGATGTTTTAGCCTTGTTGGTGATTTTACCGCCTGTTCAGAATGCAATTAAAAATGCAGGAATGAAATATATGGCGAAAAAGCAGCAAGCCATGATGAATAATATGATGGGTGGAATGGGTAATATGGGGGATGCGCAAGGGCAAAATCCATTTGCAGATTTAATGCGTCAAATGCAGGATATGCAAAACCAACAATCTGGTGGTCAATATCGTGATTCCACAATTATTGATGGTGAAGCACATGAGGTTGAACCAGAACATAAGCAAATTGAACTCAAAGATGTGAATAAAAAATAAAACCATCTCAAATATGATTTAATTTGAAAGCTGAGTTGAAAGATTCAGCTTTTTTTATCGCTAAAATTTGTAGTTTTCAATTCAATATGTTTGATCAACAAAATATTGATCATGTCGGGTGACGATTTTTGTTGGGTTGAATGATGTAGCTTTAATTGAGATCGACATCGGAATATTAGGTACTTGATTGTTTAGGTATACTTTCTGAGCGAACAAACAATATCACTATTCAAGATGTAGGATTATTTCTTAAATGCTTGATCAAACGGTATAATTGGCTCGCCCTAAGCGATAAGATTAAATTATGTCGATGTTATTGACCATTTGTGCACTACATTTTGTAGCACAACTCAGTCCAGGACCAGATGTTTTATTGGTTGCTAAAAGCTCAGCATCTACTACACGTGCCAATACACTTAAAATTATATTGGGCATATCTGCAGGTGTCGTGGTTTGGGTGATTTTAACGCTATTGGGCTTTACGGTTTTATTAGAACATTGGCCTTGGATTCAGCAAATGTTGATGTTGATTGGTGGATTCTTTTTGGCTCGAATGGGTTACGCCATGCTAAAGGGTGGTATTGCCACACTTAAACAAAATACCAATCTCGATGGGGTCATTGAACATGCACCTAAAAATTATTTCCTTTGGGGACTTTTTACAAATTTAGCTAATCCTAAAATTGTGATTTATTTCAGTAGTGTTTTTTCATTGGCGTTAAGTTCAAGTGCAGGATTAAACTTAAAACCACAATTGGCAGTGATCATTCCGATTCAGACATTTCTAGTGTTTAGTCTATTGATGTTGATTATGTCGGTTCCTAAAATAAAAGCAATCTATCAAAGTTCTGGAAGCTATATCGATATTCTCTCTGGAAGCTTCTTCTTATTATTTGCAGCCTTCCTTTGGGTGGATGTACTTAAAATGTTTTATTGATTTTCATTATTTTGAGAAGTTGTTTTTTCATCATCGACATGTTTTGTTGGGTTCTCGCCAAGCTGTTCTTGGGTCTGATAACGATGTGGATCTAAAGTTTTGATATTGTTTTCGGACTCAGCGTATCTTCGACTACGGTTGGCGCGTTCACGTAAACCACCTTTTTTGATCAGTTGTACCAAAATAATCTCCAAAAAAATTTAATATTTGTCTAGGGGGGGAATTATACATAGAATGTGCATGATACAGGATATTGGATACTGGTAGTGTGTGGTGTATAGGTTTGAATTGAGAGTGTTTTTTGGGTTTTAAGCTAAATTTTATCTAAGTTTATGAATTTTAAAGCAAATAAATAGAAACAAAATTTGCTTGTCAAACATTACTATTCATGTAAACTAAAAATGTAGTTAAATTTTTACATTACTTATATGGATATAATAGTAGTGTAATAAATAAAAACAATAATAGTGCGACAAGAAGGAGATCCAAAGATGATTTTACAATATCATTGTGCTTGCTGTAATGAAACAGTGACTTCGACACAAAAAGTTTGTCCGAAATGTGGCTCTCAGCATATCAAAAGCCCATATGGCTTATGGACTTTTTGCTTAGTGGCTTGTTTGATTGTGGCTGTTACCTTCAAAGTTGGGCATTTATATATTCAAAATCATAATACTGAAGCGCCTGAACAAATCTCAATATTAAGTGTTTTACAACAGGATGCTAAGTCTGGTTCACAGTAATTGATTTTTTATTTTCCAAAATAAGATGAAGTACATGCAAATAACAGAGATAAAAGGAAGATAAGTGTTTTTTGATTTAATTTAAATTGAAACTGCTAGAGAGGAGGGAATTTTTTGAGGTATATATTTCCATATCTTTAACAAACAAAAAAGCTCGCATTTGCGAGCTTTTTTACGATGAATTTTTGAGAAATTATAGATTTGCTGATGCTTTAAGCGCTTCAACTTTATCTGTTTTTTCCCATGTAAATGCAGTGTCTGAACCTTCGCGACCAAAGTGCCCATAAGCAGCAGTTTGCTTATACATTGGCTGAATCAAATCAAGCATACGGGTAATGCCATAAGGGCGTAAATCGAAGTGTTCACGTACCAATTGAATGATCAATTCATCAGATACCTTACCTGTATTGAAGGTATTGATTGAAATTGAAGTTGGTTCAGCCACACCAATTGCATAAGACACTTGGATTTCACACTTATCAGCAAGTCCTGCTGCAACAATATTTTTTGCCACATAACGACCAGCATACGCCGCTGAGCGATCAACTTTTGATGGATCTTTACCAGAGAAAGCACCACCACCATGACGAGCCATACCGCCATAAGTATCAACAATAATTTTACGACCAGTTAAACCACAGTCACCCACTGGACCACCAATCACAAATAAACCTGTTGGGTTAATATGGAATTTGGTTTCAGCATGGAACATTTCAGCAGGGATGATCTTTTTCACGATTTCTTCAATCACTGCTTCTTTTAAATTCGCTTGTGAAATTTCAGGATCATGTTGAGTAGAGAGTACCACTGCATCTAAACGAACAGGCTTGCCATTTTCATAAGCAAACGTAACTTGGCTTTTGGCATCTGGACGTAACCACGGCAATGTACCATTACGACGTAATTCAGCTTGTTTTTCCATTAAGCGGTGTGCATATGAAATAGGTGCTGGCATCAGCACATCTGTTTCACGGCTCGCATAGCCAAACATTAAGCCTTGGTCGCCTGCACCCTGATCTTCAGGTTTTTGACGATCAACACCTTGCGCAATTTCAGGTGATTGTTTACCAATCATGTTGATCACAGCACATGTTGAGCCATCAAAACCAAGATCTGTATGGTGGTAGCCAATACCATTGACCGTGTGACGAACAATCGATTCAAAATCGACATTTGCTGTCGTGGTGATTTCACCCGCAAGAATCACCGCACCAGTTTTTACTAATGTTTCGCAGGCAACCCGTGCATATGGGTCTTCTTTTAAGATTGCATCCAAGATAGCGTCACTGATTTGGTCAGCCATTTTATCTGGATGGCCTTCGCTCACAGATTCCGAAGTAAAAACAGCATACTCGCGCATGAAAGTCCTATCACAGTAATTTATAAAGACGCAATATGTTACATCGACTTCAGCCTTAGGACTAGCATTACCTGATTAAAAATCATGAATAAAATTCATTTTTATGTGTTTTTAATTGATATGTTCATTAGGAAAATTGATAAAGGTGCCTGATTTGGGCACATATTGCCGATTTTTAAAAAACAACAACTTGTTTTAATTGAGCTATTTATTGGTTTTGCGATTAAATTAAACTTTGCTTAGCTCTCTTCATTTTTCATTGTAATTGTGATGAAAACTCAGTTTAAAAATTTACTATAGTGCTTTGAGTTTATATAACGATTGATGAAAAATCATAACGGTTATCGATCAGTTTTAATGTCGTTTCTGCTGTATTTCGTTTATTTTTTAATTAATTTGCAACCAAAAGGGATAAATATAGACTTAAGTCTTTACCCTGATCGTTTTTTTTAAGACAATACATCACAGTTTTTGAATATCTATTCATCTTCCTATATTTTTTATTTATTGGACTCTGATCTATGACAACCCCGTTGAATGAACGTCGTATAGCTAACGCAATTCGTGTATTGGCTATGGATGCTGTGCAAAAAGCCAATTCTGGACATCCAGGTGCACCAATGGGGATGGCAGATATCGCTGATGTCGTATGGCGCGAATTTTTAAATCATAATCCAACAAATCCGCAATGGGCAAACCGCGACCGCTTTGTATTGTCAAATGGTCATGGTTCAATGTTGCAATATGCGCTGTTACATTTAACCGGTTACGATCTTTCTATTGAAGATATTAAACAGTTCCGTCAATTACATTCTAAAACTCCAGGTCATCCAGAATTAGGTTATGCACCAGGTATTGAGACGACGACTGGTCCATTGGGTCAGGGTATAGCCAATGCGGTTGGTTTTGCTCTGGCTGAAAAAACTTTAGCTGCGCAATTCAATAAAGATGACATTAAAGTTGTAGATCATTTTACTTACTGTTTCTTGGGTGATGGTTGCTTAATGGAAGGTATCTCTCATGAAGCATGTTCACTTGCTGGAACTTTAGGGCTTGGAAAACTGATTGCTTACTATGATGACAATGGTATTTCTATTGATGGTGAAGTAGAAGGCTGGTTCTCAGATGACACTGAAGAGCGTTTTAAAGCTTATGGTTGGCAAGTTCTTCGTGTAGATGGTCATGATGCTGATGCTATTCGCGCTGCAACAGTTGAAGCACGTGAAGAAATTGAAAAACCAACGTTGATTATCTGTAAAACCATTATTGGTTTAGGTTCACCGAACAAGCAAGGTAAAGAAGATTGTCACGGTGCGCCATTAGGTAATGATGAAATCACATTAACCCGTGAAGCATTAGGTTGGAAAGAAGAAGCATTTGTTATTCCTTCTGATATTTATACGGCTTGGGATGCGAAAGCGAAAGGTTCAGCGACTGAAGCAACTTGGAACGAAACTTTTGCTGCCTATGCTGCAAAATATCCAACTGAAGCAGCTGAATTTAAACGCCGCGTAGAAGGTGATTTACCAGCAGATTTCTTGGCTCAAGCAGATGCATATATTGCTGAAGTCAATGCCAAAGGTGAAACAATTGCAACGCGTAAAGCGAGTCAAAATGCTATTCAAGCGTTTGCACCTTTACTTCCTGAAATTTTAGGTGGTTCTGCGGATTTGGCAGGTTCAAACTTAACCTTGTGGAAAGGTGCCAAAGGTGTTGAGTCTGATCCTGCAGGTAACTATGTACATTATGGTGTACGTGAGTTCGGTATGACTGCGATTGCCAATGGTGTTGCCTTACATGGCGGTTTCATTCCTTATGTTGCAACATTCCTGATGTTTATGGAATATGCACGAAATGCAGTACGTATGTCTGCTTTGATGAAGCAACGTGTGATTCATGTCTATACACATGACTCAATTGGTTTAGGTGAAGATGGTCCTACACACCAACCAGTAGAGCAAATTGCTTCTCTACGTGGTACTCCAAATTTAAATACATGGCGCCCATGTGATACGGTTGAAGCTTCGATTTCTTGGAAATCTGCATTAACACGTAAAGAAGGTCCAACAGCATTAATCTTCTCTCGTCAAAATTTACCATTCCAAACACGTACTCAAACACAAATTGAGAATGTTGCAAAAGGTGGTTATGTATTGGCTGAAGAAAAAGGTGAATTAAAAGCAATCATTATTGCAACAGGTTCAGAAGTTTCATTGGCGATGGAAGCACATGTACAACTTGAAGGTGTACGTGTGGTATCTATGCCATGTGCAGAAGAGTTTGTTAAACAAGATGCTGCGTACCGTGAAGCAGTATTGCCATCAAACATCCGCGCGCGTGTTGCTGTTGAAGCAGGTCATGTGGATTACTGGTGGAAGTTTGTCGGTTTAGATGGCAAAGTTATTGGTATGACAACTTATGGTGAGTCTGCTCCTGCAAAAGACTTGTTCCAATTCTTTGGGATCACTACAGAAGCTGTGGTTGCTGCTGTAAATGAGTTAACTGCTTAATATTCAGCTTTTTAAAGCGATATGAACGCCCCAAAGTGGGCGTTTTTATTTTGTAGATAGTTTTTTAATGTTGTCGGTAAATTCAGCAAATTTTAGTAGCAGTTTTTAGCAAAAGGTATATAGTTGTGCCATTCATTCTGTATTCATGAAATATGGTGATACATATACCATAAGTGAGGAAAATATGAGCCTTTATGAACAGATTAGTGATGAAATCACTTTGATGGATGCGGGTGAGCAAAAGTGGATTGGGCAGGATTTACCACTTGAATCCATGGTTGCAGTAGAGTTGCTATTACAGGACTTTCAAGAAGACAAAATCATCAAGATTCGACGCAAAAACCATGAAAAGCACTCTGGCTTAAAACAGGTTGATCGTGTCTTGGTTGAAAAGCTTTAAGACTAAAAAGCCCCGAAAGGGGCTTTTGATTGATATAGATGAATATAAATAAATCTAAATTGTACTAGCTCAGATCTAGCTCAGTCTGAATCTGAATATTTGAGGTTAATAGTTTATGAACAGGGCAACTTTCTGCAACTTTGAGTAGGCGTTTGTGTTGTTCTTCAGTGAAATCGCCTTTCAGTTGAATTGTTCGCGTAATAATGTTTTGCCCAGCTTCTGGTTCATCTTCTGGATTTAATGCTAAATCAAGTTGCACATGTTCAATTTTCAATCCTTTATGCTTGGCATACATTTCCAATGTGATGACTGTACATGCACCTAAAGCAGATAAAAGAATTTGAATAGGATTTGGTGCAGTATCTTGTCCTCCCTTGTCGTTTGGCTCATCGGCATACCAGATATGTCCTTGAGGGTTGGTTAATGTGACCTGATAAGGGATTTGCGTACTTTGAGCTTGAGCAATGTTTACCATAAAATTATTCATCACATAAAAGACATGTTCTATAAATATAAAATTTTCACTTGATGATCTAGTGAAATTTATTTCATTCTTGATTCCATGTACTCAAACGAAGTGTGGATTTTTGATCATTTGAAATGCCAATTTTTCATTAAATGTATATAAAACAAAGCATTGTATGGGTAGATAAGGTTCAAAGTTATGCATCATAAGATAGCAATTTGAATCGTTGCATATATGCAACATATCGTATTATCAATAACAGTGAATTTGTGTTGGAAGCGTATAGAATAATAGTCATTCGATAGCGAGATTAACAATATGAACTTTAAAGCATTAACATTAGGTTTGGCGGTAGCTTCAGTTGCAACTTTTAGTGTTGCAAAACCAGTTGATTATAAAATTGATCCAACGCACACAGCGACAGTTTTTACTTGGAATCACTTTGGTTTTTCAACTCCATCAGCAAATTTTAGCGACATTCAAGGCACAATTTCTGTTGATAATGCAAAACCTGCTGACTCATCTGTCAACGTGACCATTCCATTGGCAAGTTTAAATACCAATGTAAAAGCTTTGGATGAACATTTAAAAACTCCTGATTTTTTTGATGCTGAAAAATATCCAAACATCACTTTTAAAAGTACCAAAGTACAAGCTTTAGGTAAAAATAAATACAAAATCACAGGTAATCTTACTGTGAAAGATGTGACTAAACCTGTTGTTTTAGATGCTGTTTTAAATAAACAAGGTGTGCATCCAATGACCAAAGCACAGTCTATTGGTTTTAATGCAACAACTTCGTTTAATCGTTCAGCATTTGGTGTAGGTGCATATGTGCCAAATGTGGGTGATAAAATCACTGTGAACATTACGACTGAAGCTTCTGTTCCAGCAAGCAAGTAATTATCAAAACTGGCTTACATTGACAAAAATCAATGTAAGCCTTTTTTTTTGATTTGTCGATTAAGTGGTCTGATTATTTTCAATAAAACAATATTTAATATTAGCCAAAATACCCTATTAAAAATCAGCACTGTTCCTGTCGTTTTTGAAGGTTTGGGCTCAACAATTTATACATCACTTTTTAAGGTCAATTATAAGTACAAGATTTGAAACTATTCCAATAATGTAGTTTTGATCATTCTATTCATATGAATGAGCTGTAGTTATAGAGCATAAAAAAAATTTTTATTCTAAAGCATCCTATTTCAGGAACGCTCTAAGCAAGCTTATTATCGATCAAATCAGTGGATAATCAATAACGGTTTAAATAACCGAATGAATTATTTTCATTTTTGGCTGAATTTTTATAATTATTCTTTATACACGAATTAGGCTAATATGGCATGGCGCAATGGACTTGCATATTTATAATATCTCATCACTAAAATAAGAGATTGCGCATACCAACTTTAGCAAGTTGGTTTTTTTTCGATGCAACTTTTATATCATCAGCTGTCGTTAATCAATCTCTTAGGCGATCGTTTTTGTGCAAAGAACTTTTAGCTGAATTGCTACCGAATCAAAGAAATACTTATGATAATTCGCTTGCATTTTGATACTTCGCCTGTTTAAGAAATATACTGTAGCTTTATAAAGCTTATGATTTATTTTAATCTTTAAAAGGCTTATTCATACAGGGAAAAAGCTAAAGCTTGCTTGGTTAAAGCTTGGGATAAGCTGAAGATTCTTATCGATTATGCGCATTGTTGTTGGTGCTTGGCATCAAATGAAAACAAATTTTAAATGTACTGTTTTTCTTTTTTTAGATTTAGATGAATTTATGGATTAGTTTGTTATGGCAATATCTAATTTTAAATAAAAAGTGTAATGTTTGATTTTTAGCTTTGTTTTTATTCATCATTTTTTAAATCAATTAAAAGTAATAAGGAAGATTCTCAATGTTCACTACAGCAAATAGCATTCTAATCATTGCTGCATTATTTGATGCTGCAGCTGCAATCGCACATTTGGCTTGTCTTGCTATCGGTGGTTCAGCCTTTCGATTTTTAGGGGCAGGTGAACGTCTAGCAGGTGAATTTGAAGCGGGTAAAATTCAACCAATTTTGGTGACCATTTTGATTGCGTTCATTCTTTTTTCATGGTCTATTTTTGCACTTTCTGGTGCTGGGGTAGTGGCTCTACTCCCATTCACGAAATGGATATTAATGGCAGTTTCAATTGTATTAATCATCCGTGCTTTGGGGTTTTCCTTATTGAAACCCTATTTTCCTGAAAATTCGATGAAGTTTTGGCTTATTTCATCAGGCATTTGTTTTGTAATGGGAATCGCTCATTTGTATGGCGTAATGTCACTATGGAATCAATTATAAAGCATAGGTGAAAGAGAGTTTTAATTTAACTTTGGTCATACCATGAATCATTAAAATTTGTTTTGATCGAGAAATGGCTTTTCGATTTGACATGTATCGGAAAGGATTATATTTTGTAAATGATTTTAATTATCATTTAAGGCTTTAATCCAATGAACATGGAGTTAAAAATTGCAGTGCTTGCAATGACTATGGGATTCAGTTTCTCAGCAAATGCCGACTTTAAGCAAGCACCTTTACCATATAGTGTTAACGCATTGGAACCTGCAATAGATGCAACGACAATGGAAATTCATTATGGTAAACATCACAAAGCCTATGTTGATAATTTAAATGCGCAAATTAAGAATTATCCTGATCTAGATCAGCTCAGTATAGAAGCGGTTCAAGCACAAATTTCAAAATACAATACAGCAGTGCGTAACAATGGTGGTGGACATTTTAATCATGCATTTTTTTGGGAAAGCTTATCTCCAACAGCATCTTCAGGAAAACCTTCAACGAAATTATTAAAACAAATTAAAAAAGATTTCGGTTCATTTGAAAATTTTCAGACAAAATTTAATGAGGCTGCAACCGGTCGATTTGGTTCAGGGTGGGCTTGGTTGATCGTGCAACCGAATGGCAAATTGGCAGTGAGTTCTACACCCAACCAAGATAATCCTTTGATGGATGTTGCAGAAGTAAAAGGGACACCGTTATTGGGATTGGATGTATGGGAACATGCTTATTATTTAAAATATCAAAATCGTAGAGCAGATTATACTAAAGCATTTTGGACAGTTGTGAATTGGAAAAAAGTCAGTGATCGTTATGCGCAGGCAAGCAAATGATCCACAATTAAAACCACTTTCAAGTGGTTTTTTTAACCTTGACAAAAAAAAGGAGGGAAGACGAGAAATAAAATTATTTTTATTGAATATATCTATTAAACCTTTAATGAAAAGGGTTGTAGCGATTTTTCCTCAATTCAAGAAATGCTAATAGCGTTGCTACAATCGCTAGAATCCCAACAGATAATATGATGAGATCAGACAAGTAAAGTCCAGCTAAGATACCAAGCAAGGCAATAATAAAAGATATGATTAAAATAACTTTGAGTACAATACTGCTCATGAGGCATTCCTCTTTGGATAAGTAGAATAAGGTTTAATTGATAATGATAATCAATAACAATATTTTACATTAATCTTAAATTTAATGAAATCTAAACGAAAGATGTTAAGTGCATATGAATAAACTCATTAAATCTACTATTTCAATGGATTTAAGTGGTATCTCAACTAAAAACAACGCAAAATTTGTAAGTTTATTTGAGCAGTGAATAGTTCTTTTATTTAAGCTTATGTTTTTGCGTAAGAGTTTTTTACATTCTACAATCGTTAAAAATTATATATTTTCTAGCACTTTTGTTATATTGAAGAAGTATAAAAGCAAAATTCCGTTGAAAATTATATTTTTGAATTCTTTCAAAAATTTGATTTGCTCGTTGAGCTCATCAAAACTGAAATTTTATAGGAATATGAAAAAATAAAGCCATTACAATAAGATATTGTAATGGCAATAAAACATTAGGCATTTATTTAAAGTTTATTCTGGCTGCGCTTTTGAATCTTCTTGCTGAGCACTTCTAAATAACTCCCATTCCTCGACGACTTTGCCATCTGCTAAACGACAATATCCAACTTCATTGCCACGAGAATCTTTCTTCACGATAGATGTGCCGCCAACTTTATTACAATAAACACTGGCAGGATTTGCCATACCAAGCGATTGTGGTTCTGGTGTCTTCACTTCAGGTGTTGAACAAGCTGAAACTAGCAAGGTTGTGAGCAAAGATGCTCCAATCAGTATTTTTTTCATTGCAAGATGGATATAAGTTATGAAGTATAAATTATAAAACGATCACCTCAACCCAATGTATTTAATATGTTATCTATTATGCATAAATTAGACATTCTATGCGCTAATAGAAGATCAACGATTTTGATATTGATCGATCATAATCATTCATTTGAGGCAAATATTGTTGATATTAATATTTGCCAAACCTTCAAAGCAAAACTATTGATCAAAGGTTTTGAGATAATGTTCAATAACAAGTGGTGCTTGTAATTCTAATTGTGGGGCATATTTTTCATTATCTGCTCGCAATTGCGGAATATTTAAACCCGCTTGACGAAGTTCACTTGTGTGACCAATCAACCACTTTTCCATATACTCTGCTGCAACTTCTAGATGAAATTGTAAGGCGAGAATATTTTGTCCTACTCTGAAAGCTTGATTGGTATAAATCGATGAGCTTGCGAGTAATTCAGCAGTCACAGGTAAGTCAAAACTATCCCCATGCCAGTGTAAAACTTCGTGATTGGCTAGAGGCAATAAAGGATTATTTTTTACCAAACTGAGTCTTAATTTACTCCAACCAATTTCTTTTTGATGTCCTGGATAAACTTTTGCGCCCAAGGCATGCGCAATTAACTGAGCGCCTAAACAAATCCCTATAGTTGGGAGATTTTTAGCGATACGCTGCTCAAGATATTTAATTTCATCATTTAGAAATGGGTAGTCTTCGGTCTCATAAACCCCAATCGGTCCACCTAAAATAATGGTCAGTCCTTCAAACTCAAGTGCAGGTTTTAAATTATCTACACCCGCTTCAAAGTAGCGAACACGATAGCCGAGTTCATAAAAAGTATCTTCGAGTGTTCCCAGATCTTCAAACGCTAAATGTTGGATGGCATAGATCGTTTTGGGAAGCGTTGTATTAGAGGTAGCCATAATTTGACAGTGGATAGAATAAGGTTATCGCTATTTATACCAGTTTATACTTCGTTGAACACGTGGTTTATGCTGTAATTTATAACATTGCCTGTATCGCTTTTTTACTCGACTCTAAAATGATCAATTTAATGCTTTCATCAGCGATACTGCGCGCCATTAGAATCGCACCCACCAATTGACATAAAACGCTCCAAGCTTTTTCTTCACTGCCTAAATGTTTCGAAAATAGCGCATGTCCGCGCTGTAATTCTTTTTGATAAAGTTGTTTAATTTCTAGATCTGAACGGGAAATTTCAGTGGCTAAGGCAGGTAAGACACAGCCACGATCAGCGTGTTCAACATGTGAAACTGTGAGATATCGATTCAATTCGAACTCTAGCCATTGTTCTGCTTGGTCATAAGGGTTATTTTCCCATTTTTCGATACTGTCTTTCAGTTCATTTTCAACAAGTGCTTTAAATAAATCCTGTTTGGATGAGAAATGTGAATAGAACGCGCCGCTTGTTACGCCTGCAGCTTTCATGAATCCATCAATACCAGTTACGGCAAAGCCATTCTTTTTAGCGAGTTGTCCACTAATTTCAAGAAGTTGCTTTCTTTTTTCTGCTTTATAGCCGGATTGGTATCGCATAGTTTTACATCAATCTTTTCTTGACCTTGTTTTAAAACTATAACATAGTAATCGTTATAATAACGATCGTTATGTAAAAGGATGATATTATGCAAGGTCATAGTCAAGGACAAAGTAATAGAGTCGCGCTAGTCATTGGTGCTGGAGATGCAACAGGAGGTGCGATTGCCAAGCGCTTTGCTCGGGGCGGTTATATCAGTTGTATGACCCGTCGTAATGCGGAAAAGTTACAACCGCTGATCGATGAGATCGAGGGAGCAGGTGGGCGAGCCTATGGTTTTGCTTCAGATGCACGAAAAGAAGAACAGGTTGTTCAATTGATTGAGGATATTGAAAATAATATAGGACAAATCGAGGTGTTGGTTTTTAATATTGGTGCAAATGTACCTTGTAGTATTCTTGAAGAAACAGCACGTAAATATTTTAAAATTTGGGAAATGGCATGTTTTGCTGCTTTTTTAACTGGACGTGAAGTTGCAAAGCGTATGGTTACACGACAACAGGGAACCATTATATTTACTGGCGCAACAGCAGGTTTGCGTGGCGCTGCATATTTTTCTGCATTTGCTGGGGCAAAGCATGCACTTCGAGCGCTTGCACAAAGTATGGCTCGTGAACTTGGTCCACAAAATATTCATGTGGCACATGTTGTTGTTGACGGTGCAATTGATACCGATTTTATCAAAAATTCTTTTCCACACATTTATGAAAAGAAAGATCAAGATGGTATTTTAAATCCTGAACACATCGCTGAGAATTATTGGCATATTGCTCAGCAACCACGAGATTCATGGACACATGAATTGGATTTAAGACCTTGGATTGAGAAGTGGTAAGTCACTTTCTAGAAGAAAGTTTGATTAAGGGATTTTTTAAAATAATAAGCCGAGTAGGCTAAAGGATGATAGAACATGAAACAGATTGAATTTTACTTTGATCTAGGAAGCCCATACAGCTATCTTGGTTTTTATCAGATTCAAAAAATTGCAAAGCTACATCAAGCACAGATTGTATGGAAGCCGATATTACTCGGTGGTGTATTTAAAGCGACAGGAAATAGTAGCCCAATGACTGTGCCTGCGAAAGCCCGTTATTCGATGGTTGATATGCAACGGTGGTCAAATCTCTGGGATATTTCAATACAAATGAACCCATATTTTCCAATCAATACGCTGAATTTGATGCGCATAATTACTGCGGTCCAGCTTTATCGCCCTGAATGTTTTTTGACAGTACTGAATGCTTTATTTGATGCCATGTTTGGGCATCCACAAAATTTAAATGATATTGATGTATTAATGAATTTGATTGAATCTCTTGGCTTTAGTGCTGAACAGGTGCAAATGTGGCTATCTGATGATCAAGTTAAAATGCAACTGAAGCAAATCACTGAAGAGGCAATCGAACGCGGTGTGTTTGGTGCACCTACATGGTTTGTAGGGAAAGAAATGTTTTGGGGTGTCGATCATCTCCATTTTGTTGAAATGGAATTGAATCAACAATAAGCTTATCATTTGGGCTAAATATTTAATATTTCATCAATTAATAACTGCAATGAAGAAATTAAATCGTTTCGTTTTTTGCTAAAAGTGCTGTAATTAACCACAGTACTTTTTATTGGTAATTGAGTAGGCTTTAAAATATTTTGTACAAGTTAGAAGTTCTTTTTTCATATTGAGTAGATCAAACTCAGAACCTGTTGTTCAACTGCTAATGATAAAAATACTGCAATAAACTCAAAATTAACGCCAAACTAAATACAGACAATACCGTTTGCATACTGATGGTTGCAGCCATTAGTTGATGATCACCATTTAATAATTTTGTTAAAATATAAGCAGATGATGCCGTTGGAATCGAGAAGAAGATCATAATGGCAATGACTGCTGAAGCATTAAATGCAAATAATTGCATCATGATAAATGCCAGTAGTGGAATAACAAGTAATCTGATTAGGCTAATGATGAACGATTTTTTCAGATAATATTTGAGCGTTGTAAATTGTATTGCTGTTCCAACACATAACAGTCCTAGCATGAGACTACTGCTGGAAAAAGCGCTGAGTAAATTCGCAAACCCTGACCAAATCGGGATATGCAGTAAGTTAAATACAATACCAAGAATACATGAGCTAATCAGTGGATTTTTGATCAGGGAGAAAAAAATCGCTTTGATATTTAATTGATTTTTAGAACTTAAAGAAAGGATAGAAATGACATTGACCGCAGGTATGGCAATCGCAAGAATATTGACCAAAATGCTTTTGATTTCAGGATTATCTAAACTTGTCGCAATGGATAAACCCAAATAGGTATTAAAACGAATCAAGCTCTGTATATACACTCCAATTTGTGCCACAGGTGTATGATTCAATTTTGCAAATAAATAGACAGCGACGACGATCAGCGCCATTATTAAAAAAATCATAGCTAAAATACTGTGCAGATGTCCCATATTCATATCTGCATTGGCAAGAGAGCTAAATAACAAGGCTGGAAATAAAATATAGTAGTTGAGCTTTTCTGCACCATTCCAGAATTTTTCATCAAGTGTGCCAGATTGGAATAGATAAAAACCTAAACCAATTAATGCAATGGATGGAAACAGAATTTGAATCATTTGCAACATGCTGAATGCTCTATACAAAATTAGCCGAACAAGTGATTTAGATATCAGTTTAGGCGCGACTTATGTAACTTTAGATAAAGAATATGACTTATGTCGATTCATGGTAAAATGAGTTTTTACTCATGGATAGAGTAGCCATGACATTTACCCAACTCAGCATCTTTGCCATGCTGGCTGAACAAAAAAGCTTTACAGTGGCAGCACAACGCTTGCAAATCACTCAGTCTGCAATATCACATGCAATTAAAGGTTTGGAGCAAGAGTGGGCTGTAACACTTTTTTATCGCAATCATAATGAAGTTGAGCTGACTGAAGTAGGGATTAGGCTTTTAGTTCATGCCAAAGAAATTCTAAATACATCTAATCTTTTAAAACAAGAAATCTCTGACATACATGGTTTTCATTCAGGAACATTGAGAATTGGATCATTCGGTGCATCTTCTTCTAATGTACTCATTCCCTTAATATTAGAGAAATTTAGTTTGCAGTTTCCAAATATTGAAGTGTTTATCAAAGAGGGAACTGACAAAGATATTTCACAATGGATTCATGATCGTACAATTGATGTGGGTTTTGTGGTATTGCCTGAAGAACGTTTTGATACTTTTCCAGTGATAGAAGATATTTTTATTGCACTCATTCCCAAGTCAAATCCATTGGTTCAACACAGTGCAGTGAGATTAAATGAACTGGTTGAATATCCTTTTTTAATGACCTCTGCGGGGAGTCAGAATCATGTGACTGAGATGTTTAGAAAAGCAAATTTAAGTCCAAAGATTAAAAGCTATTTTTCTCAAATTTTAACCATTATTAATATGGTGAATAATAATGCTGGTGTATCAATTGTTGCAGATATGGCGCTAAATAAGGATTTGATGACTCTTTTTCCAAATGTACAAAAGATGCCGTTGTCTCCAAATGTTAAGCGATCTATAGGTTTGGCTGTAAAAAATAAAAAGCAAATCAGTCCAATTGCGCAAGCGTTTATTGATATTGCTCAGACGGTTTAACAGGTTTTTGAAACTAAAAATCTCTTTGGATGTTTTTGCAAAAAATAGGTAGAAAGATGATGGCTCAATTATTCTATAAATTATTAGAACAACCAAAAAAAGCATTTATATTTTGTCTGATTATTGCCAATCTTTGTTTATGGGCAATTGGTTTTATCAAAGGTTTTGAGGTTTTATGGGTACTTGGCTTTCTTTTTTTTACTGCTTTTTCTGCATTTTTTATGTCTTTGGCATTGGTTGATACCGTGGAAAAAAAGTTTAGCTATAAAATATACTTTCAATTATTTTTTTATGGATTACTTTTTATTTTATATATGGCATTGAATAAATATAAAATGCTTGGAGAACAGAGTTTTTATGCACAGCGAATAGTCATGTTTCTGGTCGTTTTTTTCACCATGTTATTGATGTTGAATTTAAGAGCAACGTTAGGCTATAGCTTTGAAAGTATAAAATTATTGTGGCGTAAATATAGATAAAGCAATGAATAGCATTATCGTAGCGTCACTGTTTTATAAGCAAAAAAGTGGGTGCCAATAAGGGTTTAAGGATTTTGATCTATGCGTTTAGAAGATTTACAAAAACAAATTTGTGAAAAATATAATTCAAAATATATCCAGCTTGATGATATGGAGATGGTGGCTTTTGCAATGCAAAGTTTAGGTCAACAACCAATTTATGCAGTACGTATGGTTCTTGAAAAAGAGGAAAATGTATCTTGGTTTATTCATTGTGGTGAATATTCTTCAGCGTCTGATTTTTATCAAGCGATGCATGTATCTCATTTGCATCAATACTTACCTGAAATTTTACCTTATTTGGCGCTTGAACCAGGTTTTCAGGTGATTATTGATAAACATGGTTATGAAGATGTTTGGTTAAATCCTATAGCTCAATAAGCTGAGTTCGATAAAAATTTTTGATGAAAGATGATACAGCCAAACCGCCTGATTATTCATACAAGTGATTTGGATGATTCATTTATTTTGTACTTTTGAATCATAGATGGTTTTGCTATCGTGAGGCGACATGGATGTCGCCATGTTTAGCGGGGGTATGAGGATGTACCCCTCGCTCAACGAAAGATTTTTGTCACTTTTCATCTCTGAAAAGTGAGGCATCGTCTACGCAAAACAATTTAAACTTTAGAAGTAAAGCATGGCAGTGTAAGCTTTAGATCATCAAACAATCTATTGATCGCTTTCATTTTATTGATCAAGAGAAATGAAACGCTATTGATGGTTGCGCTTGCGGAGCTCCGCTCCTTATCCTAAAATTGGATGAAAACGCAGCAAGACTCCATGGAGATTTATTATTTTTTCAATGAGTTAGAGATTTAATTACATTGAACTCAGGTTAAATAAAATAATAACTGTTTAAGCTAAAATGATGATTAAACCTGTATAAATATTTAAATCATGTAATTAAAAAAGCGAACCGTAGTTCGCTTTTCTATGAATCAAAACCAAGCTAAGAACTTAGAAGAAACCCATTGCTTTGGTTGAGTAGCTCACCAATAAATTTTTGGTTTGTTGATAATGATCTAACATCATCTTGTGATTTTCACGACCAATACCTGATTTTTTATAACCACCAAATGCAGCATGGGCAGGATAGATATGGTAGCAGTTGGTCCATACACGACCCGCTTCAATTGCACGACCTGCACGGTAAGATGTATGCGCTGAACGTGACCATACACCTGCACCTAAGCCATACATGGTATCGTTGGCAATTTTGATTGCATCATCATAATCTTTAAAGGTTGTAACCGACAATACAGGTCCAAAAATTTCTTCTTGGAAAATTTTCATGCTGTTGTCGCCTTTAAAAATCGTTGGCTCAATATAGAAACCTTGTCCAACTTCTTGGCGATCTCCACCACCTGTAAGCAGTTGTGCACCTTCAGCACGACCTGTTGCAATACAACCCAAAATTTTATTTTGTTGTTCTTCAGAAGCTTGTGCACCAATCATGGTGTCTGTATCTAAAGGATGACCTGTCTTGATACGTTTTACACGTTCGACTGCCAATTCCAAGAATTTATCAGCGATACTTTCTTGAACCAATGCGCGAGATGGACAAGTACACACTTCACCTTGGTTCAATGCAAACATTGCAAAACCTTCAAGTGCCTTGTCTAAATAGTCATCGTCTTTATCCATCACATCTTCAAAGAAGATGTTTGGAGACTTACCGCCGAGTTCAAGCGTAACAGGAATAATATTTTCGGTTGCATATTGCATAATCATTTGTCCAACAGCAGTTGAACCTGTAAATGCAATTTTAGCAATACGTGGATTGGTAGCCAGTGGACGACCTACTTCAACACCGTAACCATTGACAATATTGAGTACACCTGGCGGTAAAATATCTTGAATCAGTTCAGCAAGTACCAAAATACTCGATGGTGTTTGTTCAGCAGGTTTTAAAACAATACAGTTACCTGCTGCAAGTGCAGGTGCAAGCTTCCATGCAGCCATGAGAATTGGGAAATTCCATGGGATAATCTGACCCACTACACCCAAAGGCTCGTGGAAATGATAGGCAATCGTATCTTCATCAATCTCAGATATGCCACCTTCTTGAGCACGTAAACAACCTGCAAAATAACGGAAGTGGTCAATCGCCAAAGGAATATCCGCGGCAAGTGTTTCACGAATTGGTTTACCGTTTTCCCATGTTTCAGCAACTGCCAATAACTCTAAATTTTCTTCTAAACGATCTGCGATTTTTAACAGTAAATTAGAACGTGTCGTTGGAGATGCTTTGTTCCAAGAGGCTTTCGCTTTATGTGCTGCATCTAAGGCAAGTTCGATGTCCTCAGCGGAAGAGCGTGGAATTTTAGTAAAAGCTTTACCATCTACGGGTGAGATATTGTCAAAGTATTGACCTTTGACGGGTGCTACCCATTTGCCATCAATGAAGTTTTCATATTGAGCTTTAAACTGAACCTTTGAACCAGGTTGGTTTGGATCGACATAACGCATAAGAGTATCCCTTTACTTATTTTCATGATCATTCATGATTTGCTGGATATTGCATGTATGAACAGTGATTGTTTACATGATAGCTTGAGCATAGAGAGTCAAAGGTAGGAGAAAGGTTGGATGAAAATCTAAAGAAATTTGCGCTATGATTTAATTTTTGAAAGTGTTTTCTTGTTTGTTGAAAAGCAGCTAAATATTGATAAAAAAGATTTTATTCTAACGCTTTGGTATTAGTTGTGTTGACCAAGGTGAATGTAAAGATGATAGTGTGCTAGAGTGATTTATAAGCAGTTCCGTTGGATAAAAATAACAGAAGGGAATCGGATATTTTTGGACAAATTACAGAGGAATGTAGCGTATGTTAAGCCAACAAGAGTTAGCACATAAACGAAGTTTAATCGAACAGTTACGTCAAAGCAGTAGTTTGTCTTTAAAACACGCTGATCAACTCGGACAGAGTATTTTAAGTTCATGGCAGCGCTCTAATTCAGCTGCAATTCCTAAAGATCGTGAAGCTGCACCTTTAATGAGTGTCAAGCAAGAACGTAAAACTGTATTAGAAAGAGCGATTGAACATTGCAGTGATGAGTTGACACATATTGCGGAACAATCTGCAATGGTCGCTGCTGTGGGGGATATAGGTAGTACCATCATTTGGTCGGCTGCTAGTGGTCAAATGCGTAATGCAGCAGAACGCGTGCATTTTATTGCGGGGGGACAATGGCGAGAGGATTTGGTTGGAACCAATGCTTTGGCACTTTCATTGAAAACCCAGCAATCGAGTTGCGTGTTTTCTAACGAACACTTTATGTCTTCTGTACATGATTGGGTATGTTATGCATCACCGATTATAGATCCATACTCCAAACAAGTTTTGGGTGTCATCGACCTTTCGACTACATGGAACTATCACAACAGTTTGGGTTTATTGGCTGCTGAACGTTGTGCTTCAATTATCCAATCTGCATTACTTGAATTTCAACAACAACATTTATTCATTCGTGCCTTCGCTGTTCCGCAAGTTTTATTCAATGGTAAAATTGTGGTCTTGACGCCACGTCAAATCGAGATTTTGACTATACTTGCGCTATGCCCTCAAGGTATGAATTTGGAAAATTTACATCAAGCTTTGTATGGCGAGCGTAAAGTCAGTGTGGGTACATTAAAAGCAGAAATGTCTCAATTGAGAGATATTTTAGGGGGCATGTTAGGGTCACGACCTTATCGTTTGTTGGCTCATGTTGAAGCTGACTTTTTACAAGCTGAAAATGCATTGGATGCAGGATATATCGAATCTGCATTAAAATTATGCAAAGGCGTTTTTTTAGCTAAAACAGAAAGTCCGTTTTTATCTGCTTGGCGAGATTGTTTGGAATCACGATTGAGTGAGACCATCTTTAAGGCCAATGAAACAGATGTATTACTGAAGCATCTGGCGCACTTCCCCGAGGCAATAGATGCGGTGGAGCGCTTGATTGAGTTAACACCAGTCGGGCATCCAGCCCATCAGATGCTCATGAAATATAAAGATGAGCATTGATTGGCAAGTTCTGAGTGCATCATGAAACAAAAAGGTGATGAACTCATTCAGCTTAACTCTGTTTTTGCGTAAGCCATGCAAACAGTTGCTGGTAGACTTCAGCTCTGACTGGCGGTGCAGATAAAACTAAATCATGTAAACCATTCTGTATGGTCATCACATTAACATCACCTTGGATTTTGTTGGCATATTTGATGATGTCTTTCACTTCTAAAATGACATCTGTAGACTGTGCATCCTGATTAAATTTTTTAGGATATGTGGTTTTATGTGAATGCATAATTAAACTCGGTATATTGAGGCGTACACCATGATGAATTTCTTTTTGCGCTTCAAAAATTGCATGGACAAAGCTTAAATACACTTTCGGATAAGTTTTCTTTTTCCACTCTAAACTAAAGTTCCATTCGCCTTGCAAATCTTGATGCAAACTGGTGACATACCATTTATTTAATTCACTTGGGAATTTTAAATTGGGTAAACGTTTACCCAATGCACTGAGTCTTGGAAGTGCCAGTTTCTTTTTCCAAGAGGGCATATTGAAGTCATAAAATGGGCTGTTACACCATAAAGCATGAAGGAGTGGGTGTTGTGGGTTGTGGGCAGCATATAAGGTTGCAATCAAGCCACCTGTCGAATGTCCTGCCAAAACAATCTCTGTATGACCTTCTTGCCCAATTATTTCTAATGCTTGAGCTATTTCTGCATCATACTCGCGCAGATTTAACACATAGTAATATTTTTGATGAGGGAGATGAGAACGTCCATATTTTCTTAAATCAAGCGCATAAAAGTCATAACCATGCTGGTTAAATTGCTCTGCCATCTCAGTTTGAAAGAAATAGTCAATAAACCCATGAATATACAGTACGGCTTTCTGTGTAGATTGAGCTGCTTGCTTGCGAACTAAAGTTGCGGTGACTTTACCATCATAATCATCAGGAAAATTTAAAGTCAGTTGTTCATAACCTGCACCAAGAATATCTGCTTGGTATTGTGGAATTTGAGTGGTCATGGTGAATTCCTGTATATTTATTTAATTAGAGCCTGTTAACACTTCATAGATGCTTAGATGAAATGTCAACAGACTTTTATAAAACCCCAAAATTACAGATAGTCTTTTACAAGATGATAAGAGACATCATATAGTTTTTGAGCAAGTTGCATATTTTTCGCTTTTGTTGAACGAAAAGCAGGCGTTTGCAAACTCGCATATTCACCATTACGTTTTGACCATGATGGATCAAATGCAATTTTTTTGATTAATTCAGCAGGCTTTGAGGGGGGAATGAGTCCAAGCTTGATGATGGCATATTGCCATTTTGGCAGTTCGCGATAAATTTCTGAATCAACTCCACCTGGATGTAGTGCATTGCTGGTGACATTGGTTCCTTGTAGTTGTTGGGCAAGAATATTGCTGAATAATAAATTAGCAAGTTTACTGTTTGCATAACTCAATACACCATTATATTTTTTAATTTGATCCGCTTTAAAAATTTCTGGTTTGATATTGCCTAATACGTGCATCATAGATGCTAAATTGATAATGCGCCCTTGTTCTGACTTTTGAACAAGCGGAAGCAGTTTAAGTGTCCATAAGAATGGACCGAGAAAATTCACACCAATCTGCTTTTCAAAACCATCTTCTGTTGCTTCGAGTTTCGGTGTCATCATACCTGCATTATTCACCAATACATCTATTTTAGGATATTTAGAAATAATTTCATTTGCTGTCGCATTGATTTGCTCCAGACTATTCAGATCAAGGGTAATATGATCGACTTGACCTGTGCCAAAAGATTGTAAGTATTGTTGAGCTGCTTGAGCTTTTTCAGGATTACGGCAGGCAAGAATAACGTGATGACCTTCTTTGACAAATGTTTCTGCAGTTGCGAGCCCAATCCCTGTATTTGCACCAGTGATGATGATGGTTTTGATTGTTGTTGTCATTGCTGAAATAATCCGCTTATGTTTTAAGCATCATAGACAGGGTTGTTGATCTTTTCAATGTTTATGACAATCAGTATTGTCACATTTAGGTTAAAATTAAAAAAGGACATAAAAAAAGGAATATTGTCGAAACAATATTCCAGAACACAACATGGGCTAACAAAAAAAGCTGTTAGCTAAAGTAGTAAAGTGAAATACAAATGAATTACATTGCAGATTCGAAGATCGCAATCACTTGCGCATCAGTTGCTTTACGTGGATTTGTTAACATACAGGCATCTTTTTGAGCATTTGCTGTCATCACAGCATGATCTTCAGCTTTAACCCCCAGTTCTGCTAAACCAGATGGAATACCAATGGATGCTGATAATTCACGGATTGCATCAATTGCAGCAAAAGCTGCTTCAGTGGTGGTTAATCCGTCTGTGTTCACACCCATTAACTGTGCAATTTTTGCATAACGATCAGGGCAGGCGATTAAGTTAAATTCACATACGTGTGGCAATAAAATTGCATTACATACGCCGTGCGGAAGATTATAAAAACCGCCAAGTTGATGCGCCATTGCATGTACATAACCGAGTGAGGCATTGTTGAAAGCCATACCCGCTAAATATTGTGCATATGCCATTGCATCACGTGCTTCGATATTTTCACCATTCGCCACCGCTGGACGTAACCATTCACTGATCATTGAAATTGCTTTTTCTGCACAGGCATCTGTAATTGGGTTTGCAGCGGTAGATACATAAGCTTCTACAGCGTGGGTCAGTGCATCCATACCAGTTGCAGCTGTTAAAGCGGCAGGTTTTGCAATCATCAGTTTAGGGTCATCAATTGCAACAAGTGGGGTACAACGCCAGTCGACAATTGCCATTTTAACATGGGTATCTGTGTTGGTAATAATACAGAAACGAGTCATTTCAGAAGCTGTCCCTGCTGTTGTATTAATTGCAACAAGCGGAGTCATCGGTACTTTACTTTGATCAATCCCTTCATAATCACGGATATGACCACCACCAGCTGTAACTAGACCAATCCCTTTTGCACAATCGTGAGATGAACCACCACCCAGTGAAACGATAAAGTCACAATCGTTTTCATTATACTCATTCACACCATTGTGAACGTTAATATCTGTAGGATTTGGTTCTGCGCCTGGGAATACGTGACTTTCTACACCTGCTTCCTTGAGATATCCAACAATAATGTCAGCAACGCCAAATTTGAATAAACCTGCATCAGTAACGATGAGCGCTTTCTTCGCCCCTAAATTTTGAGCTTTTGTACCGACTTCTTTGGCACAGCCAGGTCCAAAAAGTGATACACAAGGGATATAAAAACCGTTTGTTTGGTCTGCAATATTTTTAAAAGCCATGGTGCGATTCCTTCTACCATTGTTATTTCATGTTTCCAATAGGTGTTGTTCACCTTGAGATTGAGTATCAATATTGCAGACCAGATTGCATACCTACTAAAAACCTACCAAACACCCAACTATCTTTTTTCTAAATAAAATGATGATTTATATGGTTTAAAAAAAGATATAAAGTTTTTCTTTATAATCTTACAGACCAAAATTAGCGAGTTTGAATTAAAACAAGTCAAAATGATCAAAAAACAATTTTATTTGGCATTTTTTGTTTTGACAGAGGGTGAAATGTCAAATAAATGAATATTTATCTTATATTTTTACAAGATAGAAAGGAATCAATAAAAAATCATTAAATTCTCACTTTTTGATAATGTGTTGAATTAATATAAAGTGAAATTTTATGTGAGATATTTAATATTTTTATTTTAATCTTTTTTATGGAAAATAGACTTTATAAATATCATATAATTGTTAATTTATGCTAAATGGTAAAATTAATATATTGTTATATATTTAATATTAAAATTTATTTTTAAAAAATAAACAATATAAAAATATCTTTTATCAATTATTGTGAATGTTGTTGATCAGAATTTAAACCATAAATATTGTTTTTTATGTATGTTTTTTAGGCGGACTACCAAGGTTGGGTAATCTCAAATTTAAGGATAAAAAATGAAAAAAACATCTGCTTTAAAAAGAATAGTTATTGCAAGTTCATTATTCGCTATTGCCAGTTTGAGCTCTGCACAGGAATACAAACGTTTTTCAGTATCAGCAGGTTGGTTACATGTCATGCCTCAAGGCAAAGCCAATCCATTTAATATTGATACCCGTGTCAAAAATGGTACTAATGCAACGGTCGGCAGTATTTCAACAACCAGTTTTTTAAACTCAGTTGATCCGAATGCGATGGGAAAAGACTTAGGCGGAGTTCCATTCAATCAGAAAGAGGTTTTAACTGAGTTTCTTAATGATGACTTTATGAAGACGTTGTTAACCGATGGTAAGGGGAATATTTTGCCAGAGGTTGCTGGAAGTGCAAATATTCATGGTCTAGAGCATTGGCAGTCAGCAGGTACAGGATTGGAGGCTGATGATGTCGATACCTTGGGGTTAACATTGAATTATTATATTAATGATAATGTTTCATTACAATTGATTGGAGGGATTCCGCCAAAAGTTGATATCAAAGGAAAAGGGGAAATCTTTGCACCAATGACGGGTTTAGCAACTTCACCCAGTGAGCTGGTTGGCATCTTATTCCCCGATGGTATTGATTTAAATCAGGCAATACCAATAACCAATTTAGGCAATAAATCTAAAGCTGCGTCAGTTCGTGCTTGGACACCTGCAGTTGAAGCACAATATCAATTTGGACAAACAGGGGTAAACAAACTTCGTCCATATATTGGTGTGGGACTGATGTATTCACGTTTTACAGATATTAAATTAAATCATCAGATTAACAATGATTTGATTGCAGCTGGGCATATGATTCAGAATGTTATGGATGGAAAGGCAGGCGCTGCCTTAGATGGGAAACCGTCCAGCGCCAATCCTTATGTTCGGGTCAAAACAACTGATGCAATTGCTCCGATCGTGAGTTTGGGTGCGACCTATGACATTGACAGTAATTGGTTTGGGATCGCTTCTGTGTCTTATGCTAAATTAAATAATCAAGCCAAAATAGATGTGATTGATGCCAATACTGGCAATCGTTTAATTCATTCAAAAACCAAAGTAGATATTGACCCCTTAATCACTTATTTAGGGATAGGGTATCGTTTTTAAAATCAACACTATTTTCCCTAAGAATAGTGATGGTTTTAAATGGTTGGCTTCGGCTAACCATTTTTTATAACTTATAAAAATGAACATCAAAAAAGCATCCATTCCGGATGCTTTTTCAGATTTGATTATGTTTTAAGATGAATAGAATTTATTTTTCTACAATAGCTGTTACGCCTTGACCACCTGCAGCACAGATTGAAATCAATACACGACCTGAGCCTTTTTGATTAATCAGTTTTGCAGCAGTCGCTAGAATACGACCGCCTGTTGCTGCAAATGGATGCCCAGCAGCTAAAGAAGAACCTTTAACATTAAGTTTGCTACGGTCGATTGAACCCAATGGTGCATCTAAACCTAAACGTTCTTTACAGAATTTTGGATCTTCCCATGCTTTTAATGTTGAAAGTACTTGAGATGCAAAAGCTTCATGAATTTCATAGTAATCGAAGTCTTGAAGTTTAATGCCAGCGCGATCCAACATACGTGGAACGGCATAAGCAGGTGCCATCAATAAACCTTCTTTTTTACCAACAAAATCAACGGCAGCAGTTTCGCTGAAGGTTAAATATGCAAGAACTTCATGACCATTGGCTTTTGCCCATTCTTCAGAAGCTAAAAGTACTACAGAAGCACCATCTGTTAGTGGGGTAGAGTTACCTGCAGTCATTGTTGCAGTGTCACCTTTACCAAATACAGGCTTGAGTTTAGCTAATTTTTCCACTGAAGAGTCTGGGCGTAAGTTATTGTCTTTGTCTAATCCCATGAATGGTGTGATTAGATCGTCAAAGAAACCTTCTTCATAGGCTTTCGCCATTTTTTGATGTGATGATGCTGCGAGTTCATCCTGAGCTTCACGAGGAATACCCCACTCTAAAGCAGTAATTGCTTGGTGGTCACCCATAGATAGACCTGTACGAGGTTCACCATTTTTTGGCGCGTCCATCAAATCTTTAACATTGATTTTTGCCAATGCTTTAAGACGATCTTTACCTGTTTTTGCAATGTTGAGTTCAAGCAATGCTTTACGCAGACCATCACCAAATGCGATTGGAGCGTCAGATGTTGTATCAACACCACCAGCAACGCCGACTTCAATTTGACCTAATGCAATCTTATTGGCAACCAAAAAAGCAGCTTGTAAGCCAGTACCACACGCTTGTTGAATGTCGTAAGCTGGTGTTTCAGGAGCAAGCTGTGTATTGAGAACGCATTCGCGTGTCATGTTAAAATCACGGCTATGTTTTAAAACAGCACCTGCGACAACTTCACCCAAGCGTTGACCCTGTAAGTTGAAACGTTCAACCAAGCCGTTTAAAGCGGCTGTTAGCATATCCATGTTTGAAGCACGGAAATATGGACCATTTGAACGCGCAAAAGGAATACGGTTACCACCGATAATTGCGACACGACGTACAGTGTTTTGACTCATAGTTTTGTCCTGTTGACCAGAAGTTTGAGTTTTAGTAGATGATGGGGTTGCTTTTTTTGTGGTTGATGCAGCACTTTTACTACGTGAAGCTGTAGTTGTAGCACGAGCCGGTTTTTTTGTCGTGCTCGCTGCAGTTGCTGCTACAGAAGTTGTGTTTGCAGTCTTGGTCGTACGAGTACGAGCTTTTGATGTATTTGACACAGATTCTGTTGCAGAATTTTCAACATTTGAATTGTCTTGAGTTGTTTTGCTCATAAGGCTTTTCCAAGCATGTTCGCAATATTCTTAGGGCTTACATTAACATATTCAAGGGTTGCTCGAATTGACTAAAATGACATTTGCATATTCTTTCAGGTCAAGTCATCATTTTGGCAACTCAAGTATGATTTAACAGAAACTTATGGATCATAGATATTACACTGAAGTTTAAAGATAACTTATGATCTATACAAAATTAATTTGAGATGAGAGATAACAAACATGTCTGACCAATACCAAGCATTTGCAAAATCTCCAATTGGTAAATTTGTCATTAAAAATCTAGGCTTACCTTCACCAATTCAATTAGAGCGCTTTGAATCTGCGACGCCTGTGGTAAAGGGTGCTGTGTTGTTTGGTGCAGCACCAAAAGCACATTTTACCAGTGAAATCGCTCAGGTTTTAAGTAACATCCATGCGAATACATATGCAGGTAATAATGCAGAGCTACAGCAAGCTGCTGCAAAATCAGGGTTGAATGTAGGTGCTTTTAACGAAGGTGATAAAGAGTCTAAGTTTAAAGCCGTTGTATTTGATGCATCTGGTATTCAAAATTCAGAACAATTACAAGAATTACACAAATTTTTCAATCCTATTGCACGGCAAATTGCGACTTCTGGTCGTGTTATCGTCATTGGTTTAACACCTGAAACTGCACCAACGATTAAACAGGCGATTGCGCAACGTGCATTAGAAGGTTTTGTTAAATCTGTTGGGAAAGAATTTAAAAAGGGTATCGCTGCTGATCTTATTCTGGTTGATGCAGATGCTGCACAAAACTTGGAGTCAGCGTTACGTTTTGCTATTTCTCCACGTTCAGCTTATGTTTCTGGACAAGTGATTCGTGTTTCTAAAGGTGACCTTGTTGATGTGGATTGGGCGAAACCACTTGCAGGTAAGACCGCGTTAGTGACTGGCGCAAGTCGTGGTATCGGTGAAGCAATTGCACATGTATTGGCGCGTGATGGTGCGCATGTGATTTGTTTAGATGTACCGCCACAACAAACAGATTTAGACCGCGTTGCTGGTGAAATCGGTGGTTCAACTTTAGCGATTGATATTACAGCTGCAGATGCTGGTGAAAAAATCAAAGCTGCTGCAGCTCAGCACGGTGGTTTGGATATTATTGTTCATAATGCCGGTATTACACGAGATAAAACTTTGGCAAATATGAAACAAGAGATGTGGGACCTTGTCATCAACATCAATCTTTCTGCTGCTGAACGTATCAACGATTATTTACTGTCTAATGATGGGTTAAATGCCAATGGTCGTATCGTCTGTGTATCTTCAATTTCTGGTATTGCAGGTAACCTAGGTCAAACCAACTATGCCGCTTCTAAAGCTGGTGTGATCGGTTTAGTTAAATTTACAGCGCCTGTACTTAAAAATGGAATTACCATTAATGCTGTTGCTCCTGGTTTTATTGAAACTCAAATGACAGCTGCCATTCCATTTGCAATCCGCGAAGCAGGTCGCCGTATGAACTCAATGAGTCAAGGTGGTTTACCTGTGGATGTTGCTGAAACTATTGCGCTGTTTGCTTCTTCAGCTTCTACTGGTTTAAATGGAAATATCGTACGCGTTTGTGGTCAAAGCTTATTGGGTGCATAATCCCTAAAGCAATGTCCTGTTTTAATGTGCAGGAAATGAGAGGTGTGGTTCATTGATGTGAATCAGCCTCTCATTAAATTCTGTATGAAAACACTGCATTTTCTAACTGATAATTCGTGATTTCCAACGTTAGTGTTGGATTTTTTAATATTGAATAAGAATTAATTTGCAAAGGTCTAGTATGAATACTCGCCATTTTAGTCAACTTCCAAAACCATATTTAGCTTATCCAAAAGTCATTCAGGGTTTGGTTTTTAAAAAGCCAAAAGGTGAAAAGGTACTGCCGCAAGTTGAATATGTGGTGGACTCATTTAAAATCGATCCAAACCATTTAAAAGCTTATAATGAAGTATGTGGTTTTAAGAACAATGGATATATTCCAGCAATTTATTTGGCTGTTTTATCACAAAGTTTGCAAATGCATATGATGACTTCAGAAGCATTTCCTTTTGCAATTTTGGGTTTGGTGCATATCCGCAACCAAGTAAAACAGACACGTAAAATTGGTGTGAATGAACAGTTAACTTTATCGTGTCAATTTGGTGAATTAAAACCGCATGATAAAGGTGTTCAATTTGATTTTGTAACTACTGCAAAAGTAGGTAATGAGATCGTTATGCAAGGTTTAACCACTTATTTGGCACGTCAAAAAACACAAGGTGTGGTTTCTGAAAAGGCAAAAGAGTCCAAAGAGCCTAATTTCCAAGTCGCTGCGGTATGGGAAGTTTCTGAAAATACAGGTCGTCGTTATGCAATCACATCAGGCGATTTTAATCTGATTCATATTCATGCGTTGACTGCAAAAGCCTTTGGTTTTAAACAAGCGATTGCTCATGGGATGTGGAGTAAAGCAAGAGTTTTAGCGAGTCTGAATTTACCAGATGCTTATGAGGCAGATGTTGTCTTTAAATTACCCATGTATTTACCTTCAACAGTTGAATTCTTGACAGCAACATCAGGCAAAGATACTGATTTTCTGATTCGTAATCAAAAGTCACAAAAACCACATGTATCTGGTGTAGTGAAAACTTTATAAGATAAAATACAAAGCCTAAGTCGAGATGATTTAGGCTTTTTTAATAAAAAGGCATCAATAAAAATAGGGTAGGAAAATGAGTAGCTTGACGGATATTATTTTTGCAAATACTAAAAATTATCAAGGTTATGTAGATGAGCGTTTTGAAGATATTGCAATTCAATTTAGCCGTTTACAGGATGGTCGATGTGAAAATGGTGGAGCTGCTTTAACTGTATATTTCCAGCAAGAGAAAGTTATAGATATTTATACGGGGCAGAAATCTCTAACAGAACAATGGAATGAGCATACATTATCTGTTTGTTATTCCACAGGAAAGGGTATTCTTGCGACCTTAGCGCATATTCTCGTGAGTGAAGGCTATTTAGATTACGATACGCCTATTGTAAATTATTGGTCTGAGTTTGGTGAAAATGGTAAACAAAATATGACATTACGTCATATTCTCAGCCATCAAAGCGGCTTGTATGATATCCGAAATATCATCAACAGCGCCGTGGAAATGGCGGATTGGCAGCATATGCTTAAAGTGCTTGAAAAGGCGACTCCGCGTTTTGCAATAGGTACAGATATTGCTTATCAGGCACTCACTTTTGGTTGGTTGGTAGGAGGTGTATTGGAAAAAGCAACTCAACAGCCGCTTACTGTGTTAATGCAAAAATATCTAGTGGAACCACTGCAACTTGATGGTGCATATTTTGGTGTACCTAACACCGAATTAAATCGTGTTGCGCGTTTGATTCATAAAGCAATACCTGAACAAAAAGCAGAAGGTAAATCAACTAAAAACAAAGCCAAGCAACGCAAACCCTCTTTTTCAGATAAATTGGTGGAATTAACTGGTCAGAATCCGCAAGACTTTTTAGATGCGATGGTGCCAAAAGGAATGCGCGAGTTTAGTTTTTTCAGTGATCAAGGATTGCAAGCGATTATTCCAGCAGCCAATGGTGTATTTACTGCAAATAGTTTGGCAAAAGTTTATGCCATGATGGCAAATAAAGGTGTTTGGGATGGAAAAGTATTTATTCGCCCTGAAGTTTTTGCTGAATTAAGTCAAATTCAATCGATTAAGAGAGATCGTGTCATGCCAATTCCGATGAAATGGCGTCTAGGCTATCATCGTGTCATTAGCATGGGGAAGCGTGCAAAACAAGGCTTTGGTCATATCGGTTATAATGGTTCTGGAGCTTGGTGTGATCCGCAGCGCGAACTCAGTTTTGCTTATACTCATAATTTTGCAATTGGTTCAATCACAGGTGACTATCGTCTGTGGGGATTGACTCAGGAAACGCTGCGTTGTGCGGATAAGCTTTTAAAAGGCAGTAAAGGGTGGTTTTAATTGAGTCCTTGTTATTAAAATAATTCCATTTTAAGCACCAACTCTACATGGTGCTTAAAAGAATGATTATCCAATCCTTTTAAACCCAATTCATAAATGCCTTCTAATCCACAGACAAATGCAATAAGCCGCCATGCGATATCTTGGCTTGAACTCGAAGTGGATATCTTGAATTCTTGTTGACTTCTCCCATATTCAATCGTTGTCACTAAAGCAAGATGCCATTTTTCCATTGCGATATTATAGGCTTTTTTAATTTCTTGATCCTGATCAATCAAAACTTCTGCTTCGTTCCATAAACGTAAATAAGGTTGGGTTTGTTCAATATTTTCAATACCGAGTAATAAGCATAAACGTTCGACACTACTCTCTGTGGTAATGAGATTTTCAACTTCATCAAGCTGATCCATTAAAGCGATGAATACCTCTGCTTTTAAGTGTGAGCTGGATTCAAAATGATGATGCACTTGCCCTGTAGAAACTTGGGCTTCACTCGCAATTCGACGTACCGTTAAACCATTTAGTCCATCTTGAAGCGCCAAACGTTTGGCTGCATCCAAAATCATGTTTCGACGTTGCTCGCGATTTAAATAATTCATAATTTGACTTTCAACATAATTTACAAAACAGATATTAAACAAAGTTGGACACTTGTTCAAGTGTGGGTATAATGCGCTATCTTGAACAAGTGTCCAACTTTAATTAGGTGTGTTATGTACCGCAAATGGGTGATTCTCGGAATCATCGTACTCATTTATTTACCTGTTTCAATTGATGCAACAGTACTCCATGTTGCCATTCCAACATTGAGCACGGCATTATCATTATCCGCCAATGAAATGTTATGGGTAATTGATATTTACTCCCTAATCATGGCAGGTTTGATTTTACCAATGGGTGCATTGGGTGATCGGATTGGTTTTAAACGTCTAATGTTGATTGGTGCCAGTATCTTTGGTGTGGCTTCCTTAATGGCTGCTTTTGCGAATTCAGCCTATATGTTGATAGTAGCCAGAGCATTTTTAGGTGTCGGTGCAGCCATGATTTTACCTGCAACTTTGGCAGGTGTTCGGAATACTTTTTTGGATGAGAAGCAACGAAATTACGCATTGGGTGTTTGGGGAACTGTCGGCGGCGGTGGGGCAGCCTTTGGTCCACTATTGGGTGGTTTTATTTTAGAGCACTTTAGTTGGGGCGCTGTTTTCCTGATCAATGTACCGATTATTATTCTTGTACTAATTTTGACCTTATGGTTAGTCCCTAAACAAACAGTACAAACAAAGCAACCTTTAAACCTATTACAAGCCTTGATCTTGGTTAGTGCCATATTGATGTTGATCTATTCGATTAAGACATCAATATATGCGTTCAATCTGTCTATAGTATTGGTTTTTGTTGTGGGCTTGGGTTTACTGACGGGTTTTGTTCGTCATCAACTTCGTACTGTCCAGCCGATGATTGATTTTACTTTGTTTAAGAATCCTGTAATTTCAACCAGTATTGTGATGGCAATGGTTGCCATGATTGCATTGGTTGGATTTGAATTATTGCTTTCTCAAGAATTACAGTTTGTGTATGGTTATACGCCACTTGAGGCTGGACTATTCATCTTACCATTTATGATCGCAATCAGTATCGGTGGTCCTTTTACCAGTATCTTAATGAATCACTATGGTTTAAGACCTGTAGCAACAATTGGAATGTTGATGTGTGCGGTCTGCTTTTTTGGTTTGGCAATGACTGATTTTAATGCTCAAAATATTCAAGCATGGGTGTGGATGGTGTTCATGGGAATTAGTGTTGAAATTGCTTTATTGTCATCTACAGCTGCAATTATGTCAGCTGTGTCTCCAGAAAAAGCGACTGCTGCGGGTGCGATTGAGGGAATGGCGTATGAATTGGGTGCTGGTTTAGGTATTGCTATTTTTGGTTTGCTGTTATCTATATTCTATGCGCAATCCATTGTTATACCATCTACACTTCCAGAGAGCTTGGTGGCTGGAGTAAGTTCATCCATAGGTGAGGCTTTGTCTGTGATCCAGCATGCAGATCCTGCATTGATGCAACAAGTAAAACAAGCCGCCTCAGAAGCATTTATCCATTCGCATAGCAAGGTATTGAGTATTTCTGGTGTGATGTTTTTAATTTTGTCAGTATTTGTTTGGCGTGCGTTACCCGATAAGAAACAAATAGTAAATTAGTTGCATTTATAGTCTTGTAGTTAGAGCTTAATAGCAGTGTTTGATTAAGCTCTAATATTTTATCATTTGAAGTTGATAATAGTTTTGGCTAATTTTAATTTTTAAATGACTTTGGTCGGATTCATAAACTTTACGCTGTGAAAGCATTGTGCTAAAAAGTGCAAAACTAACTTCGATTTTAATTAAATGATAAAAAGAGAATTATCAATTACAGAATTATTCGGTGTCTTGTCTGTTGTTGCATTAACCATATCTGTATTTTCCAATGCATATTTTTATTATTCTTTAGATGCAATTTGGGTCATGTCGATTTTATCACCTACATTTTATATTTTTGAAATATTGAAAGTTCTTGTATTAATGGCAGGAAGTATTCTTGTTGTTGGCTTTTTAATGGATATATTTAAATGGATGATTAAAAAATCATATAAGTTTAGACAGAAAAAACGTTTCAAATTATCCACTCAAAATATTTTAACTGACTGTAAATATAAAGAAATTTTTAAACAAAATGAATCATTTCAATTTTGGCAAACAACATTTGTCATTGTCATTTACACCATTATTGTTGTTTTATTCACCTTGTTTGGTTTGATTAAGTTCAATTCAATGCTGTGGAATAGTTTTCTCATTGGATTGACCTTAGGAATATTCACAAATAAGGAAATAAAAAAAGATAAAGAGCTTAAACTATTTGTATTCATTGTCTTTTTTGCATTAATAACTTGTTTCTCTGCACAAATTAAATTAAATGATATTGAAAAATTGCCGGTTGCGAAGTTGAAAAATGACAAAGAACTTATAAATTGGTATGTTTTAGATGGAAGCCAAGACAAGCTAATTCTCTTACAACAAAGTTCAAGAAATGTCATCAAAATCGTCAAATTTGAAGAAATTGATCGAATTATCTCTAATAAAAAATAACTCTACAGTTCTTCATTCACTAATTGTCAAAAAAACAGTATCCTTAGACCTGTAACTAGGAGCTTCCATGTATCAGGTACTTGCACGTAAATATCGCCCACGCAACTTCAATGAATTGGTCGGACAGAACCACGTTTCTCGTGCGCTGACCAGTGCTTTAGATCGTGGACGTTTACATCATGCTTACTTATTTACAGGAACACGTGGAGTTGGAAAAACCACAATTGCGCGAATTTTAGCAAAATGTTTAAACTGTGAAACTGGCGTAACTTCGACACCTTGTGAAGTTTGTGCAACATGTAAAGCTGTGAATGAAGGGCGTTTTATTGACCTCATCGAAATTGATGCAGCATCACGAACCAAGGTTGAAGATACCCGTGAGCTGCTTGATAATGTACCTTATGCGCCTACACAAGGTCGCTTTAAAGTATATTTGATCGATGAAGTGCATATGCTCTCTACGCACTCATTCAATGCCTTGTTAAAAACATTGGAAGAACCACCAGAGCATGTAAAATTTTTATTTGCGACAACCGATCCACAAAAACTTCCTATTACCGTGATCTCCCGGTGCTTACAATTTACATTACGTCCATTGGCTGTGGATGAAATTACCCACCACCTCAGTAGTATTTTAAATAAAGAAGAAATATCAGCAGAGCAAGATGCGATTTGGCAAATTGCGGAATCTGCACAAGGTTCATTGCGTGATGCCTTGTCTTTAACTGATCAAGCAATCGCTTATGGTCAAGGTGCAATTCATCACCAAGACGTTAAAGAAATGTTGGGCCTGATAGATCGAACCATTATTTATGATTTGATTTTGGCAATACATCAGAATCAGCGGGAACGTGTCAGTCAGTTGTTATTACAATTTAGACAGCAAGCTTTAGATGTTTCACTGGTTTTGGATCAATTTATTTCAACATTACATGAGTTGGCAATGTTGCAATATTTGCCAGATCTCAGCCTAAAATATAGTGCTGAAATAAATCAAAAAATTATGCAGTTATCGAAAATCGTCTCTGCTCAAGATTTACAGCTCTATTATCAAATTGCATGTAAAGGGCGGGCTGAGTTGCAACTTGCTGTGACACAAGAGCAAGGTTTTGAAATGACGGTATTGCGTTTACTTGCTTTTAGACCAATGCAAGTCAATGAAGTTGTAATTTCTCAACCACAACAGCATATTGAAAAGCAAGCGCTTACAGTTGAAACTCAAGATAAACCTTTGGATATTGAACCTCATCAGACTGTAAAGTCATTTGCACAAGCAAAAGATCAGACGCTGATTGATACCAAGATCGACGATGAGCCAAAGATAGACGCTGAAGTTAATATAAAAAGTGAGGCTATTGAACCTGATCTATCCCAACAACAGTTGGAGCCATTAAAATCTGATCTTGCTGTAATGCCACAAACACTCTCTGTAGTGAGTGATCCTGCTTTTGATGCAGTTGAGGATGAGTTATCACAGCAGATTATTGAAGACCATGAGCCGAATAGTGACGATGCTTTTAATGAGCAATTCATTGAAGATACTGATATCACAGTAAACACAGCACAAATACAGACTGTGGTTACTGAACCGTCTCTAATCATTGATCAGCAGACAAATCATAATGTTCAAAATGAAATGTCTATTGATACTAGTGCACCAGATTTGACGCTCTTCGGTGCTGAGCTTCATTCACAAAGTACAAATGAAAATTCTTTAGCATCAACAGCAAATCAGGATGTGTTCTTTTTAGCTCCTGAAGCACAAGATCAACAGCTTAATATTGAAAATGCTGAAGCTATCCAAAAACAGCAGCCAAGTGAAAATCAAGTTCAGGTGGTTAAGTCTGAGAATCAATTAGGCTCCTCTGATAATGCGCAAACACCGCAACAAATATTAACGTTACAATCTCAAGATTTAGAAGGAGATTGGACTGTTGATAAATGGGAATATTGGTTTAGAAACAGCTCGCTTTCTCCTGCTGTTCAAGAACTGGCACAACATGGTTTGATGATGGGTATGATTAATGGTCAGTCTATTTTTCAAACTTCACCAAAATATGAAAAATTACTGAATCAAGCTCAACATGATCTTGAAGCAGCTTTAAAGCAACAATGGTCACAAACCATATTTACAGTTCAGTATGGTGAGGTCGAGTCGATTACACCGTATATGATGCAAAAAGAACGTAAAGTGCGTGCTTTTGATCGTGCAGCTGAAATGCTTCAACAAGAGCCCGTAGTAAAAAGTTTGATTGATGCATTTGATGGTCAGATTGAAAATATTCAACTCAAAAGTTAAATACATTCTTCGATAACATTTGATCTGCATTCAATATAATCATATATAGAGGATGGGTGATGTTTAGTGTGCAACAGGGAAGTTGCAAGTGCATCAAACAAGGCTGACTAAAACTTGAAGTGCGACTGTATACAAAATTTTAATATTGTTGAATGATCTTATAAAATAACTATGAATTAAAAAAATGCGGTTTTTATTTAATGACTTTGTGGTTATAATTGCGCCAATTTCAACAAAGGGGTATCTAAAAATGCCAAATAGTTCGTCGAGGAACTGTAGTTTATCTATAGTGATTCTAACTTATTAAGCAAGATACTTTTGAGAATGTTGTCTTGCAATAAGATCGCATTTCTATTTTTAAATTACATTTCCTCCTTAAATAAAATACCTACTCAAGGTCTGTTTTTATATCTCTCGTTTTATCATCCTGTTATTCATGTAAAGAAGGCAACTTTGGTTCAAATATCAGACTATTTATATCTAACTGATTTTTTGAAATTGAAAATCTTTAAAGTGTTGAGTTTTAATACTTTGCAATACTTTTGTCATTTGCATGTGATAAAACAGTGAAGGATTTTTATTCCGTTATTCATGAGATATCAAAGATATAGACCATAAATTAAAATAACTGTGGAGCGTATAGATGCAACTCCAATTTATGCAACATTTAGAATTAACAAACATGCTTGATACATTGATTAGTCTTTTTTCTGCCTTTATTTTAGGTGGTTTGATTGGATTTGAGCGACAGTATAGACAACGTACAGCTGGTTTGAGAACCAATGTTTTGGTGGCTGTGGGTGCTGCTATTTTTGTTGATATTGCCAATAATTTAACTGGCGCTGATGGTTCTGTTCGAGTGATTGCCTATGTTGTTTCTGGTATTGGCTTTTTAGGTGCAGGCGTGATTATGCGCCAAGAGGGTAATATTCAAGGTCTGAATACGGCTGCAACGCTATGGTGTTCTGCCGCCGTGGGTGCAGCAGCAGGCTGTGATCGTATTGTCGAAGCATTATTGGGAACACTCTTTATTTTGGCTGCAAATACTTTGCTACGTCCGATTGGTCATATTATTGACCGTAAGCCACTCAATGTTGAGTCAGAAATGCAACATGAAATTTATGTGGTGTGTCAAAAAGAACATAGTAAGCATGTTATGGATGAGTTGAGTAAAGCTTTAAAGCATTATCACTTTCCAGCCAAAGATTTTGACGTAGAGCCTTTTGGAGAACAAGATGTTGAGATTAAGGCAATTCTGATTGCAAATTCGGTTGAGGAAAAAGAAATTCAGCCAATTATTGAAATGTTAAATCAAATGCCTGAAGTCAGTCAGGCTTTTTGGGATCAAAATACTTTAGCTTAAATTCTTATCCTTTAAATATAGTTTATTCGATCTGGCTTTTAGCTATTGAACTTAAAATGAATTATTCACTGAGATAAATCTGTAAAGCATCTCGCATATCTTGAGGGATTGGGGTGCTTTTTTTTGTCTCACGAGAGACAAATACATGAACAAATTGCCCCTGAGCTGAAGCTTGGCTTTGTCCTTGTTTAAAAATTGCTAAATCATAAGTCAATGATGCGTTTCCTATTTTTGAAATGGCAACACCTACTTCAATAATTTCGGGGTAAGTGAGTTCTTGAAAAAAATCACAAGAAGAATTTACAACTAAGCCAATGATCGGCGATTGATGGATATCAAAGTCCGCTTTTTGAATTAATAAAGCATTGGCAGCAGTATCGAAATAACTATAGTAGGTTACATTATTCACATGACCATAAATATCATTGTCAGCCCAACGGGTTTGAATTGGGAAAATAAAGGCATATTGATCACGTAATTTTATTTGTGGTTTCATTTTACTTTACTCTGCGCTATACGGACATTTACATTAAAACGATGACAGTGTGAATAAGAAGCGATATACATCAAATGTAATCAATTTCTCATCATATCATTCTACAAGAGTGAATAGATATGACGATGTTTTTCGTATAAAGCGTATCTTTTATCCAATTTTAGATTTATTTATCTTACTGATACCATCTAAGAAAACTTGGATAATAGAGATCAGGCATTTTCACAGCCTTATATTTTAACAAAAAATTTGATTAATTTACTTCAGTGATGTCTTACTTTCCAGAGGTGACAAAGATCTTTTATGGGATGAGAGCGTTGTTTGTTTTTATTCAAAATGATGATGGTTTTAAAGCGATCCTATTCTGTTGGATACATCGCAGTATGATATGTATAAAGGATGATTTAAAAAATAAAAAGCTCATTAAGTATGACTCAATGAGCTACAGAAAATGAAGACTGATCTCAATCAGACTTCATTAATTAAAAACGGTAGCCTAGACCTAAATAAGTCACAATTGGTTTAATTTCAATACTGCTTTGACCTGAGATCAACGTTGTTGTTCCAGCTGGTGTAGTCGCATTTACATTTAATTTAGCTTTAGTCGTAAGGTGTGCATAAGACACAGAAGCTGTTGCATACCAGTTTTTATTGATGTTGAAATCAGCACCAAGTATAGCCACTGGTGCAAAAGCATCATCAACTTTTACTTTACCCAATTCTGGATTGAACGCAGCAAGATAAGGATTTGCCTTCAGTGCCTGATTAATCGCAGGGTCAGTTTCAACATTTGAGAAGTGAGCATACATCAATCCAGCACCAACATAAGGGCGGATTTTATTGTTGATCGAGCCAAAGTGGTAACGACCAGAAATGGTTGGTGTATAGGCATCTGTAGTTGCAGCTTTGTCATATTTGCTGAGGTCAATGACATTGATCCCATGAACTTTAATGCTGCCTTTACCTGCAAGTTCCATTTCAGGAGGTGCGCCCAAAGTTAATTCTAATGAAACGTTATCATTGACGAAATAATCAAGCATCAAACCTGCAGTATCAGCATTTTGTACTTCAAAACCAGCATCAGGATTAGCTGCTTGTAAATTAGCCAAGGGACCTAAGTAAGGTGAATTACCTGTTTTCCCATTGACACCTTGTCCCTTACTTTGTGGCATTACATGCAACCAACCTGTAGAAACAGCAAAAGTTTTACCGTCTGAAGTCGCTGCATGAGTAACAGTGTTTAAGCCAAACGCTGCTAATGGTAAAATCGCCAATGTAAGTTTTTTCATAGAATCATTTCCAATACTGTCTGTTATCTTAATTTCCCGATTAAGATCGTCGGCGATTTTAGAGTAATTATTTTAGAAGTTAAACGGAAAACACGGTAAATTATCAACCAGTCAGTCATAAAAATAATGAGTAATTAAAATAATATTATGATAATTAAAGTTATAAATAGATATTTTTTAAAATACGCAATAATCTATTTGATTAAAAAATAGAATTTTATTGACTGTTTTTTGCACATATTGATAATTTAAGGTTTTTCTTGTGACAGTTTGTTTGCGATTTTTAGCAATTTCTTATGCCAGAGGAATCAGGCTAGTCTTTCATGATCATAAGACAGTTTTTACTTTTTGTTTGAAATGTAGTGCATTACCTAAGCAAATCGGTTTATAGCTTAACGATATTTAAAGATGATTTTACAAAATCAATCGCAAGCATTCTGATGATGTGTTTTAAGTTGGTTGATACTTTACAGATGCTTGTGATAAAGATTTTTTAGATATTATTTGGCAGGTTTTGTGAAACTCAGTGATGCTAAGTCAGCAAAACCTAAGATAGACCTCGTAAAATATCTCTATTCAGTTGGTTGTGATTAAAGTCTTCCTCAACTGCATTTCGAAACTCGACAATAGTATCGCGATTGTTCGTATTTCACGTCTTGTTTATGTCGTATTAATCGATAACGCAATGTGCTGTTGAAATCTCAATAGACCCTAATAAATTGCCTGATAAATGTTGAGTGCATCGGTGTAGTTTAAAACCTTAGGATTGTTTTGTAATAAGCGTGTTTGAAGCATTGCATCTTCTGCAAGGACTTCAAGTTGTTGAGGTTGTACATTTAACTCTCTCAGTTTTAGGGGCAAGCCGCTATTGTTGAGATGGTTTTGCATATGGTCGATAAATAAATCACAGAGACCTTCAACACTGCCTTTACTATAAGGATCTAACCATTGCATCAGTTCAGCGTAGTGAGCTTTGGCTTCAGAGGCATTAAATTTTAAAACCTCTAATAGAACCAAAGCATTGGTGTGTCCATGAGATAAGTGGAAATGTCCACCTAATGGATAGGCAAGGGCATGAACAGCGCCAACAGGCGCGTTGGCAAATGCTTGACCTGCTAACATCGATCCCAATAACATATTTTGGCGTGCTTCAAGGTTCATACCATCCGCCAAGACAAGTTTCAAGTTTTTATTGAGAAGTTTCAGCGCTTGTTTTGCCAACATGTCAGCATAAAAGTTTTTCTTTATTTTTGAAGTATAGGCTTCGATGGCATGTACCATTGCATCTATACCTGTTGCCGCAGTGATATGAGAAGGCAGACCAGTGGTAAATGTGGCATCAAGGATTGCGATATCCGCATATAAGATCGGTGAGACAATTCCTGTTTTTGTCGTTTCACCTGTCGTAACAATGGAGATCGGCGTAACTTCAGAACCAGTACCGGCGGTGGTTGGAATCAGAATTAAAGGAAGTCTTGGTCCATGAACATTATTGATACCGTAGATCTCTTGAATACTTTGGGTTTGTTGAGCATGAGCCAGTATTGCAATAAGTTTGGCAACATCCATTGAGCTGCCTCCACCAAAACCAATAACAACATCGACTTGATTTTTTTTGGCAAACTCCACTGCGGATAGAACAATATGTTCTGCAGGATCAGCCTGAACGTCAGCGTAAATTTCATAAGCCAAATGAGCATCTTCTAAAATTTTCAGTACAGGTAAATGCAGTGCATGTTGAATCATCCCTGCATCTGTTACAAGCAAGGCTTTTTTATATTTGTTAGCTAAAATTGTCTTTAATTCTTGGACCGATCCTAGCCCAGAAATAATATTGGCTACAGTTTGAAATTGGAAATGCTGCATTGTGTACTATCCTTAATCTGTCATCACAAAATTAACATTATTGTTTTAAGGTTCTATAGGATTCACTTGCTAAATAACTTAACATAAGCGCTTATAAAAGAAATGATCATTTGAGGCGGTTTATGTTATCCAAAATGCCATACAAGGTTTTATGTGTGTGCTTAGGAAATATCTGTCGTTCACCTACAGCAGAAGTCGTCTTGCGACATTATTGTAATGAACAGAAATTGAACGTGATTGTGGATTCAGCTGGAACGAGTAATTATCATCCCAATAAATCACCTGATCACCGCAGTCAAAAACATGCAATAAAAAGAGGCTATGATCTTTCAGATTTGCGTGCTAGACAGTTAAAAATACAAGACTTCTTAGATTTTGATTTAATTCTTGCGATGGATCATGAAAATTTAGCGAATATCAAATCTTTGCTTCAACAAGCGATTCAACAATTTGGTGTACAGTCTGTTAAAGCGCAAGTTGCGCTGATGAGTGAACATGATGCTGATTTTCCGAAGCAAGCCATTCCTGACCCTTATTATGGTGAAGCGGATGGATTTGAGCGTGTTCTTGATCAATGTGAGTCAAGTAGTTTAGCGTGGGTGCAAGTTTTTCAGCAACAGTTTCAATATAAGTAATTGATATACATTAGGAATGAAATTTAAGTTATGAATATTGAATCTCAGGTTCAACTTAAACCATTTAATACACTCCGTTTAGACTCAGTTGCATCACATTTTGTAAAAGTACAATCTGTTGCTGACCTTCAAAGTGCACTGCAATTTTCCAAACAAAATAATTTAAATGTGCTGGTTCTTTCAGGTGGAAGCAATATGATTCTTCCTGAGCATATTCATGCCCTGGTTGTTGCGATCGATATACAGGGGATTGAGTTTATCGGTGAAGATGAACGGAGTAAAACAATAAAGGTGGGTGCAGGGCAAGTCTGGCATGACTTTGTATTGTGGACGACTTCACAGCATCTTTATGGTTTACAAAACCTTGCATTGATTCCAGGTTTGGTAGGTGCTTCTCCTGTACAAAATATAGGGGCTTATGGCGTTGAAGCAGGTGAGTTTATTGAATCTGTGGAAGTATATGATCGTGAATTAGAGCAAATGCATTCCATCTGTGCTCAGGATTGCCAATTTTCTTATCGCCACAGTATTTTTAAAGATGATCCAAATCGTTATGTTATTACTCATGTGATTTTTAGATTACTGAAACAGGCTGATTTAAAAATCAACTATGGTGATTTAAAAGCAGCAATGGCAGATGACTTGAGTGCGGAGAATTTGCAAAAACAAGTCATCCAAATTCGACAAAGTAAACTTCCTGATCCTAAAGAATATCCAAATGTCGGAAGTTTCTTTAAAAATCCGATTATTGGGCGAGATGTATTTTCACAATTAATTGCAAAATTCCCTAATATTCCACATTATCCTCAAACAGAGGATCGCGTTAAAATTGCAGCTGGTTGGCTGATTGACCAATCTGGATGGAAAGGTAAGCAACTTAATCAAGTCGGCATGTTCCATAAACAAGCTTTAGTTCTGGTGAATTATGCGGATGCAACATTGACAGATGTTCAAGCGGCTTATCGAGCTGTTCAGCGGGATGTGTTTGATCAGTTTGCTGTGCACTTAGAGCCAGAACCTGTACTTTTTAACGAAATGGGATTAATTCAGAACCATTAACATTGAGTCTATATATGGTTAAACAACATTGGATGGTCAGATTTTTACGGATGGTTGCAATACTATTTGTACTTTTTGGCTGTCTGATTGTATTTTGGTATACGCCATTTTATTCGAACCTTATGGTGAGGATTCTCAATACATTTGTGCCTGTTGAAGTCAATCAGGTTGCCGCAAAAAGCCAACAAAATGCGGCATTATCTGAAACAGAAAACTTAGAACCAGGTTCGGATTTGTGGATTGCTCGTCAAGCTTATCTAAAGTTGATGGAAGAACTGTTAAAGAACAACGATGCGAAGGATTTGCTTGCTCTTCAATTGCGTTATCGAGCTTTACAGGAAAAAATTGCCAAAGAACAAAAAGAGGATGATGAAGAGCAAATCAAGCCAGTGATTCCTTTAGTGTCTGAACATGCTGCTTCTGATGCTGTAGAAGACCAACCTAATGATGTGGTTAAAAACTTATTAGATTTAAATAGTGAAGACAACAAAGCGCTGATGGATGAATATTTAACTTTCTTAAAAAAGTATAAGGTTGATGATAAGAATTTACATGAAAATCCCTCAGCTTCTGCTGTTGAATTATCAAGTTCACAAGTACAACAAGATTTAGAAAGCTTACCCAATAAAAATAGCGAACTCCCAAAACCAGTCAGTCAGCCTTATGCCATTGTGGTTTTGGGTGGTGGTCTAACTTTAGATAAAAATCAGAAAGATATTATTGTCAATGATTACACTAAGCTAAGACTGGAAACGACTATTGCACTTGAGAAAAAAATCAAACTGCCTATTGTGTTGAGTGGCGTTGAAGCACCTTATATGCAAAAGTGGTTGGCTGAACGTGGGGTGCAGGCAAAATTATTGGAAAATCGCAGTATGAATACCTGTGAAAATACACGTTTTAGCTCATTACTATTACAAAAAAAAGGTGGAGCACCTACAGTCATGTTGATTACAGATCGTTATCACATGCCTAGAACACGTCGTTTATTTGCATTGAATGGTATAGAAACCATTCCAGTGGACGCACCAATGCCTACTCAACTTACAGAATGGCAACCAAGCAAACAGAATTATGATCATAGCCGCAGAGCCAACTATGAAACTTTAGCAACAATTCGAGATATGTTGTTTGGTTCGAGTGGCTGTAGAGAGGTGCCTTAATGGCGGATATCCCATTTTTAAATCCTACAATTTTAAAACAACTTGATCTGCCAGTACCAAGTCGTGATACCACACCACAACTATTAGAAGCTTTAAATTTAAATCGTGCCTATGTGCCAAACCAGGAAATAAAGGCTTATCAACGACTTTATGGTTTTGATCAATTAGATTGTGTTCAATGGCAAGGCTTTATTGACATGCCGTTGTTTAAACTGCATGTTCAGGTATTTAAGCCTAAAATTGAAAAAGTAAAAGGAACTGTCTGTTTATTACATGGTTATTTAGAGCATAGTGGTATCTATCAACCGATTGTTAAAGAAATCCTTGAACAAGGCTTTAGTGTTATTACTTATGATTTGCCAGGGCATGGTTTAAGTAATGGCTCTCCAGCAAATATTAAAAATTTTGACCACTATCAACAAGTGCTGCATGCTGTTTACCAATATGTTAAAAACTCACAGCATCTTCCTAAACCTTGGTTGGGGGTAGGACAGAGTACAGGTGGTGCAATTTGGATGCATCATTTACTTGAATATGCACAAAAAAGAGAAAATCCAATTGTTGATCGTGTTTTACTCTTATCACCTTTGGTGAGACCAGCTAAAACCGCATGGTGGCACAATTCTATTGGTTTGGGCATTATTCGTAGAATTAAAAGAGAAGTTCCACGTCATTTTAAACGCAACAATCATAATCCAGAGTTTTTAAGATTTGTACGACTAAAAGATCCTTTGCAACCCCGTATGATGGGAATGGACTGGATTCTAGCAATGTCGAAATGGATGCAGGAAATGGAAGAATTTCCAAAATGCCGTATACCTGTGTGGTTGGCACAAGGTGCTCAAGATCAAACAGTGGATTGGAAATATAATATTGATTTCGTACGTCGCCAATTCAGATTGCAAACTTTATTAATTCTTGAAGAAGGATCACATCAACTTATTAATGAGCGTGCAGATATTCGGGCAGCATTAACGGGATTAATCCCTGCTTTCTTACATGCACATTCTTCAGGTGATTATTTTTGAATAAGAATCAAATAAAGACTATTGATTGATGAGGTCTTTTTTAAGATTTTAAAAGCATGAGTTTAAAGAAGTGCTTAAAAAATGAGTGAAAAATACAGTTTTTTTGCGCTTTTTGTTGAAAAAATAACCATGTGGTTGAAAAAGTTCAAAATAGGGGTTGCGTGTCTATAAAAAATATATAGAATACGCAGCATCACGACGCGATACAGCAAACGAACTTAGCTTAGAGGGTTAAGTTGTTGAATGTTTATTGCGTCTTATTT
>NZ_LBNA01000050.1:0-168257 GCF_001005515.1 Acinetobacter sp. Ag2
GTTCTGGTGCGCGTATCACTACAACATTGTTGAACGTGATGGAGCAACAAGATACACAAATCGGTCTTGCAACCATGTGTATCGGTCTTGGTCAAGGTATTGCGACCATTATCGAACGTGTTTAATTTTGAATTAAAACACTAGATAAAAAAATCCCCGCTTATTGCGGGGATTTTTTTATTAGAAATAGATGAGATTATTAATTTAAAATAATGAGAAAAGATTTGATTTCTATCAATCTCTATCAATCTCTATCAATCTCTATCAATCTCTATCAATCTCTATCAATCTCTATCAATCTCTAACAATCTTTATCAATCTCTATCAATCTCTATCAATCGAAAATCTCACACATTGAAATTCCTTTATCAACGTTTTTTTCACATTTTTCTTGATATCACACTTGACCTGTTACAAATTCAAGGTAAAATAAAGTGAGCAAAATAAATACAATGGTAGAGATGAATGACAAACTATATTGATGATATAAAAGACTCACCTCTTTACTTAAAACCTGAAGATTTAGAGGATTTACCACCAGAACTAATATCTCAATTAAATATCACAGAATCTGATAAAAAGGATATGTATTTAATTAAGTTAATTGAAAAATGTGGTGGAATCATTGGCTTAGATAAACTTCTGATTGCAATATATAAAGATTCAGGTGAGATTTACGAAAGAAATAAATTGATGGCGCGTTTATATAGAATGTCTTTAAAAGGATTAATTCACACACACCCATCAAAAAAAGGACAATATTCCATAACAAAATGGGAAATCAATGAAAATGACAGTGATTTAGAAGAGGAGGCAAAAGATGAAAATCTTTGACAAAATATTAAAAACGGCTTAAGTACTGCAATACTTAAGCCGTTAGATGATTTTTATAAAATCGTAAATATTTCAAATATCTAAAATTTAAAGTAAGACAAATGAAATAATTCTCTTTGGTAGGAGAAGTTCATAGTAGTCCAACTTTAGATTTTAGGCAATACACGCATCTAAATTTTAGAGGATTGCTATTATGCAATTTACAAAAAAATTCGGTATAACCGACCAAAATATAGAGTTTTTTGACATTAATATTTATGGAGATACAAAGAAATTTGTAGACCCATATTGTATTAGCCAAACCCCTAACCCAACAGGTATTGCCTCTCAGCAATGTATTAACTACTTCATGAGAGAGCTTTTAACATCAATTCAAAATCGTGCGGATAATAGATCAGTCTATCTATGTTCTAAGTTCAATGAGCCAAATGGGACAAGATTAGGTTATTCAAAAATTAGACTCGATGGTAGTGGTGCTGGCGAACATCTAGCGACATTATTTCTTCAAGAATTAAAAAGAGTACGCCATTTGATAAAAAATGGAATTTTTAATTATCTCGAAGAATGTTCTCTTCTATGTGATGAATTAAAATTTGATAGAATTTCTGATATTACTATTGATATTATTAAACTTCCATTGATTAAATTTACTCAGGAACAATGCCTAAAGCATGGTATTCCAATGAGAAAAACTAAATCAAAATTAAATTACTTCTGTATATCTAGTGGTCATTGGAATGAAGATTTTTTTGAATTACCTCATATCGACGATACAGACGAGTTCTTAATTCTTATCCCAAGAACATTTATTCCAAATGTGCCAACATACAATCCTATGTATTTTTACACAAATACAGCTCAAGAACATTTTAAAAAACAAGCAATTTTTAATAATGATTCCTGCGTAAGTAAAGATCGAAAAGGAAATATTCAAGTGTTAAGTAAAGATCTCAGAGGTTCTGAGCAGTACAAACCTAATAAAGGAAATATTAAAAGAGTTATTATTGAAAACCCTCAACTTTTAATTAAGTTTAGAAATGAAGTTGCAATGGATATTTATATGAGAAACTTTAAAAAGTAAGTGAGCGGAGATTTATAATTTTCTCTTGCTTATATAGATAGCATTTATTGATAAAGATTCAATAGGCACAAAATTATTTCAAAATATAGATTCAAGCTATAAACTCAAGTAAAGCCAATCAACAGATTGGCTTCAAAATATATTTAAAACACTGTTATATTGATTATTTAGGCAGACCACTTTGCCACTTATCACCTAACATCAAGTCTAAACGTGCTTTATCAAAATTCAACTGAAACGTTCCATTACGAACAGCCTCTAAAGCTTTATCACGGTTCATACCCATTGAAAGTGGTTCAATCATGGTAAATAAACCTGTAGTCGGGTCAGAAGACTGTAAACCATTTGCAACAGCTAACACATATTCTCTGAGTAATGCTGAAGGAATTTGATTAAAATTAGGTTCAGGCGCTTTAGGCTGAATATCCAATACACCGATATTATAGCCAATACTATAGTTTTGAATTTCGTTCTCTTTTTTAATAACTTGATGTTGCAATGCTCTACGCACGGCTTTGTCTTCTTGATAAGGCGTAACACCTACCGCTTCCTGACGAAGCTCAGAATCTGCCATCACTTTAATTGTCGGCAATGACGCAACTTCTTCCGCCTGTACAGTGGGTAACCAAACAGACAATGCCGTTGCAAGTATAGAAACTTTGATAAAGTTCATACATTTCACCTAAAAAAATAAATCAGATTATCAATGCAATAAAATGATTTTTATATGTTGAATATTGTCTATTAAATAGGCTATAACAATTTAAAGTTGGATTCACTAACGCTCAGATAAACGGTAACGAGGTTTAATTTTCTTATTAAAAAACATATATATTTTCTTATTGAACATTCTAAATAAAAAAACCATCATTTATATTTTACTGAGAGATTTTGTATTTTTTGGCATCTTTAAGATTTATAAATTTTCATTTTCAAGTGATCAATCAACTAAAATATTCAATAACCTTAGGCTTATAATTTTCATTCATCGACTTTTATAAACGTCTTGGCTTAGTCAAAAAACAGCATTCTAAGCCGATAAATATTATTGAAATATAGATGGTCTGCCTATCTTGGGCGATATGGATAATCATTCAACAAATATTTGAATTGATTCTTTTCCATGATGTCGTCCAAATTTAGGAAAAAATAATTCAATATCTTCTGTATATGGCTCAAGTACTCTTTAATCTAGGTCACCGATATTCAATATATTGAAAAGATTTTCAGATCAGTTGTTGCTTCTGTTCAAAGTCCATCATTGCTTCAGCTTGTTTGGTCAATGTATTGACGATAAACTCAAACAGTACTGTTACAGTCAAGAGGTATATGATGAACCTTGCTAAAGTTGCTGCACTGACTCAAATCAGTCCTCGTATGCTCCGTTATTATGAAGAATTAGGATTAATTCATCCTCTACGAACAGCAAATCATTATCGCTTTTATAGTCAAAAAGATATTGAAGATATTCATAAAATTAAAGTGCTCAACGATGCTGGAATGCATCTAAAAGACATTAAACTTTTACTGCCCTGTTTTGACTTGGGTGAGGAAAAATTTACTTTATGCCCAATTGCCAAACAAGCATTAAACATGGAGTTAAAGAATATTTCAGAGAAAATTTTCAAGCTAAAACAATCAGAAGACTTATTAAAATCTTTTCTAATCATGGGAAAGGTTGAGTAAGAATATAATTTTCTAAAACTCACTTTCACTCATTTTATTGCGCTCAGATCATTCGTTATTTGATTGAAATAAACTGATCAATACATCAATGACTGTATTGATCGGATTGCTTACACTTTCAATGTTCAAGCACGCTGACCCGTTCTCTTTCTCCAGAATCCAAATCATCCCAAGATTTTCGCTCATCCCAAAACCAATAACCATTTTTATCCTTTGCGACACATCCAACATCAGCGCCACTTTTAAAAGTGGCATAATCAGCATCCTTAAGCTGACCAAAACGTTCTTCGTAAATATGATGGCGATCTTTGGCATAGCAATCGCCTAATAACTTAAAGGTTTTTGGATCTGCATCTTCCAAAATAGAAAAATTACCACCATCAAGCATGTTGAAATAACCATAAACATGACGTTTATCTTGATAAAAGTTGGAAGGGTTTAATCTCTTAAATGTCGAGCTATCAATTGTTCCTGTCAATGAAAGCTCGTTATCCCCACCGAAACCGAAATGTGTATAAAAACGATCGCTAAACATAGACAGACTCTTGCTGGGCTGAACATGTTCAGAGAATAAATGGCTGCAACGATTTGCGTAGGGAAACTTTAATGCCAATTGATGATGAGCATTAACATATAAATTATCCCGTACATGGACCCATTGTTTATTTTCCTGCTCGGCATTCAAGGCTGCTTGCTTCTCTTCGCTAACACATTTGTCGTACTCAATTTGTTCAGCACAGAGAATGGCTGCTATACCTAAAAACTGTTTCCAGCCATAAACCTTTTTATAACGATCAAACCCAAGAATTGGATCACGATCAATTTGATAGATACCAAAATGATAACGATATAATGCAACACTTTTGCAGTCTTGTTTAACCAAAAATGGCGTCTGATAGACATAACTTATGCCACCAACCAATAGCAGTATAAATATTGCAATAGACATCCATCGTTTTATATTTCTCATTGATCCAATTCTATGTATTGAGTTCACAAAGCTTCTTGTAACACCTCAGCATTCTGTTCCTTTTTCTGATTGATCTGACTATTTAGTTTAAGGACGTCTTGATACAACTGGTTAAACTGTTTGACCTGGGCATCTTCTTTAAACAAAATTTGATTGCCTTGTTTCTGCCATTGATATTTTTTCAGCATGTCAAACATGGTCTCAGCTTTTCCTAAAATTTGTAATTCATTTAAAATCAACGCATTTTCAGGATCAAGTTGTGCACTTTGTTCAAGTTTATCTTGTAAAGGTTTTTTCAAATCTTTACGTAAAGTAGATTTTTTTAATTCAGCAAGCGCCTCGTTTTTATTTTTCATATTGTTCTGCTGATATTGTTGCATGGCTTGACGCACAGTCCCTAGCATCTGAGTGGTTTCAACATAATTTTGCTTACGGTCTGCATCCAAACGATTTACATCTAAAAAATGGTCCCACTTAGCCGCTGCAAGCTGATTTAAATAAGCATTTCGTGTATCAATATTTTTGATCCAATATTTGAGCAAGAACTCAGACAAAATTTTATAGTCACCTTTTAATCGAGCATCGTGAATATCAATATTAACAGGCTTAGCGCGATCTTGTGCTTGCTCCGAAAGTTGGCGCATCTTGTCGGTCATGACTAAATCAAATGCTTGGCGATTTGCTTCTTCATTTTTAATTGAAGTATGGTCGTAGTAGAAAAACCCAATAACTGCCAGAAAAATGATACCGAACACGATCAAAATTCGACGCATACCAGTCTCCAAACCATGTTATAGATATCTTAGAATATCCTAAGCAACTCATTTCTGTATATTATTTCTACAAAATTATGATAAATAACGTAGTCTACTTTTGATGATCAAAATTTGACTTTAAATTTTCCTTACTGAACCCCATCATAAGCAGTAATTAGATTGTAGAGATTTCCTATGCGCGTAGATATTTGGTCAGATGTAGTTTGCCCATTCTGTTATATCGGTAAAAAACGTTTAGAAGCAGCGGCAGAACAAGCAGGTATCGAACTTGAAGTCCATTGGCATAGTTTTGAACTTGATCCAGATGCGCCACCACGCCAAGAAGTTTCAAACTCAGAACGTCTTGCGCAAAAATATGGTCGTACTATTGCAGAAGTTGAAGACATGCAACGTAATATAGCAACCATGGCACTTGAGGAAGGCATTCAATTTAATTGGGAAAATGCCAACTCAGGCAATACATTTAACGCCCATCGCATCATCCATCTTGCACAAAGCAAAGGACTTGGTTCAGAAGCGGAAGAAGCATTTTTCTATAGTTATATGACACAAGGCTTACCGATCGGTGAACGTGAAACCATTGAAGATGTAGCATCACGTATAGGTTTGAACCCTGTAGAAGTCGATGATGTATTGGACTCTGAAGAATATGCCGACTTTGTAAAATTTGACGAGCAAGTTGCCCATGAGCAATTGAAAGTCACAGGTGTACCATTCTTTGTATTTGATCAACGTGTTGCTCTTGCAGGTGCTCAACCTCGTGAAGTATTTGTTCAGGTCTTACAAAAAGCACTGGAAACTGCAAGTGATGAAGATGTTGAACAACAAGATGCTCCTGTCTGCAATGATGACGCTTGTGATGTACCGAATAAATAAATAGCAATATTGAAGAACTCTTCAAATGGAGTTCTTCAATATATTTAGATGAAAGTTGAATATTCATTATTTGAAAAGTAAAATAAATTAGCATCTAAGAGCACAATATTATCAAACATTTCGATTACTTATTTTGAATTGACTTTTTAGATATATTTACGTGTCATTTTTGCAATACAGCGTTGCAAAAAAGCAACTATTCAGACTTTTTTTCTTAGATTATGATCAGCACATATTTTTCGTTTCCACGAAATTCTTGCGCTGTAGTTTCTTATTTTTTCTTATTTTATAAGACAGAAGAGCCTCCCTTTGGGAGGCTTTTTTGTATATCACCAGATAAAATATCACTTGAGGATAAAAACAAAGTTATCCACAATCCTGAATGATTTTTAGACATTGAAGTGATTTTTCATACTTTAAAATATATTCAAAATAAATCCTTCATTTTTAATTAATAATCAGTTTTACTGATGAAATGTACTTTTTGCATGGTTCTGCCCTTTGATTTATACACTTCATTTATCAATACTTTATGTTTTTTGTACCTATTCTCAGTATTGAATTGAAATTTACTGTTTTTTTCAGGCATAGTGATGTTGAAAATTAAAAACTGAATGACTCAACGTTTAAGAAAGTATGCATATGAAGAAAATTCCATCGTTAATTTTCTCAAAATTACCTTATGCCTTATTATTAGGTGGTCTTTTGGGGAATTCTGCTTTTGCAGAGCTAAATCATAGTCTCGATGCCAATGTCGATGCAAAGAAAGCTGACTCAAGCAAATCATTATCTTCGATTGAGGCAGAGGAAAAAGGCTTACTCAACTATATTCCAAAAATCGTTGACTCAACACCAACGATTTTTCCTGAACAATCTGATCAAGTAATTGTGCCTCCAACACAAGCCACAGAAGACCAGACATGGGCGGATAAAAAGCAGAAAAAACTCAGCGATTGGGTAGATCGTACAGCCAATAAAATGGATGGATGGTTTGGAGAAACTGACCCAACTCGCCCTGCAACTGCAACATTACGTATTCTGGTTGATAATCAGTGGAATAAGCATGATGGCTATGATGTAAATCCACGTATCCGAGGTAAGATTAAACTCCCTACCTTAGAAAATCGTTTAAGTGTGGTTTTTGGTGATGATTCATTAGATGATGAAATTGCCAACAATATTGCGATTTCAAATAATCATTCGGATGGTGATCCAAACAAAAGAATCGATGGTAAACAAATCAGAGATGATAATAGTTCGATTGCACTCCGTTGGTCACAACTGTCAAAGCGTTTGCCCTTTGATTTAGATGCAGACTTAGGTATCCGTTCAGGGGATGATGTTTATGCGCGCTTAAAAGCACAAAGAGACTGGTCTTTGGGAAATGATTTTACCTTCCACGCTGAACAGATTTATCGTTATGGGATCGACAGTGAGAACTACCTAAGAACCAACTTAGAATTGACTCACGCACGACCAAATCAGCCGTTTATTTCCAACCAATTTTATCTGACCTATGCCGATGAACAAGACGATGATCTAACTTGGGATAACCGCACCTATCGTCAACATCAATTCTTTAAAAACAATCGTTTTAACTACGGTATTTATACTGGAGGTTATTATAATAATAATGACCTTAAACTGAACAGTTGGGGACCGTTTATCTCTTGGCGACAACCTGTTTGGCGTGAATGGTTCTATGTCCAAGGTGATTTAAATTATTTTAATGACCGTCGCGAAAACCGTAGCCACTTTCCAAGTGCCTTGGTTCGTTTAGAAGCGTTATTTTAAGCATTAGATGAATATTTAAACGCAACTGTGGATAAGTTCTTACTTATCCACTTCGCTTGAGACAAGTCTGTTGATCCGCACTAGCGTATGGCTTCTATAGTATAAAGTTCTAATTTAAAACTATATAAAGTTCCAATTGAATTCGGCATCGACATCGTTTCATAAGTCATGCGTCCAATCGCTCGGACTTCTTTTCCCACTAAATCATCATCTATTTTAAGACTTGGATGCACAGCTATTGGAAATGAACCACCACGCTGACCATCCGAGCTCGCCAATTCATAGTTTTTCCCACTTTTTTTTAATATTCCCAATACAGAAGTTTCAGTGCCTTGTCTTAGAAACATCGCATTGTGTACAGATAAATCTGTAGTATTGGCACGGCGTTTTTCAACAGCAGGAAGTTCATATGCGGATACTGGGGTTATCAGGGTAGAACTCAAGACTAAACCGCTGATCAATTGAATTCTTTTAAGTTTGATCATTTTATATTTTTTCAACAAAAAGCCTATCTTAAAGATAGGCTTTCTGAAAAACAACAACGATTTATTTCAATAATAAATTATTGATACGTTTTACATACTCAGCAGGATCATCTGGTAAACCGCCTTCTGCGATTACCGCTTGATCGAAAATCACATTGGCTAGATCATCAAACTGCGCAGAACCATCCAATTTTTTCACCAAAGGATGTTCTGGGTTAATTTCCAAAATTGGTTTAGATTCTGGGACAGCTTGCCCTGCTTGCTTCAACATACGAATCAATTGTGGAGAAAGCTCACCTTCGCTCGTGACTAAACATGCAGGTGAATCGACTAAACGAGTCGTTACACGCACTTCTTTAGTTTTGGCTTTTAAAGAATCTGATAGTTTCTCAACCACTGGCTTGAATTGCTCAGCCGCGGCTTCAAGTGCCTTTTTCTCTTCAGCATCTTGTAAGTCACCGAGATCAACAGCTCCTTTTGCGACATTCTGCATCGGTGTGCCATCAAACTCATGTACAAATTCCATTGCCCATTCATCAACACGATCTGCCATCAATAGCACTTCAATGTCTTTTTTACGGAACAATTCTAATTGTGGTGAGTTTTTAGCAGCAGCAAGGCTATCCGCAGTCACATAATAAATCGCCTTTTGCCCTTCTTTCATACGTGCTTTATACACTTCCAATGAAGTTGAAACATCATCATTGGTCGATGTAGAGAAGCGTAAAAGTTTAAGAATTCTTTCGCGATTACCAAAGTCTTCACCCAGACCTTCTTTGATCACTGAGCCAAATTCAGCATAGAAAGTTTTGAACTTTTCTTGATCTGCTTCATCTTCAGATTTCGCCAAAGCATCTAATGTGGTTAAAACACGGCGTGTGTTGCCTTCACGAATGGTTTTCACATCACGACTTTCTTGTAGAAGTTCACGACTGACATTTAATGGAAGATCTGCACTATCTACAACACCTTGCACAAAACGGAGATAATTTGGAATCAAATTATCTGCATCATCCATAATAAACACGCGTTTTACATACAATTTAATGCCAGCTTTCGCTTCACGTGTGAAAATATTGCTTGGTGCTTTGCTTGGAATATAAAGTAGTTGGGTATACTCCGTACTTCCTTCAACACGATTGTGTGCCCATGCAAGTGGTGCTTCGAAATCATGTGTCAGGTTCTTATAAAACTCAACATACTGCTCTTCTGTGATGTCGCCTTTACTGCGTGTCCACAATGCGCTTGCAGAGTTAATGGCTTCCCATTCATCCGTTTTAACGTATTGACCAGGCTTTTTCTCTTCGCCTTCAACCGCTTCTTCTTCCTGCCATACCTCTTTCTGCATTTCGATTGGCAAACTGATATGATCAGAATATTTATTGATAATTTGTTTTACTTTATAGGTTTCTAAATAGTCCAGAGCATCATCACGTAAATGCAAGATGATATCTGTTCCACGTGAAGCCTTATCAATTTGAGCGACTTCAAAATCACCCGTTCCACCACTGATCCAACGGACACCTTCAGATTCATCCAGACCCGCACGGCGAGATTCAACTGTGATTTTGTCTGCAACAATAAAGCCTGAATAAAAACCAACACCGAATTGACCAATCAACTGTGCATCGGCTTTTTGATCACCAGACAGCTTAGACATAAAGTCTTTGGTTCCAGACTTGGCAATCGTACCCAAGTTATCAATCGCTTCTTGTTGGCTTAAACCAATGCCATTGTCTGAAATCGTAATGGTTTTCGCATCTTTGTCTAGACTGACACGTACGTGTAGGTTCGGATCATTTTCATAAAATTCTGGATGATTAATTCCTTCAAAACGCAATTTATCACATGCATCTGAGGCATTAGAAATCAATTCACGCAGGAAAATTTCAGGATTTGAATACAGTGAATGCGTCACTAAATGTAAAAGCTGAGCCACTTCTGCTTGGAAGCTGTGCTTTTTTGAATTTTGTTGTGCGTTCTGTTCGCTCATAAAATCACTCCGTAAATTCATAACGCTTTTTTATCGAATGCTGTATGAAATGGAGTGGTTTAAGCATATTTCAATAGTAAAACCAAATTTTTTTTTAAAATGGACCCTGTTCATAGACTCGATTCATATAAGTCTCAAGTTTTTGTTGTCGCATTTGATATGCATCAGTCAAACAACGCACATTATCCTGACATTGATTGCGCAGTTGTAACCATTTCACTTGTTGGTCTTGAATGACTCCACGTGTTCCCATAGGAACTAATTTTCGAATAATGTTGTAGGTTGTCGCCATTTTAACATCTGCATCATTTAGACTGCGTTGTTCGCAGATACGGTGCTCTGTTTTGGTTTGGGCATGATCACAGTTAAAACTGGCTGCATGAGTAATTGAAATGCCGCTGCTAAGTAAAAATATTATTGGAATTCGTAATTTCATATTCATTCAAAAAATAAAGTGATGAGTTTTAGATTAAATTGATTTTGTACATTGTTATATAGTCAAAAATGACTATTTTTTATGGTTTCTTGTTTCAAACAAAAAAAAGATCGGTTTAAAAATAAAAAGCTCGGTATGTACCGAGCTTTTTAATGTATCTACTTAGAATCTATAGCTATAACCTAAAGTGTAGATTACTGGATCAATATCTAAGTCAAATTTTGCAGCAGTTGCGCCACCCGCAGTCACTTTCACTTCTGGGCTAAGTTGCGCATAACGTGCATCAAAGAAAACACCCCAGTTTTTCGCATCGGCTGGTTGGAAATTAAAACCAATTTGACCAGCAAAACCAAAGTCATCTTTCACTTTTACTTTCGTGCCAGTTAGTGCGCCAGTTGATTCTTCATCCCACGCAACAAATGCTGTACCACCTACACCAATGTATGGTGTAAAACGTGTTGAGTTTTTAAAGTTATATTTAAAAGTAACAGTTGGTGGTAAATGTTTAAGTTTAACTGCTTTTTCACCATCCAAATTTACATCATGGCTGATCGGTGCAGCTAACAAAAGCTCAGCTGAAAATGGTGTTTCACCAAAGAAATATTCTACAGATGGTGTAAAAGCATATTCATGATCAGCTTTCACAGTACCAACACCTGCAACATTGGTGTCTTGAGTAGGTGAAATCACCGAACCACCAACTTTGACTTGCCAGTCTGCAAATGAAGCAGAAGAAATTCCCATTAATGTAATAAGAGCAAGTTGCTTTAACATTATAAATACCCCGCGTTGTTATTAATTAACATTAAACATAGGTATTAATTATTTTGCAACATCTATTTAAATACAAAAATAATCTTTATTTTTAAGTAATTGTTATATAAATAAATTTATTTTAATCATATTAAAATAGTTGGTTTTAAAAACCAACCAAATTAATCAAGATTATTGAGCAATTTTTCATAAAATAATCAGTTTATTATTATAAATTAATAATGCATACAAAATACATGTTATATTTAAAATATAAAATGTATTTGATCGGATTAAAAAACCAATCTGACCAATTATCCACCAACTTAATTTGACTCATTTTCACTCCATACAAAGCTAAAAGTGAAAGAACTTATCGTTATCATAAGTAGCGTTTTATTTTCTATCTTAACGATAATGCTGCCTCAAAATGATATTCTGATCTGTCAAAAATTGAGAGCAATCTCATTCCACTGGCGCCGATTAAAAGAGTTAAAATCTAAGCCCATTGCCTCAGTTCCATAACTAAGGCATATTGAAAGCATTAATAGTGTTGAAAACTACTGAAAAGTCTCACAATTACCTACTTTATGGTTTTACAAAATATGAATAGTTTAGAAAGTGAAAATTTAGAGTCACAAGAACAATCGGAACAAAAAGAATCTAGCACTGTAAGTGATATAATTAATTCTGCGGATCCTATCGACCTTGTCGATCTAGTGGTTGAAACGAGTAAAATTGTAGTCAATACCAGTAAGGATATTGTGTCTAACCTTGCAGATCACATTGATATTGATATCAGTTTTTAGAAAATTTAAAGATAGAAAACTCAGCAAAAAATCTAATTTAAAAGTGATTTGAAAATTAAAGAAAAAATCAGACTAAGCTATAAATTCATATAAATTTCACTATAACCCTGTGGAATCATCGTACCTTGTTGAATACCTGCAATTAAATCAGCCCATTTATCTTCAACAAAATCCACTAAAGGCTCTGGATAATTTCCCGTTCGATTATAATTTTCCCACTGATCTATTGAAAGCCCTAGAAATTGCTCAATTGATTGTATAGCTGTATCGAGTGACTCATATTGAAGTTTAATGTCCACACCAGTGTCATCATCACTTCCATCATAAAAATAGTAAGATATTAATATTTTATTGTCTTTTAAAAAACCAATAACCCTTATGTACCGCCCATACTCTGTTAATAAGGTTCGATCTACGACAACAGGCTGAGTCATACCTACTTCAATATAATTAACTAATTCTTCTATATTCATATTTATGATTTTCCAATGATAACAATTGATGTCTTATGGCATCTGAAAATCTTATATTAGATGTCTGACAAAAGTATATTTTAAGCCACTTCGATATGAGCTCAGATCTTTAAAATTATCGAATCGAACAATACCATAGAAATGATTGATTAGACTTAATCAAGAGCTACATCTTATTTTGAAACCGTTGACTCGGCTGTTATTCATAGATAGATATCTCACTTAACATGACAAAAATAGTTCTTTTGAATCAAACCAGCAAAAAAAGCTGTTTAGATTGCATCATAAACAGCCTCAAATATTCGCTATAACACTCTATAAAACCATAGCTGCAATCCAGCCAAAGACCAATAAAGGAATATTAAAATGGATAAATGTAGGTACAACAGTATCCCAAATATGATCATGCTGCCCATCCACTCCTAAACCTGCTGTAGGTCCGAGTGTAGAGTCTGAGGCAGGAGAACCCGCATCACCAAGCGCTGCCGCAGTACCGATGAGTGCGACCGTTGCCAGTGGCGAAAAACCAAATTGCACACACAATGGTACATAAATCACTGCAAGCACAGGTACGCTTGAGAAAGATGAACCGATTCCAATTGTCACAAATAAACCAATGAACAGCATCAAAAATGCCGCCAAAGCTTTATTATCACCGATCAGATGTACCACACCATTGACCAAATGATTGATATCTCCTGTATGCGTCATAACTGAGGCAAATCCAGCAGCAGAAATCATGATAAAACCGACCAATGCCATCATGCGCATACCTTGCACAAAAACATCATCCGCTTCTTGCCATTTAAAAATTCCTGCCGCAGACAATACAGCAAAACCAACCAATCCCCCAAGGATCATTGAACCTGAATACAGTTGCGAAATCAGCGTTAGACCAATTGCCAACAAAGCCATTAAAATTGTTTTCGTTGCAATTACAGGGGCTTGTTTGGCTTGCTGTTCTAAAGCAATACCATCTGCTTTGAGTTCTTCCACATTGACTGCACGAAGCGGTTTGTCTAAATCAATGGTGGTGATGGGCGCAACATCACGATCAACATATAGACGAGGTTTACGGTAACTGATAAATACTGCAACCAAAGTGCCGATCACCATACCAAGCACAGGAATTGCCATCCCGATAGGCATCATGCTTCGTTCTACATGAAGTTGATATGCTGCTCCGATTTTATTGATGTTCCCCATCAAAATTTGCTCTAAGAAAATGGCACCAAAACCAACAGGAAGGAAAATGTAAGTTCCAACTAACCCTAATGTCAGGACACATGCTGCCGCACGACGATCGAGCTTCAAGTGATTCATCACTTTTAATAATGGTGGAACCAGTACTGGAATAAAAGCAATATGGACAGGAATCAAGTTTTGCGAACAAATAGCGGCAATCAACAAAATTCCCAACAGTAAAAATTTTACTTTTGTTGCTTGTTTTTGAGTCGCTTCCATCCCCAACAGACCAATTAACTTGTGTGCCAATAAATCAGGTAATCCTGACTTGGACAATGCCAAAGCAAAAGCACCTAATACAGCGTATGCCAATGCCACTTCAGCACCATCACCCAAGCCCGCATTAAATGCTTGAACAGTGTCAGCTAAGCTTAAACCAGCGACCAAACCACCTATAATTGCTGAAATGACCAATGTTAAAACAACAGAAACTCGTGCCAGTGATAAAATAAACATCACGGCAATCGCAATAACGACAGCATTCATAGAGAAATTTACGAAAATTTGAAAGGCGATATTTTATCAGATTCATATCAGCGAAGCTGTAAATTCATCCAATTGATGGTGAAATAACGAGGTAACCAGTATTGATCACCTCGATTCAGGGTATCAGCTTTTAATTATTTTTCAGTGCAAATTCTTGAATATATTGTGCAATTTCTTGAGGTCGACTCAGTACCGCCCAGTGATTTGCATTAACCTCAACACGTTCAAATTCAGTTGCCCACTTTGGCACTTCATCAATCAACGCAGGACTGACAAATTTATCTTTTAAAAGAACCACTGCTTGCACAGGGCAGATCGCAAAACGCTGACGTGGACGTGCTAAACGTGGTAAAAAATTAGCGCGATATAACCCAATACCATGTTCACCATCTTTCGCAATATTTGAGTTTAAAGGTAGATCTTTCGTCTTCTCCAATTGCGCTAAAATTGCACCCCAACGCTGTGGACTGAAAAAATGCCAGACGGTAGGTGCAAGAATCGGAAGTTGAAAAGCAACAATGTACCAAGATTTCAATAATTGTTTAAAAAATTTAGGTTTTTCATGTAAGAACTGCTCACGCATCCAAAATGCGGCATGATCTAAACATGGTCCCGACATGGTGGTATAAGACAAAATACGATTTTTAAACTTTGTTTCAGTAACCGACTCCCAAGATTGAATTGACCCCCAGTCATGGGCAGCTAAATGAAACTGACGTTCGGGCAGTAATTCATTGACCACACATTCCAAATCTAGCGATAACCGTGGTAAAGCATAATCACGGATACGTTTTGGAATAGAGGATTGCCCTGCACCACGAACATCATAGGTCACAATATAAAATTGTGAAATCAATTGCTCTATAATCGGTTCCCAAACTTCCTGATTATCAGGATAACCATGCACCAAGACCAACGCGGGGTTTTCAGCATTCCCCCATGTTTTTGCATAAAGTTTTTGCTTATCCTGTGTCGAGATCCAATAAGTTTGCGCTTGCATTGAGTCACCTTTTATTGTTTTCACCATTGGCTATGATTTCGCTCTAGAGGGCATTTCGATCAATGCCACTTTGCCTTGAGTTCTTTATTATGGTTGAAAAATAGATAACTAGAATTGACCATGAATTTGCTAATCAAGAAACTACAGACAATCCCATTTGTATCTAGATTTATGTTGAATCATTTTTCTCCATACAAAGGTGCAGGAATTGAAATCGAAAAAATTGATCTGAAAAACTATCATATTCGGGTCAAAATGCCACTGACACGCAACAATCAAAACATTGTTGGGGTTCACTTTGGTGGCAGTTTATATTCGATGGTCGACCCATTTTATATGCTTCTTTTGATGCATCACCTTGGTCCTAAATACATGGTGTGGGACAAAGCTGCGAGCATTAATTTTCTATCACCCGGACGCAGTACGGTTTATGCCGATATTCGATTAGATGCTGCTGAAATCGAACATGTTAAAGATCTGGCACAGAACTATAAGCCTGTGTATCGTAACTACACATTAAATATTTTTGATGATTCAGGGTTACGAATTGCTGAAGTACAAAAAACCGTTTATATCCGTCGTAAGAATCCACATCCGTTAAAACGTTAATGACTTTAGTAGACGACATTCAATATCGTTTAAACCTGTTTTAATGGTCTACTAAATAAGTTAAATATAAACGATAGAAATAAAAAAACGCTATGCTGAATCAATACAACATAGCGTTTTTATCGTTCATTGAGTGACTTATTTGTTTTGCTCAATGGCTGCACCTGCGCCACCACCGATTGCACCACCAATTGCAGCACCAGCGTCACCGCCTAGAATACCTTTACCAATCACTGAACCAATACCTGCACCAACACCACTATAAGTTGCGTTGCGATTTGAACCATTACTTGCCTTGCTTCCTACAGCCGCGCCACCACCAGCACCGACAGCCGCACCAATACCATTACCTGCATGATTACCTAAGCCACCACCAACAGCACCACCAAGCGCTGCGGAACCGATACGCTTATCATTTGCAGACATGTTTTCACAACCTGTCAGCATCACGATAGGTAAAGCTACACACATTATGGTCATTATTTGCTTTTTCATGCTCTTATTCCTTCTGTTATTACAAAAAGTCAATCAAACAGCTCTTCCACTTGAAATTATCTCATGGAAAGTAAAGATAAATTCGTGAGGAAATGATTGCTTTATTGCATCCATTTGTAACTTTGTTTAACACTCGGCAATGACTTAAGCTTTGATCCAATCGCTACACATGGTGCATTCGTGGAAGGTAAATTGCTTATTTTACGGATAAAAGCATGAACTCGTTATCAAGCTCCTATAAACTATAGCTAAGACTGGAGCTTATCATGTCACAAACTTCCACTTTAAAACGGGGACTCAATACCCGCCACATCCGTTTCCTTGCTTTAGGTTCTGCTATTGGCACAGGTTTATTCTACGGTTCAGCCTCGGCTATACAGCAAGCAGGTCCATCTGTACTACTGGCTTATATGATTGCAGGCATTGCAATTTATATTGTGATGCGTGCACTAGGTGAAATGGCTGTCCATAATCCTGTTTCAGATTCTTTTAGTCATTACGCTTCTGAATATATCAGTCCATTTGCAGGTTTTACCACAGGTTGGACCTATGTCTTTGAGATGGTCATTGTTGCGATCGCCGATGTCACTGCCTTTGGAATTTACATGGGTTTTTGGTTTCCCGATGTTGCACGTTGGGTTTGGATTCTGTCTTTAATTTTCTTTTTGGGTGCGATTAACCTGATCCATGTCAAAGTCTATGGTGAGTTGGAATTTTGGTTATCCATCGTTAAGGTCACTGCCATTATTGCCATGATTTTGGGTGGTTTTGGCATCATGCTCTACGGTTTGCATATTCCACATACTGAATTTAGTTCAGGTATATCGAACCTTTGGACACATGGTGGTTTCTTTCCCAATGGTATTGCCGGTTTTATTGCCTGCTTTTCTGTGGTTGTATTTGCATTTGGTGGTATAGAAATCATTGGTGTGACTGCTGGAGAAACCAAAGATCCTAAAGTGGCAATACCTCAAGCCATCAATGCTGTTCCTTTTCGCATCATCCTATTCTATGTATTGACTATTTTCGTACTGATGTCGATTTTCCCTTGGAATCAAATCGGTTCTCATGGCAGTCCATTTGTGCAAATATTTGAAAGCCTAGGGATAAAATCAGCGGCTGCCGTTCTAAACATTGTGGTGATTACTGCTGCTGTTTCTGCAATTAACAGTGATGTTTTTGGTGCCGGGCGAATGATGTATGGCATGGCAATCAAAGGCAAAGCGCCAGCAAGTTTTGCCAAAACATCAAAAAATGGCGTACCGTTTATGACCGTAATCGTCATGGCAAGCGTGCTTTTGGTTGGGGTACTCTTAAATTACCTGATTCCTGAAAATGTGTTTGAAATCATTGCCTCAATTGCAACATTTGCAACTGTTTATGTGTGGTTAATGATTTTATTAGCCCAGTTTGGTATGCGGAAAAAACTCAGTGCTGAAGAAATTAAAAAGCTCGATTTCCCTGTAGTTGGATGGCCTGTTGCACCGATTTTAGCCACAGCATTTATGGTCTTTGTCATTGCCATGATTGGTTATTTCCCAGCCTCACGTCCTGCACTTTATGTTGGCGCGATTTGGCTTGCCTTATTGGCTGTTGCTTATCAACTTTGGGTGAAACCACGATCTTCATAAATAAAAATTTGGGTTTCACTGAACTTAAAACCGCTGAATTCCAGCGGTTTTTTTTGTTCCCTTAGTTCTGCGATTTATTAAAATTTATCATTCCGACTTGTACATTAATCGTTGTTTGATATTGATGATGATGGCAAAGATAACGCCTAAAATAGCGGTTAGTGCTAAAAGTAAAATGCCAAAGTAAAACAGTTCAGCCAAAATAATTCCCAATTTGTACTCATACAAAATTCTAAATAAATAACTGTTTTTAACACGGATAGACACCAATGAAGGATTTAAATGCCATAGGCTCAGTATCGTTGCAAAGCCAATGCAAAATGAGAAACAAGCAAAAATGATCACCGCATCTAAAGGTTTAAACTGATTGAGTTTAGGTTGCTCAACTTTATCGTCTTTATCTATCGCATAAATAATCAGTAACGCCCACAGTGGACACAGCAAGCTCAGGTAGGTCTTAACAAACAGGCTAAATTGTTCCAGCTCACCTGTGGTGGTACTTTGAATTTTTAAAAATTGATTGATCCATTGCATCATATCAATTTGCCAACCATGTTCCAGTGCAGGTGCAGGCAGCAACATCATGAACAATAATGGACAAATCGTCATCAAAGTTAAGGTCTTCACTACAGTATTTATTTTCATTCTAGATTGATTTTAATTTCCATTTTTTGATTATATAAAAAAAGACGCCCTAAGGCGTCTTCTTCATTTCAAAAGCTGTTTAACTTAGAAAGAATCTTCGTTTAAAGCCTGAGAGAATGCTTGATCAACTTCGGAGAAGTCATTTACAAGCTCATGCTCAGCAGCTTCTGCTTCTTGACGACGACGTTCTAAGTGGTATGCAAGACCAGTACCTGCTGGAATCAAGCGACCTACAACAACGTTTTCTTTCAAGCCACGTAAATCATCTTCTTTACCTGTTACAGCCGCTTCAGTTAACACACGTGTGGTTTCCTGGAACGATGCAGCAGAGATGAACGAGTCAGTAGAAAGCGATGCTTTGGTAATACCCATCAATTGACGTTCATACTTCGCAGGGAACTTGTTCTGAGCCAATACCGCTTGGTTTTCGCCCACAACGCGGATGTAATCCACTTGTTCGCCTTTGATGAAGCTTGTATCGCCGCCATCAGTAATGTCAACTTTACGCAACATTTGACGCACGATCACTTCGATATGCTTATCGTTGATTTTTACACCTTGTAAGCGGTAAACGTCTTGAACTTCGTTCACGATGTAGTTGGTTAATGCAACTTCACCTTTCAAACGTAAGATGTCATGTGGGTTCTGTGGACCATCAGAAATGGTTTCACCACGGTTCACATGCTCACCTTCAAACACGTTAATGGTACGCCATTTAGGAATCAACTCTTCATAAATTTCAGAGCCATCATCTGGTGTAATCACTAAGCGGTTCTTACCTTTGGTTTCTTTACCAAAGCTTACAACACCTGAAATTTCAGCAAGGATCGCATGCTCTTTTGGCTTACGTGCTTCGAACAAGTCAGCTACACGTGGCAGACCACCGGTAATATCACGAGTACGTGAAGTTTCTTGTGGTACACGACCAATGACATCACCCACACCAATCGTTTCGCCATCACGAACAGTCACGATTGTGTTTTGTGGCAAGAAGTAGAACTGTTCGCCACCATCGGTAGTATCCAACACGATTGCAGGACGTAAATCTTTACCAGAAGCAGGACGAGCTGTTACAGGTAAGATTTCAACAGTCGTCATACCTGTTGCATCATCAGTTTTCGATGTTGCAGTTACACCATCAGCAATTTGGCTGAAACGTGCTTTACCAGCAACTTCTGTTACCAATGGATGTGTATGCGGATCCCAAGTTGCAACAATACCGCCGCCTTCTACAGGTTGACCATCTTTGATTAAGATCGACGCACCGTATGGAAGTTTATAACGTTCACGCTCACGACCTAAGTCATCCGCAATACCGATTTCACCTGAACGTGAAACAGATACCAAATGACCTTTGGCATGTTGAACAGTTTTAACGTTATGGAAACGAACTGTACCTTTGTTACGTACTTGAACACTGTTTGCAGCAGAAGTTCGGCTTGCAGCACCACCCACGTGGAATGTACGCATGGTTAACTGTGTACCAGGTTCACCAATTGATTGTGCAGCCATAACCCCAACAGATTCACCTGGATTCACCAAGTGACCGCGAGCCAAGTCACGACCATAACATTTCGCACATACACCGAATGTTGAAGCACAGTTTACAACTGAACGTACTTTAACTTCGTCAACACCGTTATCTTCAAGGAACGTTGCAAGTTTCTCGTCGATCAATGTGTTACGTGGAAGAAGGACATCATCTGTACCTGGTTTCTTGACATCTTCAGCAAGTACACGACCCAATACTCGAGCACCTAAGTTCTCGATGACATCGCCACCTTGAATGAATGGAGTCATTACAAGACCGTCATAAGTACCACAATCTGGCTCAGTAATGACCAAATCTTGTGCTACGTCAACAAGACGACGTGTTAAGTAACCTGAGTTCGCAGTTTTAAGTGCTGTATCTGCCAAACCTTTACGCGCACCGTGTGTTGAAATGAAGTACTGAAGTACTGTCAAACCTTCACGGAAGTTTGCTTTAATCGGTGTTTCAATGATCGAACCATCTGGTTTAGCCATCAAACCACGCATACCTGCAAGCTGACGAATCTGAGCTGCCGAACCACGGGCACCAGAGTCAGACATCATGTAAATACTGTTGAATGATTTTTGCTTCTCATCTTCACCCTGTTTGTTTTTAACAGTTGTGAATGACAAGTTATCCATCATCGCTTTTGCAACTTGGTCGTTGGTACGCGCCCAAATGTCGACAACTTTGTTATAACGCTCACCAGCAGTTACGAAACCTTGCTCGAATTGTTGTTCAATTTCACGAACTTCAACTTCAGCTTTTTCAATAATTGCTTGTTTTTGTGGTGGAATCAACATGTCTTCCATACCCACAGAAACACCTGAACGTGTTGCTTGGCGGAAGCCCAAGTACATCAATTGGTCAGCAAAGATAACAGTATCTTTCAAACCTAATTTACGGTAGCAAGAGTTAATCAATTTAGAGATGTTTTTCTTGGTCATCTCTACGTTGATTTGTTGGAAATCCATACCTTCAGGAACAACTTCCCAAAGTAAGCAACGACCTGGTGTTGTATCTACAACAATAGTTTGATGTTCACGGTTACCGTTGTCATCAATCACTGTTTGGTGTACACGCGCTTTAACACGAGCATGTAAATCAACTTGACCTGTCGCAAGTGCACGGTTTACTTCATGTGTGTCCGCAAACACCATGCCTTCACCTTTGGCGTTTACAGCATCACGTGTGATGTAGTAAAGACCCAATACAACGTCCTGAGAAGGTACGATGATTGGCTCACCATTTGCAGGTGACAAGATGTTGTTTGTCGACATCATTAACGCACGAGCTTCTAACTGAGCTTCAAGTGTTAATGGTACGTGAACCGCCATTTGGTCACCATCGAAGTCGGCGTTAAACGCAGCACATACGAGTGGGTGTAAACGAATCGCTTTACCTTCAATCAAGATAGGTTCAAATGCTTGAAGACCTAAACGGTGAAGTGTTGGCGCACGGTTCAACATAACAGGATGTTGACGAATTACAGATGCAAGAACGTCCCATACTTCTGGTGTTTCACGCTCAACCATTTTCTTCGCAGCTTTAATGGTTGTTGCTTGACCTGAAGCTTGTAATTTCGCAAAAATGAATGGCTTGAATAATTCAAGTGCCATTTTCTTTGGAAGACCACATTGGTGCAAACGTAATGATGGACCTACAGTAATCACCGAACGACCTGAATAGTCAACACGCTTACCAAGTAAGTTTTGACGGAAACGACCTTGTTTACCTTTGATCATATCAGCCAAAGATTTAAGCGGACGTTTGTTCGAACCTGTAATCGCACGACCACGACGACCGTTGTCTAACAATGCATCGACAGACTCTTGTAACATACGTTTTTCGTTACGTACGATAATGTCTGGCGCAGCAAGGTCAAGAAGACGTTTTAAACGGTTATTACGGTTAATCACACGACGGTAAAGATCGTTCAAGTCAGAAGTCGCAAAACGACCACCTTCAAGCGGTACTAACGGACGAAGATCAGGTGGAAGTACTGGAAGTACATTCATCACCATCCATTCTGGCTTGTTGTTTGACTCTTTGAACGCTTCCATCAACTTCAAACGTTTAGACGCTTTTTTAAGCTTAGTTTCTGAAGTTGTGTTTGGAATTTCTTCACGTAAACGAGAAATTTCAGCTTCAAGATCGATATCTTTCAACAAGTCTTGAACTGCTTCAGCACCCATTTTAGCGCTGAATTCATCACCGTGTTCTTCTAACGCAGTAAAATATTCTTCATCATTAAGAAGTTGGTACTTCTCCATTGGCGTCATGCCTGGATCAGTCACCACATAAGATTCGAAATACAATACACGTTCGATATCACGCAAAGTCATATCAAGAAGTAAACCGATACGGCTTGGTAATGATTTCAAGAACCAAATATGAGCAACAGGAGAAGCCAATTCGATGTGACCCATACGCTCACGACGAACTTTCGCAGTTGTTACTTCAACGCCACATTTTTCACAAATGACGCCTTTGTATTTCATACGCTTGTATTTACCGCACAAGCATTCGTAATCTTTTACTGGACCAAAGATTTTGGCACAGAATAAACCATCACGTTCTGGCTTAAACGTACGATAGTTAATGGTTTCTGGTTTTTTAACTTCACCGTGAGACCATGACTTAATCATTTCTGGTGACGCAAGACCAATACGGATGCGATCAAACTCTACTGGAGCATGACCGTCTGAGTCCGTCTTTTTGCGCATGATATCGAGCAAGTCTTTCAATTTTTTTCTCCGTGTGCCGAAGAGGCATTTTCTCTACGGCTGGGTCACAAATATTGTTTTTTCACTGAGATTTGGAATCTCCCCTGCCCCTCTTTAAGAAAGAGGGGAAATCCCCCCTTTAACAAAGGGGGATCAAGGGGGATTTAGTCACCATTTTTCAGTTCAATGTTGATACCTAAAGAACGGATCTCTTTGGTCAATACGTTGAACGATTCAGGCATACCCGGATCCATATAGTGGTTACCATCTACAATGTTCTTATAGATGCGAGTACGACCTTCAACGTCATCCGATTTCACAGTTAACATTTCTTGAAGTGTATAAGCAGCACCATAAGCCTCAAGTGCCCAAACTTCCATCTCACCGAAACGCTGACCACCGAATTGTGCTTTACCACCAAGCGGTTGCTGAGTCACGAGTGAGTAAGAACCAGTAGAACGTGCATGCATCTTGTCGTCAACCAAGTGGTTCAACTTGAGCATGTACATATAACCTACTGTTACTGGGCGGTCAAAACGCTCACCTGTACGTCCATCATACAATACTGTTTGACCTGTACGTGAGATACCACCAAGTTCAAGTAACTCTTTGATTTGTCCTTCTTCTGCACCATCAAATACTGGTGTAGCTAAAGGAACACCTTTACGCAAGTTACCTGATAACACCAAGATTTCTTCATCGGTCAAGCTATCAAGATCTTCTTGCTCGCCACCAACTTTGTTATAAATCTTGTCTAAGAATTCACGAAGTTCAAGAACAGTACGTTGCTCTTTCATCATCTTGTCGATCTTATCGCCAAGACCTTTCGCTGCCATACCCAAGTGAGTTTCAAGAATCTGACCCACGTTCATACGTGATGGTACACCGAGTGGGTTAAGTACCACATCCACTGGAACACCATGGATGTCATGCGGCATATCTTCAACTGGTAAGATGTTTGATACAACACCCTTGTTACCGTGACGACCCGCCATCTTATCACCAGGCTGGATACGACGTTTAACAGCAAGATAAACTTTAACAACTTTCAACACACCAGTTGTCAGTTCATCACCCGTTGAAAGTTTACGTTTTTTCTCAGCAAACTTCTCATCGATCTCGTGGCTCTTCTCTTTCAAGAACACTTGAATCTGCGTTAAACGCTCAGCAATACCTTCGTCTGCTGGTTGAACTTCTAACAGATCAACAAGCTCTAAGTTAGACAATACGTCTTCAGTTAGCTTGTCACCACGTTTCGTTGTACCACCACCATTTGACTCTTGACCTTTCAATAAACGCACAATACGTTCACGAGCAGCTTCTTCGAAGATTTTGAATTCTTCTTTCAAGTCTTTACGGTAAGCATCAAGTTGCGCTTTTTCAATTGCTTGAGCACGCTCATCTTTCTCGATACCGTCACGTGTAAACACTTGAACGTCAATCACTGTACCTTTTACGCTTGAAGAAACACGTAAAGAAGAGTCTTTTACATCCGCAGCTTTTTCACCGAAAATTGCACGAAGTAATTTTTCTTCAGGTGTTAATTGTGTTTCACCTTTAGGCGTTACCTTACCAACAAGGATGTCACCTGCTGAAACTTCAGCACCGATATAAACAATACCTGATTCATCAAGTTTAGATAAAGCTGCTTCACCCACGTTAGGAATATCTGCAGTAATTTCTTCTGCACCTAACTTGGTATCACGCGCTACACATGACAACTCTTGGATGTGAATCGAAGTCAAACGGTCTTCTTGAAGTACACGCTCAGATAATAAGATCGAGTCTTCGTAGTTATAACCGTTCCACGTCATGAACGCGACACGCATGTTTTGACCAAGCGCTAATTCACCACCGTCAGTCGATGGACCATCAGCAAGAACGTCACCACGACCTACTTTATCGCCCAAGCTCACAAGAACTTTTTGGTTGATACAAGTGTTTTGGTTTGAACGTGTGTATTTGATCAAGTTGTAGATATCTACACCTGCTTCACCCGCGATCATTTCATCTTCGTTCACACGAATAACAACACGAGAAGCATCAACGAACTCAATACGTCCGCCACGTTTTGCGATTACACACACACCAGAGTCATGCGCTACGTTTGCTTCCATACCTGTACCAACAAGTGGCTTGTCAGCAAGCAATGTAGGAACAGCCTGACGTTGCATGTTTGAACCCATTAATGCACGGTTCGCATCATCGTGTTCAAGGAATGGAATAAGTGATGCAGCAACAGAAACAACCTGTTGAGCAGATACATCCATATGCGTCACTTTTTCAGGAGGCATACGAACGAATTCACCTTGATGACGTACAGAAACGAATTCTTCAGTCAAGTGACCGTCTTTATCTACACCAGAATCGGCTTGTGCAATTACAGTGCCTACTTCTTCAATCGCAGATAAATACTCAACATCATCCGTTACACGACCATCAACCACTTTACGGTATGGAGTTTCCAAGAAACCGAAGTTGTTGGCTTTTGCATATACAGAAAGTGAGTTGATCAAACCAATGTTTGGACCTTCAGGTGTCTCAATTGGACATACACGACCATAGTGAGTTTGATGTACGTCACGTACCTCAAAGCCTGCGCGTTCACGTGTCAAACCACCAGGACCAAGCGCTGAAACACGACGTTTGTGTGTAATTTCAGACAATGGATTGTTTTGATCCATAAACTGAGACAATTGGCTTGAACCAAAGAATTCTTTGATTGCAGCTGCAACTGGTTTCGCATTGATCAAATCTTGTGGAGACAAGTTATCTGTTTCAGCTTGGTTTAAACGCTCTTTTACAGCACGTTCAACACGAACTAGACCAACACGGAATTGGTTTTCTGTCATTTCACCAACAGAACGTACACGACGGTTACCTAAGTGATCGATATCGTCGACTTCACCTTTACCGTTACGGATTTCTACCAATGTTTTCAATACATCAATGATGTCATCGTTAGAAAGAATACCTTCTACTTCACGAGACTTCTGATCTGTACCGACTTCATAAGGACGACCCAAACGACGGTTAAACTTCATACGACCTACAGGAGACAAGTCATAACGCTCTGTAGAGAAGAATAAGTTATTGAATAAGTTTTCAGCCGCTTCTTTTGTTGGTGGCTCACCTGGACGCATGACTTTGTAGATTTCTACAAGTGCTTCTTCACGACCTGTTGTCGTATCTGCACGTAATGTATCTGCAACAAACGAACCACGATCGATATCATTGGTGAACAAGATGTTAAATTGTTTAACACCACCTTCAGCGATTTTAACCAATACTTCATGGCTTAAAATGGTATTGGCAGCAATCACTTCACCATCACGTAAAGTAATATCTTCAGCTGTAATACGCTCATACAAGTATTCATCAGGAACAGAAAGTTTAGTTAAACCGGCAGCTTCCATTTGACGCACATGACGTGCATTGATACGTTTACCTTGTTCAACAATCACTTTACCGTCATTGTCTGCAATATCGAACTGCGCCATTTCACCGCGAAGGCGTTCTGGAACAAGGTCAATCTGATAGCTACCCATATCAAGATATACAGGTACTTTCTCATAGAACATATTGAGAATTTGTTCATTGCTATAGTTCAATGCACGTAGAATGACAGTCGCCAACAATTTACGACGACGGTCAATACGAACAAATACTAAGTCTTTAGCATCAAATTCAAAATCCAACCATGACCCACGGTAAGGAATGATACGTGCTGAATAAAGCACTTTACCACTTGAATGAGTTTTACCCTTATCGTGATCAAAGAAGACGCCTGGAGAACGGTGTAATTGAGATACGATTACACGCTCAGTACCATTGATTACAAAAGTACCATTCTCAGTCATGAGTGGCATTTCACCCATGTACACTTCTTGTTCACGTACGTCTTTGATAGATTTCGTTTCACGATCTTTGATGATCAAACGAATTTTAACGCGCATTGGTGCCGCAAAGGTTGAACCGCGAAGAATACACTCGCGAACATCAAACTCTGGTTTACCAAGACTATACTCAACGAATTCTAAAGCAGCATTGCCCGAATAACTTTCAATAGGAAAAACTGAACGAAATGCAGCTTGGAGACCGATATCTTCGCGATTTTTTGGAGTTTTGCCATCTTGCAAGAATGTTCTGTACGAGTCGACTTGAATCGCGAGCAAGTACGGAGCATGCATGACTTGGGGCAATTTACCAAAATTCTTACGGATCCGTTTCTTTTCGGTATATGAGTATGCCATCTGGAGTCCTCGGAAAGTAAACTAAGCCCGCCTGCAGAACGAACTTAGAAGGAATTACGCAGGTCGATATGACCACCACTTTTATACAAATGCTGCAAATTTCAGTGGTACAAAACGCTTAACAATATTTTTAAAACTGAAAAATATTGGTAAGCGTTTGATTATGTTTATTTATTTTAAAAATTGATGATTTTTATATCAATCAATCTAAAATCGAGCCGATTATTGTAACGCAAAAAGGCTGATGACCCAAGAGCCATCAGCCAATTTGTGGAGCCGATTATAAAAAAATCGACTCCCCTTAAGATTACTTAAGTGTAACTGTAGCACCAGCTTCTTCAAGTTTCTTCTTAAGTTCTTCGCCTTCTTCTTTAGAAACCGCTTCTTTAACAACTGAAGGAGCGCCTTCAACAAGATCTTTAGCTTCTTTAAGACCAAGGCCAGTAGCTTCACGAACTGCTTTAATTACAGCAACTTTGTTAGCACCGAAAGAAGTCAACTCAACGTTGAATTCAGATTGCTCTTCAGCAGCAGCAGCGCCAGCACCTGGAGCAGCAGCTACAGCTACAGCAGCTGCAGATACGTTGAATTTTTCTTCGAAAGCAGAAATAAGTTCAACAAGTTCAAGAACAGTTTTTTCAGCAACTGCGTTTAAGATTTCTTCGTTAGTTAAAGCCATGAGAATAACTCCAAATGGATATTGAATGGTGTGTGAAAATTTTTAAGCTTAAGCTGCTTCTGACTCGTTTTTCTCTTTGAGTGCTGTAATAAGGCGACCCAATTTCGAAATAGGAGCTTGAAGAACATTGGCAAGCATAGTAAGTGCTTTTTCTTGGTTTGGAAGATTTGCGATAACGCTAACATCTGCACCTTGATAAACTTTGCCATCAAATGCAGCAGCTTTTAGTTCAAATGCTTTGTTAGTTTTAGCAAAATCTTCAAACAAGCGAGCAGCTGCGCCCATGTCGTCTTCAGAAGTTGAAAAAGCTAGAATAGTTGGACCAACAAGGTTCTCATCTAAAATAGAGAATTGAGTACCTTCAAGTGCACGCTTAGCCAAAGTGTTACGCACGATACGTGTCTTAACACCTAACTTACGAGCTTCTACGCGAAGTGTAGTCAATTGTTCTACTGTTAAACCTTGGTAGTCAGCAACAACAGCAGCAAACGCTACAGAAGCAACTTCATTTACTTCAGCAACGATCTGTTTTTTGTCTTCGATAAGAAGAGCCATTGTAAAACCTCCTAACGGTGATTTATGCAATCCACAAATGGACTGCACTCCCAATTCGCAAGTCAATTTCTCAACTTACACGCGGAGGAGGAATCAATCACACCACCGCGTCTACTCAGACTGGTATTTTAAGAAGCAAATCCTGAGACCTGCCTCGCCTGAGGTCTTTGACGCTGATAAACTTACATCTATCAATTCAAAGTCCGCCTGAGAACCCATCAGCAAGTAAACCTTGCCAACTCACAAGATGAGAAAAACCTCGAATGAAGCTTTCCTCATTTTGCGCAAAGTTTAAAAACCATGTTTTAAACTTCACTCAGGACTTTAAAATTCTTTTATTGCAAATAATTATCTATAAAATAATTATTTAGTAACGTTCTGTACGTCTACAACAAGACCAGGACCCATAGTTGAGCTCAAAGTGATCTTTTGGATGTAGATACCTTTAGAAGTCGCAGGTTTTGCTTTCTTAAGGTCAGCAATAAGTGCTTCAACGTTTGAACGAACAGCTTCAGCAGTAAAACCTACTTGACCGATCGCAGCGTGGATGATACCCGCTTTGTCAACACGGTAACGTGCTTGACCTGCTTTTGCATTTTTAACTGCAGTTGCAACGTCAGGAGTTACTGTACCCACTTTAGGGTTTGGCATTAAGCCACGTGGACCAAGGATCGTACCTAACTTACCTACAACGCGCATTGCATCTGGAGCAGCAATCACAACATCAAAGTCTAAGTTACCTGCTTGAATGCTTTCAGCAAGATCATCAAAACCAACAACGTCCGCGCCTTCAGCTTTAGCAGCTTCAGCAGCAGCGCCTTGAGCAAACACAGCTACACGTACAGTTTTACCAGTACCTGCAGGAAGTGTAGTCGCGCCACGAACAACTTGGTCAGATTTACGAGGATCAACACCTAGGTTTACCGCAACATCCAAAGATTCTTTGAATTTTGCAGCAGGAAGGCTGCTAAGAACTTGTACCGCTTCTTCCAAAGTATAAACTTTGTTTGCTTCTACAGCAGCAGCAATGGCTTTTTGACGTTTAGTTAACTTTGCCATGTCTTATAGCTCCACTTCCAAGCCCATAGAACGCGCAGAACCAGCAATGGTACGTACACGTGCGTCTAGATCAGCACCAGTTAAATCTGGTTCTTTAGTAGTCGCAATTTCTTCTAATTGAGCACGAGTCAACTTACCAACTTTAGTTTTGTTTGGTACAGATGAACCCTTTTGAATACCAGCAGCTTTCTTAAGAAGAATAGATGCAGGTGGAGTTTTCATGATGAATGTGAACGACTTATCGTTGTACACAGTGATCACTACAGGAATTGGAAGACCTGGTTCAACTTTTTGTGTAGCAGCATTGAATTCTTTACAGAATGCCATGATGTTCACACCACGTTGACCTAGTGCAGGACCGATTGGTGGAGATGGATTCGCTTTACCAGCTGGAACTTGCAGCTTGATATAGCCGTCAATCTTCTTAGCCATTTCAAATTACCTCTGGGTACAAACGCCTTTTAGAGCTCCCCAAGTTTTCAAGTAACGATACCGTTACAACAACAATGCCCGATCCATAACAAATCGGGCGCTTTTGAACAATTCAAATTAAATTGTTTTTTCGACTTGGCGAAATTCCAATTCAACTTGAGTTGGTCGATTAAATACGTTAATCGTCAACGTTAAACGTGATTTTTCGTACTGAACTTCTTCCACCACACCTTTAAAGTCTGTGAATGGACCGTCAGTAACAAGTAATTCTTCACCCGGCTCGAACATCGTCTTAGGACGAGGTGCTTCACCTTTGTTGTGCACACGTGCAAGAATCGCATCAGCTTCTTTTTGCGTAATTGGTGCTGGTTTTTCAGCTGTACCACCAATGAAACCCAATACTTTTGGACATTCTTTAACAATGTGCCAAGTTTCATCATTCATTTCCATTTCAACTAATACATAGCCTGGAAAGAATTTACGCTCTGATTTACGTTTCTTACCATCCTTCATTTCTACCACTTCTTCGGTAGGAACAAGGACTTCACCAAAACTATCAGCAACAGCGCTACGCTGGATTCGATCATTAAGTGAACGCATCACTTGTTTTTCATAGCCTGAATAGGCATGAATAATGTACCAACGTTTCATAGCTCTCTTACCCGATAATAAACTTCATAAACCAACCGATGATATAGTCAAAACACCACAAAATAATTGCGGCAACTACAACAACGAGGAGAACCTGCCATGAAGTGGTTACTGTTTCATGTTTCGTAGGCCAAGTGACTCGACGCAATTCGATACGCGAATCTTTAAGCAAACGAACAAAGCCTTTGCCTTGATGGGTGGCGTATAATAAACCTAAAGCTACGATGATACAAGCTATAATTACCCCAATACGCACCCAGATACTATTTGCTGGTGCCCAATACGCTGGAAGATATTGATTTGTCATCAAAGCACAGCCAAATAAAGCCAATGCAATGATCCACAAAATAAAATCAAATGGAGAACTTGTCTTCACCATTTCAGCTGAATTGTTGCTTTGAGGAATTGCCGCGCCGCCTGTTGCGTCACGTGATTTATCGTTCGACATTTTTGTACTCGTCGTAGGTTTCGCGACTTATTATATGACCAGTTTAGCCGACATCAAGTTTTTTATTTAAAAACTGGCAGGTCAGGAGGGACTCGAACCCCCAACATTCGGTTTTGGAGACCGACGCTCTACCAATTGAACTACTGACCTAATAAGCAAACCGAGAGCCGAAACTCTCGGTAAGAATAAACATTTTAGCGATTATGCAGTTACTTTAGCAACTACACCAGCACCAACTGTACGACCACCTTCACGGATCGCAAAACGTAGACCTGGGTCCATTGCGATTGGGTGGATCAATTCTACTGACATTTCAACGTTGTCGCCTGGCATTACCATTTCAACACCGTCTTGTAATTGGATTGCACCAGTTACGTCAGTTGTACGGAAGTAGAATTGTGGACGGTAACCGTTAAGGAACGGAGTATGACGACCACCTTCTTCTTTAGAAAGTACATATACTTCTGCATCGAATTTAGTGTGCGGCTTGATTGTACCTGGTTTAGCAAGTACTTGACCACGTTGTACGTCTTCACGCTTAGTACCACGTAAAAGTACACCACAGTTCTCGCCAGCACGACCTTCGTCTAGAAGTTTACGGAACATTTCTACGCCAGTTACAGTTGTTTTAACTGTATCTTTAATACCAACGATTTCAACTTCTTCGCCTACTTTAACGATACCAGATTCTACACGACCTGTTACCACTGTACCACGACCAGAAATTGAGAATACGTCTTCGATTGGCATCAAGAATGCTTTGTCGATTGCACGCTCTGGTTCTGGGATATAAGAGTCAAGCGCTTCAACAAGTGCAAGAACTGCAGATTCGCCATACTGACCAGCATCACCATTAAGTGCAGCAAGTGCTGAACCACGGATGATTGGAGTGTCATCACCTGGGAAGTCATAAGTAGAAAGAAGTTCACGAACTTCCATTTCTACTAATTCAAGTAATTCTTCATCATCAACAAGGTCACACTTGTTAAGGAATACAAGAATATAAGGTACACCTACTTGGCGAGAAAGAAGGATGTGTTCACGAGTTTGTGGCATTGGACCATCAGTCGCAGCACATACAAGGATCGCACCGTCCATCTGAGCAGCACCAGTGATCATGTTTTTAACATAATCGGCGTGTCCTGGGCAGTCTACGTGAGCGTAGTGACGGATTGGAGAATCGTATTCTACGTGTGAAGTATTAATTGTAATACCACGTGCTTTTTCTTCTGGTGCAGAATCGATTGCTGCGTAGTCTTTAGCTTCACCGCCGTAAGTTTTTGCACAGATAGTTGCAATTGCAGCAGTTAAAGTTGTTTTACCATGGTCAACGTGACCAATTGTACCCACGTTTACGTGTGGCTTATTACGTTCAAACTTAGCCTTAGCCATTTGCTCTTCCTCGTTTATGTCGAACACGAGTTAAACAACTCAGCATCGACAATCGTCTAAAAAACTAGACACCTAATACTTGAAAAGCAGACTAATAAGCCTGCTTTTTAAAAACTGGTGTAGAATAATCTACTAAATTGTATCTGGAGCTCTTATCGAGATTTGAACTCGAGACCTCTCCCTTACCAAGGGAGTGCTCTACCACTGAGCTATAAGAGCAATCATCTTCGATGGAGCGGGAGACGAGGGTCGAACTCGCGACATGTAGCTTGGAAGGCTACCGCTCTACCAACTGAGCTACTCCCGCTTAATGTTGGTAATTAACCACTTATCGAAGTTAATGGTGGTGAGAGAAGGATTCGAACCTTCGAAACTTTCGTGGCAGAGTTACAGTCTGCTCCCTTTGACCGCTCGGGAATCTCACCATTTACACTTACTTTCAGTGCCGTTCCTCTACATTATAACACAAAACTTTAAGATGGTGCCGGCACACGGATTCGAACTGTGGACCTACTGATTACAAGTCAGTTGCTCTACCAACTGAGCTATGCCGGCGTTTCTTAGTGTTTCGTACGTTTCGTATCGGAACGGTGTGCAGTTTAGCAAAACTCAGAATCCTTGCAAGTGTTTTTTTTAAAAAAAACCTCAAAAACTCATAAAATCAATCCGTTTGATGATAATTCAACCGCTTTGATCACTGCGCGAGCTTTTATTTGGGTTTCATTCCACTCTGATTCAGGATTTGAGTCCACAACAAGCCCTGCTCCAGCCTGTACATAGACTTTATTTTCACGAATTACACAGGTTCTAATCGCAATCGACATGTCCATTTCACCATGCCAGCCTAAATAACCAACAGCGCCACCAAAAATACCACGCTTTACTGGTTCCACTTCGTCAATAATTTCCATCGCGCGAATTTTTGGCGCGCCAGAAAGCGTCCCGGCTGGGAAAGTTGCTTTAAAAACATCCAAAGCGTCAACATCATCCAACACTTCACCCTGCACGTTAGAAACAATATGCATCACATGCGAGTAACGCTCGATCACCATTTGATCAGTCACTTGCACTTTACCGATTTTTGAAACGCGTCCAATATCGTTACGCCCCAAATCAATTAGCATTAGATGTTCTGCAATTTCTTTTTCATCAGAAAGCAAATCTTTTTCCAGTGCCAAGTCTTCTTCTTTGGTTTTTCCACGAGGGCGTGTTCCCGCAAGTGGTCGTACAGTCGCAATACCATTTTCAAGGCGGGAAAGAATCTCTGGTGACGAACCTACAATATGAAATGGTTTTTGGTCAGCAATGGTCTGTCCTTGTACTAGGAATAAATAAGGAGAAGGATTCAAATGACGTAACGCACGATAAACCTGTAATGGATCACCATCGAAATCCGAGACCATTCGATGCCCAGGTACAACCTGCATCACATCTCCAGCACGAATATATGCTTTGACTTTTTCAATCGACTCTAGAAAACGGTCATGCCCAGTTAAAGATTCAAAATGTGGTGCTGTATGTTTTTTTGCAACCAAACTGATCGGCGTTGCCAATATGGCTTCCAAAGCATCGAGTTGTTGTTGTGCCTTGTTATAAGCTTGTGGATCATTAACATCTGTATGTACGATCAAAAACAAAGTGTCTTTTAAGTTATCAAACACCACCACTGTCTTTGACAGCATCATCCATAAATCAGGTAACCCAACAGGGTCAGCTTCAGGCACATTGCTTAAGCGTGGTTCAATATAACGCACTGCGTCATAACCAAAATACCCAACCAAGCCGCCTGTAAAATTTGGCAACGCAGGTAAATCTTGTTGCGTAGGCACTTTAAACTGTGCCTGAAAGTCACGAATATATTGAAATGGATCAGTACACGTCTGTGTCTCAACTCGTCCATCTGGAAATTTAACTGTAAGTTGTCCAGCATTGCAGGAAAATACAGTTGACTCACCCAGACCAATAATCGAGTAACGTGCCCAGTTTTCGCCCCCCTCGACAGATTCAAATAAATATGCCTGTTGGTGCTGTTGTAACCGTGCAAATACAGACAATGGCGTATCCGTATCTGCTAAACGTTGGCGATAAACAGGAATCAGGTTATATCCCGCCGATGTTAATTGTTCAAATTGCGCTAAAGTTGTCATGAGGAATTCTCTCTATTTTCGATATTACTAAGTATTGATTTGCATACAGCTCACTTAGTGACGCCATCGAAAAGTACCTTTTCCATTCATTCCTCTTTCCTTTTCTCACAACAATTTCAAATATAGGGGTTAAGCCAAAAGCTCTGTTAAATCGTCGACCACCTGTTGCGGTTGACAAAGATGAATATCTTCACCGTGATTATAGCCATAGCTGACCACAATACAATCAACCTCTGCACGGCGGGCAGCTTCTACATCATTACTTGAGTCACCAATCATCAATGTTTTATCGACTGAAGATTGGTATGTTTCCACACAATACAACAATGGTTTTGGGTGTGGTTTTCGTACTTCAAAACGATCTCCACCAATCACATCAACAAAATAGTGATCCATTTTTAATTCTTCTAAGATTTTTCTGGCAGGCTGTTCAGGTTTATTGGTCACACAAATCAGCTTCTTGTTATTTTGTATTCCCCAATCTAAAAACGCTAAAATCCCAGAGAATGGCTGAGTATCTACACATGGTTCGGCATTGTAAATTTCCAAAAATGTATCAAGCAACTGCTGATGCAATACGGGATCAACCTCGCCTTTTAAATATTTTAAAGTACTTTCACAAAATAATGATGTGCCTTTGCCAATCCAAACGCGGACTTGTTGCTCAGTGACTAAAGGAAGATTTAAACGTGCCAAACTCAGATTCATAGCACGATATAAATCAAATGCTGAATCAACCAATGTTCCATCCAAATCAAATAAAATAAGTTCACGTTGGTCTAGCTTTGCCACATTCATGCTGTACACCTAAAATAATTTTTTAAAACTTATCGCACTAAAAATAAAATCCAACTTTAGTCTTTGTATAGACTTTACATAAAACAAAGGCATGCGATTGCATGCCTTGAGTGTATCGCATTCACAGATTATTTAAACAACAGCCATGCAATAATTGCCAAAATGATTAAGACAACCACCGTCATCAAGCCAACTTTGGCATTTTTCTGAGTTTCTATTTCTTTTTCAACGCGTGCTTCTGGCGCTTTAACTTGTTCAATGTCAGGTTTTATTGGCGTATGAATGTCAACACCATCAGGAATTGGAGCTGGCTTAGGTACAGCTACGCCTGATGGCATTCCTTCACGAGTGATTTGTACATTGCTATCTCGTGCCGAAAGCTCTGGCATGCCCTGTTCACTCATTTTTTCTGCCGCACTCGGTTCAATTGATACAGGTGTATCAAGTTCTGCGGTTGCAATAGCCTCAGCAGGTTGTTGTACTTGTTGTTCGGCGAGTTGTGAAACTGATGGCTCAACTTGTGCAATCGCTGGTTCAGCATCTGCAATGATAGATGTAGGCTCTACGATAGATTGCTCAGCCACTTCAACTGCTTTTACAGGTGCAAGTACATTGAATTTAATACTGGCAAATTGAACAATATCACCATCCATCAACATTTTATCCTGATCGATACGTATATCGTTCACAAAAGTTCCGTTTGATGACTTTAAGTCCTGTACCCATAATGCATCGTCTTTCAATAAAAATGCGGCATGGCGACGTGAGATTTCCGCAGACTGCAATAAAAGATCCGCATCTTGATGGCGACCCACCAACATGTCACGGTCAATCGTCACTTCCTGTCCTTCTAACTCACCCGAAATTGCTTGTAATTTCCAAGTCATCGTCATTCTCTCATTCCAATTTACATTTATTTTAACACGACATATCTAGAGTTCTAAATCAACTTAAAACCATACTTTAGCTCATGAATCAAACAAGCCATTGCAACAAATTAACTGTAAATCTTAAACATTCAATCAAACAGCTGATCTAATTTTAACACTCAAAAATATCCGCTACTGCTTACGGATATCATTTGGTTCCTCTGCAACAGGGGTTGTAACCGCATTGCTTTTGTTTGGATTTGTTGCTACGCCACCTGCGGGTACTTTCTGATATTGACTGGATGGCTGTGCCGTCGGCTGTGGTTGAATCAGTTTAGGCTGAGTATTTGGTGACGAGGTAATAGGCAAACGCTGTTGGAATACATCATCAACATTGGCAGGCAGTTTGGCAAAATTCCCATCTTTATCCATCGCCAATTGCAAGCTGTATAGCTGGTCATAACGTTGCTGAGATAAACGACGTATTTCTGTATCGCCACCCACAATTGTTGGATGAATAAACACTAAAAGATTACGTTTAACATTTGACTTTGCATCTGATCTAAATAAACGTCCCAAACCAGGAATATCTCCTAAGAATGGCACAGATTGACGACCAAGAACCGTATCATCAGAAATCAGCCCACCCAATACGACTGTTTGTCCATGATCAGCTGTTACTGTTGTTTTGATAGAGCGTTTACTGGTGACTAAGTCCTGAGCTTGCCCTTTACTAGATTTGACCCCTGAGACTTCTTGCTCGACTTCCAAACGAATTGAACCACCTTCACCAATATGTGGAACAACTTTTAAGGTGACCCCGACATCTTTACGTTCGATCGAAGTATAAGGATTGACCGTTCCGCCGGTACCTGTAGATACAGACCCTGTTACAAAAGGTACATTTTCCCCCACAACAATATACGCTTCTTCATTGTCCATGGTCAGAATAGACGGCGTAGAGAGCAGATTTGATTTAGTTCGTTCTTTTAATGCCTGAATCACTGCACCATAGAGCTTGCGTGAACCATCAGCGCCTTCTTTATAATCGCCTAAAATAAGTGAAGTTCCGGGTTTAACTGCATTACCCAAACCAGCCGCACCACCAGATAAATAACCCGCAGCTAGTGCCGCTAAACTACTGCCGATATTATCAAAATTAATCAGCCCCACACCACTACTAATATCGCCTAAAGCCCATTGCACACCCAATTGATCTGTATCATTCCCTGATACTTCAAGAATAGTCGCTTCAATCAACACTTGTTGACGACGTACATCCAATTGCTGGATTGCGGCTTCTATTTCTCGCATCAATTGTGGTTCGGCTTTGACCACCAAGGCATTTTGTGCACCATCAGCAATAATGCTGACACCATTGGCATTAAAGCTGGTGACATTGTTTTGATTATTGTTATTGGAATTGCTATTTAAATTAATCCCCGGCGTTGAAATACTGCTACTGCCTGAGCTGGAATTTGAAGAAGAGTTATTACTGTTATTATTTAAATTACTGCTATTACTAGAATTATTATTGGTCGAAGAATTATTTGAGTTTGAATTGACTGCTTGCCCAGTGACTAAGCCTTGTAAAATTTCAGAGAGATTTTTTGCACTGGCGTATTTGAGTTTAAATACTTTTAGTCCACCTAAACGATCTGCTGATGGCACATCAAGCATTTCAATCATATTACGAATACGTTTGCGTGTACCTGTATCGCCTTTAATTAAAATACGGTTGGTGCGTACATCTGCAATAATACGTACCCGTGCCCCTGCGAAATCTTTTGATGCGCCAGTCGCACTCATTGCATCCAATTGTTTAATGATTTCTTCAGCCTGACTTTGCTGCAAAGGTACAGCTTCAATATCATTTTGTCCTGTACCATCCAAATTACGAATGATGGTTTCAAGTTGATAAATATTTGCCGCTCGATCTGAAACAATTAACGCATTGGTGCCTTGTATGGCTGCCAAATGAGCAAATTGAGGCATTAACGGTCTAAGTGCAGGAATTAAATCATTTGGATTGGTATTTTCTAACCAAATTACCCGTGTGACCACCTGATCACCGCGTGCATTGTTGCGTGGATCATAAGGAACACCAGAGTTTTTAACATTACTGTCAGGCACTAAACGTATGGTATTGCCTGATGGAATCGCCACTACACCATTGACATTGAGCACACCTAAAAATAGGTCATAAACTTCGTTTTTATTGAGTGCTTTGTTTGAAATAACAGTTACATTGCCACGTACGCGCGGATCAACAGCAAAGTTTTTACCCGTAATATCTGCAACTTCATTGATAAAAGCCGTAAGATCAGCATCGCGTAAGTTAATCTTCCACGTCTGAGCATATGTTGCTGTACTAACTGCAACCATCATGGGTGCTGCTGCAACGATAGCCCAGAGTGGTCGATTGTGAGTCAAAAAAGCCATAACTTATTATCTATCCTAATTTTATTTGTAGTCCTAGCCACTTACAAACTTTGCTGAATGGTCATCACCTGATCACCACGCTTAATTTCAATTTTTACTTTTCCTTCACGCTTTGCTTGTTCTAGCAGTTGAACATCACTCTGTCCTTGACCGACTGACTGCCCATTGAGTGAAAGAATGCGATCCCCAGACCGAAGTCCTAATTTATTTCGAAGTGCTGCGGGGGTTTGTTCTGTCACCTCATAGCCTTGTCCGCTATTGGTGTTCACCCCCATGCTCTTTAGATATTGTTCTCGATTTTCATTCATTCGATCAATTGCCTGCCCCAACGCATTCTGACTGGTATTTTGTGGTGGCGGTACAGCTTGATCTGGATTACTGGTTGGTGTTGCCATATTCGAATCTGCAGGCTGCCCAGGTAAAGGCTGATATAAATTATCCAAACCTGTAAAACGTAACTCTTTACTATTATTGCCACCTTGGCTTAAAACAATATGATCCCAATATACTTCTGACAACTGATAACTGGTGCCTTCTATGGTTTCACCAACCACATAACGATCTGCCGTTTCCTTTACTTTAATCACAGCCGATGAAAAGCGTGCAGGATAACTCACCACAACACCCTGCAATACCATTGGAATGCTGTCATCTGCTGTTGCGCTTGAACCCACTTCATTAAACAAGGAAAAACTTGAAATATTAGGAACTTGTGCTTGTTGCGAGCCTAGACTCACTTGTTCAGGTTGCATCACTTGAGGCGGTGCGACCACCCACCAAAAAATAGAGGCTAATTTCCAACACAATGCCAAAATCAATATAAATAAGGCAACAGGTGCGAGATGTTCTGCTTTTTTCCAAGAAATGTTTTCAAACTGTTCTTTTATATTCATTAGAAACCACCTTGAATCAGTGGTTGTCTTGAACTGATCACAAATGTATCCAGTCCAGCTTTCCCATCATAAGATGGAACATTAAGTAACATTCTTTGGGTCAATTGTACATCCAACATCATACTTGGATCTAAACTGATATTCGCCATTTTTTGGCTGCGTTGATCTTGAATATCAAAAATCAGTTTACCTGCTTCATCTTTTAGCTGTGCATTTAAAGAAGGGATATTCATTTGATCTTGTCGTTGACCAAAAGTATAGCGAAGTTCACCACCAGCCCAATGCAGCTGACCATCAACATCACTAAATCCAGCATCTTTTTTAAAACGAAGGCTCATGTCCGAAATCTGTATGGCATTTGCAGGCCATTGCCAGTTGGCGATATTTTTCAATGTTTCAGGAGCAATCTGACCTTGCATTTGATTAACAATAATTTTTTTACCCAAGCCATAGCCCACAACCCCATTGAGTTGCGTTTGTCCACTATGAACTTCAACATTTGCCCCAACACGCAATAAGATTAAATCCCAAGGACGCGTACGCCATGAAACTGACCCACGTAAATTACCTTTATGCCAATCCGCTTGCCCTTGCCAAATATTGCCACTGACATTGTGTAAGGTTTGATTATTTTTATAAAATTTAGCAATTAACCATGTTGCAGGAACTTGTAAAAGTACAAAAATTAAAAAAGCGACAACTCCAGTAATCCACCAGGTCATCTGTTTTGATTTTTTATTCATCCAGCTTTACCATCATTGATTTATTCTTCCATGCAAGATGATGCCCTCTTGTTTATACATTATGCATAATTTTTTCATATCGCCAATTCACTCGTATAAAAAAACCAAGCAGTTTTGCTTGGTTCTTTTATTTTATCGTCATTGAATGACACTTAGATGAAGATTAGATCAAGAAATCTTCTAATTTAGCGCCTTTTTCAATTTCAGCAACCAACCAGCGAGGTTGCTTACCACGACCCGTCCAAGTTTCAGCCGTATTTTTCTTATTGCGGTAGCGTGGCTCAACAGCTTTACGTGTTGTCTTTTTACGTTTTTGAGCACCATACTCAATAAACTGCTCTAGGCTTAAACCCGCAGATTCTGCAATTTCAACAATCTTATTATAAGCATCTTCGATCGCTTGATCTTTTTTACTTTCAATTAAAGCTTCAGCTTCAGCTGTTAACTTTCTTAACTCTTCAACAGATAAATTACTAATATCAGGCATCATTAACACTCCACATTAAACTTCGCAAATATATTTAAAATAAATTCACAGCAATAGTATTTTTATTTATACCAATTGGCAATACATATATTCCCCAATAAATACATAAAACAACAAAAAATGATTATAACACGCCAAAAATGTTTATTTATCCCAGTCAAAATAAACATACAACAAAAAGTAATTTTTGATACACGTTTTAAATATAATGATGATAACTGTAGCGTTTTTATAAATTCAGCAAATTGTTTTGAACTGTTGCTTCGAGATCAATTATAACTTTTCTTAAATTTTCAGGTATTAATGCTTTTTTCATAGAATCTTTATCTACAAATACGATGACCGCTTCACCATCGGCAACAATCTCCTGTTGCTGTTCACTGAATAATACATAATGCATGCGTATTGCACTATTGCGCATTTCCGCTATACCTGCACCAATATGTAGCACATCTGGATAAAATACTGGTTTTAAATATTTACATTGACTTGAAGCAACCACAGTTAAAACATCTTGTTCAAATACATTTAAACGATCAAAATATGCAATACGCGCACTTTCTATATAACGATAATACTGCACATTATTCACATGACCAAAAGCATCCATATCTCCCCAAGCGACCTTTTGTTCATAAACGATAGGGAATTGTGCCAATAGATTCATAATGTGTTCTCAAATTTTAAACTGAATGTAGTTGCTGTCTTTTTCAAAAATTGAATTCAATTGCTGAATTAATTCATCATTGCCATTTAGAGTGGCTTTAATCCGTAAATAATTCATCAAAATATCATTTGGATATAATGCTAAGAGCTGATCCGCTTCTGTTTCACGTTGTGTCGCCGTATATATATGCCACTTTGCAAAACTAAATACAGGAATATTTATATACTTACTTTCCAGATGAATAATCTGTTGTTCCAGATATTCATAATCTGGATTTTGCCGAAGCAACTGTTGTTGAAACCATAAGTAGAAAACATCCTGATCGAATTTCTCATCCAGCAATTGAATGGCAAGTTGTTGCTGTTGCTGTGCCAGCTCAGGTAGACGAGTAATTAACTTCAACCATAATACTTTGGTGTCATAGGGCATTTGATCAAGTAAAGGTGCGATTTCAAAAAACTTGTGCTGTAATAACTCCAAGTCCTCAAATTGCGCTTGGTCATAGCAACCTAAAAGCTGAATCAACCATTGTTGTTTGGTCGCGACTTCCAACTGTCCAAATTGACTTGAATGTAAATAGTGCCAAGGTGACTGGATTGCAAACTGTCCCCATAATTTTTGTACTGATAATTTATAACTTTCTGAAAGTTGACTCAGCCATGGCGACAACTCATGACCATTTAAAAACTCAAGATGTGTCAAAGCTTGCTGACTGTCATGCTGCGCCAAATAAATTTCGATACGGAGAATTTCGGCTAATTCAAATGCTGAGGGTGGGCTATTTTCCAAAACTTGCAAAGCTGCTGCATAATCACCTTGCTTGAACAATATTCGGGATTGAATAATCGCTTTTAATAAACCCGATTGATCAAAAATATTTTGAATAACCTGTTCTTGCTCATCTTCACCATCTAATAACCACAACACGCCCAATTGCTCAAAGGGATGCAAATCACTAAAGTTTAAAACTTGTTCTAATTTTCTTTTTTCTCTACGCAGATAGCGATTCAAGGCATACCACATCACATGCATAAGAAAGCTGATGATAACGCCTAGAAATAACAATACCCATAAGTTCGTCTGGATTTGAATATTATGCCAAAGCACATAAACATAACCAGCCCCTGCGGCATAACTCAAGACACTCAAAATCGCAAAAATAATCAGGCTAATAAAGGCATAGATCAAGAAAATATGTTTCATCCCACTACCCCAACACTGCCAAGCTATTCAGCTTAGGAACAGGAGATTGTGAGCTCTGTTTAATTTTTAATAATTGTTGTTTGATGTTCTGACTTGCAGCATCAGGCAACAGATCAAGTTGTTGAATCGCCTGATTCAGCATGGCTTTATATTCAATATTTTGACCTTTAATCAGAAGTTGTTGAGCGAGCAAAAGTCTCAATTGAGTTTCTTTTAAAATAAAGCGGCGATTGCTCAATTCTGGTGCATCCGTACTAAGTACATCGACCTTGAACCATTTCTCCCAAAAGTGGGCGCTCTGACTGGTATTTAATTTAAGTTGATTATTTTTCAGTTCTGCAGTCAAACTTTGATCAACTTGTTTGATTAAGCTATCCAACTGATCTTGCTGTGCATTTCTTTCAATCACAAACTGTTGGATATTCTGCATATCTTGAACAATGCTTTGATGCAGACTTTGCTTGACTGCCTCTGCCAATGCGTATTGATCTAAAGATTGGTTAATTTGGGTTAAATGCTCCAGCGCATAGACAAATTGCTGTTGTTGTATCGCAAACTGGACCAACTCAAGTTGCTGTTTAATCAACACACTTGGGTTAATTCCCGTACTGGGTTCTTTGAGTACAGGAGGTTGCTTGCTTGTTTCTTGACTCGGTTCATCCGCTTGTCTTTTTACTGCCACCAATTGATCGTTCAAACTGGCATTTTTTTGTTCACTTTTATGCAGTGTTTGTTGAATCTCATCCAACTGTTGTGAAACATGATAGAAGTCATAACTCAACTTAATGAGCCATCCTAGAGCGATCAACAATAAGATATAAATAAACTTCTTCATAATTTCCTTTGCAACTGCACAATGCTGTGTAGAATTGCTTTTGGTTCTAGCGTTAAAATTTGAGTGATATTAAAACATTTTTGAGTCGTATTTTTATCATGCATTAATAATTGATACAAACGCTCACCCAAAACTAAATAATGACAGGCATTAACCAAATGAGAATGCTTTTCTGTCAACGCCAACCAATTCCGCCAGCTTGCTTCACTACTGATACAAGTCCAGTAAGGCGGCTCAAATTGATTTATTTGATTGAGCAAAGCAGAAAACTGTATTTGGGTTTCTGGTGGGCATAAACGCTCGTATAAAACAAAGTTTAAAACATCAATATGACGTTCTTGGCACTGTTGCATCATAAATTGGCGACCACCTTTACCGCGCCAAAATGCAATTTTCTGAATATTCTCTATGCTGTTAAATATCGGTAAACTCAGCATACCTTCGGAGCTTTCCACCTCGGGTACATGACTTGCTATCCCAAATTCAGCCAAGCATTGAGCAGTTTTTTTTCCAACAGCAATCCATTGAATATGCTGAATCTGTGTAAGACTCATCCCAGACTGTTGAAGATACTGCATTCCCATTTGTACAGCCATTGGACTGACTACAACGATGATTTGCGTCGTTAAAAGTTTTGAATACAGTGTAGCTAAAGTACTGTCATATGGACGGGGCTTTAACGCTAATAAAGGCAAATCAACCACAGTAAAACCTGATTGACGCAAGCATGCTGTTAAAGGCTCAGCTCGGTCAATCGGACGTGTATTGATAAACAGCATCGGAACCCGATTACTGTGTTTGATACAGTGCTTTGAGTAAATCTCCAGCACCAAGTTGCAATAAATCTTTTGCGAGTTTTACACCCAACTGCTCTGCTTGTTCGACAGTACCACTGACCTTGCTACACAGCAATGTCTGACCGTCCGTACTTCCAACACGGCCTTCTAAAGACAATACTTGATTGTCCAGTGTTGCAAAGCCTGCTATTGGAACCTGACAGCCGCCCTCAAGATAAGCATTGAAGGCGCGTTCAGCACGTACACACGCATTGGTTTCATTGTGCATCAAAGGCAGAATCAAATTCAAAGTTTCAGGGTCATTAGAACGACACTCTAAACCTAATGCACCTTGTCCCACAGCAGGCAAGCTGAGTTCTGGTGCGAGACTATGACGGATACGTTGTGCAAGCCCTAAACGCTTTAACCCAGCACTGGCGAGAATAATCGCATCATACTGACCTGCATCAAGCTTAGACAAGCGTGTACCGACATTGCCTCGTAAATCAATCACATCCAAATCAGGACGCTGTTTAAGAATTTGACATTTACGGCGTAGACTGGAAGTACCAAGTTTGGCACCTTGAGGTAAATCTTCAAACTTTGCATAATGATTTGAAACAAAGGCGTCAAATGGATCTTCACGCTCACAGATCACCGCCAGCTCTAAACCTTCAGGCAATTGCATAGGGACATCTTTCATAGAATGTACAGCTAAATCTGCACGTCCATCCATCAATGCTGCTTCAAGCTCTTTGACAAATAAACCCTTTCCACCAATCTTAGCCAAGGGCGTGTCTAAAATTTTGTCGCCTTGAGTGACAAAAGTCACCAACTCTACTTTGATATGCGGATGCAATTGTTCTAAACGATCACGAATATGTTCTGCCTGCCACAATGCAAGCGGGCTTTGTCGAGTTGCGATTTTCAAGGTTTTCATCATTTCAGTTTTGCCAAACTTTTAAACACTCTAAACTTACCCTGCAATCTTAAAAATGCAAGTAAATTATCAAAATGATTTATCTTTCACACAAAACTATAAATTCTGCATGCGTTCCCTAAGCAAAGGTAAATGTCGACGACTCACCGCCAGACGCTCCTCAAGCTCACGGCATCGCGCTTGATACTGTCCTGAAGCAACCATTTCCAGACCATCCAAATAATCTAAAGAAATGAGTGCATTACGATGTATTCGTATAAAACGATCTGAAAATTCAGTTTCCAAATCCTTTAAGGTTTCATCAATCAAAACGCTCCCATTTTTATGGCGAACGGTGACATATTTTTGATCTGCTAAAAAATAATAAATATTTTCAACAGGGATCAGTTCCAAACCTCGATAGGTTTTTGCAGCAATTTGCTGCCTTTGCACTTTTTCTTCCATGAGTTCTTTTTTTTCTATCTGAGTTAATTGAGCTTGCGTCAGTTTAGTCACATTCCCTAAAACTGTTTCCAATTCATCCTTGGCAATTGGCTTTAACAAATATCCTTTTGCTTGAGATTGAATCGCCTGTAAAGCGTGCTCATCAAACGCTGTACAAAATACGATTGCAGGCATCGGGTTAAAATGCGCCAAATGTTGCGCACAACTTAAGCCATCCATTTCTGGCATCTGAATATCCAGCAACACGACGTCAGGCTCAAACTGTTGAACCATCTCCAATGCTTGCTTTCCATGTTGTGCTGTGGCAATAACCTGATGCCCAAGTTGCGACACCAACCGTGATAAGCGTTCCACTGCAAGCGGTTCATCATCACAAATCAGGATGTCCATTGCTCCTCCTTACCCAAATACCTACATTATTTATTTTTAATACATGTCTCAATCATCTATTTTTATACTGATATTGAATGACCATCGTAAATAATCCATTCCCTGCATAATTCCGAAAATAAACAGAATCGCCAAAATGTGCTTTTAAACGCTGTTTTACATTTTCTAAAGCAATTCCATGCCCTTGTCTCACTTTTATTCTATCTTGTAAAAATGGGTTGGTAATGACTATATTGACTTGATTTTGCAATATTTCAACCAGTATCCCAATCTTGGCATCTTTCATTTGGTTTTCGACCCCATAAAAAATACTGTTTTCAATTAAGGGTTGCAGGGTTAATAATGGAATTTGCACATATTCCAATAATCCCGGCTGTGGAATATTCCACTCAACATTTAAACGCTCGCCCAAACGGATTTGTTCAATGGCAATATATTGTTTCGATAATTGTATTTCTTCTTTTAAGGTCACCAATTTTAATTCTTGAAAGCTTGCTCTAAACAATTTTGACAAGTCAATCAGCATTTGTTCTGCTTTATCTGGATCAATTGCAATTAAACTCACCACACTGTTTAAACTATTAAATAGAAAATGAGGATGAATTCGCGCCTGCATGGCTTGAACCCGTGCATTTAATTCACTGTGTTGTTGTAAAACGGCTTGCTCGCGAATATACATATAACGCAAACAAAATGCACCGAGTAATATCCCATAACTTAAATGCAAAATAAGATTATGACTGATATCGTTTGTCGAAATATTTTGTAAAGAAAAATGAACAGCCCAATAATGCACAATATTCAGCACCAAAGTTGTGCACATGACGATGACCTGTAAAAGTATAAAACTGAAAATCATCGCCGACAAATAAGTATATTGCGCTAACCTTTTGGCAAATAGATCTTGAAAGGCAGCAAATGCCAATAATATCCAGTTAATATATAAAATATATTCTAAAACATGCCAAACATTTAAATTACTCCACGACTGTGCTTCTGCCAGTGCCAATAAAAAAGCCAATACATTACTGGAAATAAATAATTCCAATAAATACTGACGATGCCCCATTTTGCTAAAAAAATACGAAGGCTGAAAATGCAAAGTAGATTTTCTTGATGAATGATTGTGCTTTACTTCGGCAAGTGAGGCTGAATTTGTTATACTGCGTTTAGTTCTACTGCTTTTTTTCCTACTGAGCCGATATGACCACATCTTCTAATTCCTCTAATCCGTCACAAGCCCAAACTTCAGGCATGTGGGGCGGTCGTTTCTCTGAAGCTACTGATGCCTTTGTTGCTGAATTTACTGCTTCTGTCCAGTTTGACCAACGCTTTTATAAACAAGATATTGCTGGCTCTATTGCACATGCAACTATGTTAGCAAAAGTTGGGGTGCTTACAGAACAAGAACGTGATGACATTATCAATGGTTTGAATACAATTAAAACTGAAATTGAAGCAGGTCAATTCGAATGGCGCATCGATCTTGAAGATGTGCATATGAATATCGAATCTCGCTTGACTCAGCGTATTGGTATCACAGGCAAAAAGCTACACACCGGGCGTAGCCGTAATGACCAAGTTGCGACAGATATTCGTCTCTATGTTCGCGATGAAATTGACGCAATTTTAAAATTACTGGAAAAACTACAAAAAGGTATTCTTCGCTTAGCCAGCAACAATACCCAAACCATCATGCCTGGGTTCACGCATTTACAAACTGCACAACCTGTGACTTTTGGTCATCATTTAATGGCTTGGTTTGAAATGTTGGTACGTGACTCTGAGCGTCTGATTGACTGTCGTAAACGTGTTAACCGTATGCCTTTGGGTTCAGCGGCATTGGCAGGTACGACCTATCCGATCGATCGTGCGTTCACTGCGGAATTATTAGGTTTTGAAGCAGTTGCTGAAAACTCGCTAGATGCTGTATCAGACCGTGACTTTGCCATTGAATTCAACGCAGCTGCTTCACTGATCATGATGCATTTATCACGTATGTCAGAAGAATTGATTCTTTGGACGTCTGCACAATTTAAATTTGTGAATATTCCAGACCGTTTCTGTACTGGTTCTTCGATCATGCCACAAAAGAAAAACCCAGATGTTCCAGAATTGGTTCGTGGTAAAACTGGTCGTGTCTATGGCGATCTTATGAGCCTGTTAACCTTGATGAAAGGTCAACCTTTGGCATATAACAAAGACAATCAAGAAGACAAAGAACCATTATTTGATGCCATTGATACCATCCGTGGTTCATTGATGGCTTTCGCAGACATGATTCCTGCACTGGTACCGAATGTTGATGTAATGCGTGAAGCAGCACTTCGTGGCTTCTCTACTGCAACAGATTTGGCAGATTATCTGGTTAAAAATGGAGTCGCTTTCCGTGATGCCCATGAAATCGTAGGTAAGGCAGTTGCATTGGGTGTTCAGGAATCTAAAGACCTTTCCGAATTAACACTTGAACAATTACAGCAGTTCTCTGATTTAATTCAGGCAGATGTATTTGAAAAAGCATTGACATTAGAAGCTTCAGTGAATGCCCGTAACCATATTGGTGGGACTGCACCTGCTCAAGTGGCAGCGGCGATTGAACGCGCTCATACACGTTTAGAAAAACTTTATGCATAAGGAGTTTTGATATGACTCGACAAGTATTTTGCCGTAAATATCAAAAAGAGTTAGAAGGTTTAGACTTTGCACCTTTCCCAGGCGCAAAAGGACAGGAATTATTTGACACTGTGTCTAAACAAGCTTGGCAAGAATGGTTAAAGCATCAAACCACATTGATTAATGAAAAACGTTTAAATGTATTTGAAGCGGATGCTAAGAAGTTTTTAGAAGAACAACGTGAAAAATTCTTCAATAATGATGAATCGTTGGAAAAAGCTGAAGGGCTTAAACCAGAGTAGTATTCAAAGATCTATACAATGGTCATTTGAAAGCAACCTGTGTATTGTGCTTCATAAAGAAATCCCCTGATGGGGATTTTTTATAGTCTATTGATGCTCAAAAGAACAAAGCACTTAAAACATTGCCAGAATCTAATCGCATTTCTCTAAATGAGATTAAATTAATATACGTTCAACTTAACGCTATTCTTTCAAATATTTTATATAGCGCTTAGGTTGTAGAAAGATTTTGTTTTCCCTTCTACCAATTTGACCGACATCTATCAATTTGACCAGCATCGCTATCGCGTTTGGCGACATGGATGCCATAGATTAAGCTGTACTAGCTTAGCTCTGATTTGATACTCATCAAACCCCATTAGCTACGCTGATCGTGCCATGTGAGAAGTGCGATTTTTGTTTTTGTAGACATAAAAAAAGGAGTCTTGGAGACTCCTATAAACTTCAGAAACGACAGCTATTTGCATTCTGAAACATATCTTGATGCTAGCCAGTATAATCATGAAAACATGTTATACATTGACCAAACATACATATTTTGTGACAAATCACGACAATCGAACTGATAATTCGCGCTTTCAGATCAATGGAGACAAGAATAGCGCTCCAAACCAATCAGATGAGTCAAAGCTAAACTTTAACAAAACACAAGATCAGGCGACTGAATCTACACGGTTCGCCGAATGTTCTTCAATCACTTGTGGTTTTTTCTCAACCCATTTTGCAGGAAAATACTTTTCAACGGTTGTTGAAACCCAGTGTGCAATCGGCTGAGGTAGCGTGATTCCCAACGGATTTTGCTCTTGTAAATCTGCGGATGAGATCACCCGTGTTCCCATCAGATAGTCAAACCACGGCTTGGTCACACACCAGTTTGCATCTTGATTTGCATTCATATGATGATCATAGTGCCAAGGAATTTTCTTCATCGCCCATGCTGGCTCTAAATGTGCACGGCGGTGAATATAATAATAATTACATGCACTATATAAAGATGCAGCCACCATGCCTTTTGAAATCGGATAAAAAATTAAACTCGCAGCACCTGCAACCACTGCCAATGAAACAATTTCATTTTTGGTGCGCCAATTCGATATACCTTGCACATAACCATCATCATGAAAATCCTGCTTACGGACTTCGCGGTGATGTTCCCAATGCGATTTCATACTTCTTGGAACAGGGCTAAAACGTGGCTTTCCAGGACGGTGCTGACCATGCAAAATATAATTATGTGCAATCCACTCAAAGCCGTTCGCAAAGACCAATCCAACTAAAAAGCCTTTTAACATGTTTTTTCTCCTCTGCTTATTTTTTAATATAAAACTGTGCTGAAAAAAGATATTGACATGGAAAAGTATTTTCATTGACAAATCACGACATGAACACTATAGAAAATCTATCACCAACCCCATAAAATGCGACTTGTTTGCTGGATTTAAACTCGCTTAAAATAGCGCCAAGTTTGATCTTACATGATGTAAATCGTACAACAACAAGATGTGTCAATGATGCTATTAAAGGATTATGCAGGCTCCGTTTATGGAGGGCTTGGGCAATTACTCTATACCTTTAGCGAAGCTAGAGGCTTAAACATTTCACCCAAGTTACAACAGGTTCAAAATCTTGAACGCTTTGACTATACCGTTTGGCGTGAAATTTTGGATGAGATACAGTCACAAGTACAAAGCCCTGCTTTAGGGTTAGAAATCGCACCTTATGTACAACCGAAGCATATAGGCATTATTGCCTATATTGCACAGTCCTGTGACAGTTTAGGAGAAGCCCTCAGCCGTTATCATGATTTTCATCGTTTAATTTATGATGGTAGCCCACTCAAAGTCGAATATTATGATGAACAACATATTTCGGTAGGTTGGGCAAATCTACCGGCTCACTTCACCACTCAAATCACGGATGAAATCGCGATTGCTGTGATGATTCAATTTTTACGTTTATTTGTTTCTGACAATATTCAACTTTATCAAGTCAATTTTATTCACCAAGTACCCAAAAATAGCATGGCATATGAAAGCTTTTTCAATTGTCCAGTAAAGTTCCAACAACCAAAAGTTGAGATGATCTTCCCTATTTCTGCTTTAACCATTCCAGTTAAACAAAGTGACCAAACCTTACAAAAGTTGCTGATGCAACAAGCACAAGCTCTACTGGACAGCTTGCCGAATACCACCCAATTAGATGAGCGCTTACAACAAAGTATTTTATTGGGACTACAAAAAAATAATTATCAAATTAAGGAAGTTGCCAAGCAGCTCAATATGTCTACACGCCAATTACAACGTCATTTACAAAGTCAAAATACCACCTACCAACAACGTGTCCAAGATGTTCGGCAACTACTCGCCTTTCAATATTTGCAGGATCGCTATTTAGGGCTACATGAAATTGCTTTGCTTTTGAGCTACTCAGAACAAAGTGCCTTTCAACGTGCTTTTAAACAATGGACCGGGCTCACACCGCAACAATGGCGACTTCAAAATCGAAATACTTAAACATCATCATGCCTGATTTAAATGATAAATATTTATTAAATTTCCTCTATTAATACTTTATTTAGATCATATTTTTGGCAAATCTTTGCAGTTTTTTCCACAATTAAATCAAAACATTAAGTGATAGTATTATCAAAAAATTATATTTGTGATTCAATTTTCATATTTTTAAACTATGATAATGATGCTGAAAATATAAAGTTGTACCTCATCGAAAGGTTATCAACTATTAAAAAAATAGCGACATAACCCATTCCGTTAAAAAAAATAAATAGGAATCAATATGAATAAATATCTTGCAGAATTTATCGGAACCTTTTGGCTGGTCTTTGGAGGATGTGGTAGCGCGGTACTTGCTGCTGCTTTCCCAGAATTAGGTATTGGTTTTGCTGGTGTAGCACTGGCATTCGGTCTTACAGTACTTACTGGTGCTTATGCACTCGGTCATATTTCAGGTGGACACTTCAATCCAGCAGTCAGTGTTGGTTTATGGGTGGGTGGTCGTTTTGATGCCAAAGACCTCGTTCCATATATCATTGCTCAAGTCGTCGGCGGTATTCTCGCGGCTTTTATCTTATATTTAATTGTTCAAGGACAGGCTGGGTTCGCTGGAACAGGTGGCTTTGCAACCAACGGTTATGGAGATTTGTCTCCTGGAAAATATTCTTTGGTTTCAGCATTGATCATTGAAATAGTTTTAACCGCAGTATTCTTAATCGTAATTTTAGGTGCAACGGATAAACGCGCACCAGCAGGCTTTGCACCGATTGCGATTGGTTTGGCGCTAACCCTAATCCATTTAATCAGTATTCCTGTAACCAACACTTCCGTCAATCCAGCACGCAGTACCGCGGTCGCTTTATTTGCAGAAACCGCTGCATTGAGCCAACTGTGGTTATTCTGGGTTGCACCGATCGTGGGTGCTATAATTGGTGCAATTATTTATAAAGTCGTTGGAAATGAAGCACGCAATTAAATGCTGTGGTTTAAACCATGCACATTGAACTTTAATTCAATCCGTTAAATTTTAAAAAACCTGCTTCAGCAGGTTTTTTTATCTCAATCTTTAAATAGAAATTAAATCAATAGCGCTTAAAGAAACGGATTTTCTATTTCACCTTCATTTTGACGAACAATCTGCGCGGGCAGATCACTTTGCTTCTCCAAAGTTGCCACAATGTCATTCAAATAACTTTGTAAAACTTTAGCAGCTTTTAAGCCTGCTTGATCCTTAGTAATCTGCAAATTACCATAGACATTGACACAATCCAGTTGATTTTCTAAGGTCAAATCATGAATTGCATGCGATTCCGTATCATTTTCAAAAGCTTTAAACATTTTAATTTTCTCTATTGTTAACGTTATAAACAAAAACCTGCTTGTATATACTCTTTTAAGCGCCATCATACCCAGCCTCTCGCAAAACGAGTAGCCACTTTCAATATCCATATGATTGAGCTTTGATCATCATTTTTTGCTGGATAAAACAGCTCTAGTATAGATAGATTCTCCTCTAATACTGCTTTAATTATTTCAAAATTTGTAAAATATAATGCAACAAAGCTTCAGCCAATTGTTTTACCAAGGCATCTTTGGTTTCTTCATCTACTTTAGGCAACTCAATATTGCTGGTCGATGTAGAACGACTGGCAGGCTGGAATTGCTTTTGTACCGTAGTAATCTGATCCTGTGGCACAGCTTCAGCACACTGACTTTCCGCATCCCAATGAGAATATTCGATTTCTTTATTGGCTTTTACTTGATTGGCATTTAAAGGCAATTTATAGGTATTGCGCTTTTGTTCTTCGGTGAGCTGTGGAAATAAGTTCATTCCTAGCTGCTCTTCCAAATAGCACACGCTGACCACTTTGACCTGCAATGAATTATTATTAGGCGCGTAATAAGCACCGATAATGCCATGTTTAGGCAAATAGATCGCTTTAAAGACAGCGGTTGGAACAATCACACCACGACCAATGGTTTTAAGTTTTTTGCCGCTAAATAATGGTCCCGTAACCACATAAACATCTTTCTTTTGTTTGGTCACAATCGCACGTGTTGCTTCTTCTAACTCTCGCCAGACTTGCTGATTATTTTTAGGCGCTTGGGGCACCATATTTGCCAAAGAAAAGCTATCAAACTGAGAGGCTTTGGTCGACATATCGGCATTGGGCGACATATGTCCACGGTCATAACCAGAACCACGATAATCAGACAGTAGTGCTCGATGCTGACTGCTGATTCGCTCCTCTTCATGGAAGCTGTCTTCACGTTTAATCTTTTGGCTTAACCGTTGTGGTGATAAATACTCCGCTGTCCATAGTGGTGTTTTGGAAACGCCCGAATACATCACATTAAAGCCATTGAAACACAAAGGATAACTGTTCTTTTTTAAACTGTCTTTCATCAAGATCGGCGGTTGATCTCGATAGAACTGATTTAAGCATTCAGAATTAAGAGAACTGCCTTGAGTAAAAGGCAATAACTGCAAAATTTTTTCTTGACCAAATGCAATCGCAAAGCTTCCAGTAGCCACTAGACCCAACACCAATTTAACTACTGAATTTTTCAACAAAAATCATCCTAAGCCACATAACAGACAAGATATTCAAAACCAATCCATACTTGGTTTTGAATTCAATAAAACAGCTTAACAAGCTCAGGCAACGAAAGATATTATGTGAATATTCAACTGAATAAAGCTTCTACAATTTTTACCTATTCAAACAATTTTTTAAATTTCTCAAGTATTGATTGCTTGCAAAAAAATTAAGAAATTAAATTACTTCCATCGTATGACTTGCTGCTGTCATCGAAATTATGGCATGTTAAAGTCAGATCTTCGACAGCTTTACGACACAATTTGTCGCAGGGTTTATATTCATCCATCATGTTTATGGAATAACAGACAGTGCAAATATTCCGACGATTCAAACTTCAAGCAAAATATGGAATGATACTGCTCTGTGCTTTGCTAAATTGCGCTGCTTTTGCTGCTTCACCAACGGCTAAGCAAAGTATTGAAAAGCAGTCTAAACTGACAACAAAACCTCATTTACAGAATAAAAGCCAACACCACCAGCACTTAAAACCACAGTGCCCCCAATTAAACCTGCTCCACGCATATTGGAAACCATCCCGAAAGATCCGAACTCAACTGAACCACGCCGAATTATCGATATTGCCCCACCTCCTCAACATCAAGACCTCTCGCAACACCCATCGTCCGCACCAACGTCAACGCAAGCCAATGATTGAAATAAAAAAAAGCCAGAATGATTTCTGGCTTTTCATATTGTGAGATTTTTTAAATCTCGATTTGACTACCCATTTCAACTACACGGTTCGGTGGAATTTGATAGAAATCACTCACAGGGCTGGTATTACGTTGCATTGAAATAAACAGTTTTTCACGCCATGGTGCCATACCCTCACCCACGGTATGAATTAAACGATCACGTGAAATAAAGAAGCTGATATGCATCATATCGAACTCAACTTCAAGTTGCTTATATGCCAATTCAAGTGCATTCGGAATATCTGGCTGATCTTTAAAACCATAATAAACAAAGACACGTTGGAAGCGATCATCTAAGACTTCAACACGAATCCGCTCTTGCTCAGGTACATAAGGTACATCACGGGTAATCACCGTCACCATGATGTTACGTTCATGAAGCACTTTATTATGTTTAATATTATGCAACATCGCATGCGGTACAATATTTGGATTACCTGTTAAGAATACTGCTTGTCCGGGTACAAACTGAGTTTCATCACTCAAGCTAACGCTTTTAATAAACAAGTCCAGTGGCAGTGCATCTTTTTCCAAACGGTTAAAGACAATTTCTCGTCCAGTTTTCCATGTCATCAGAATGGTAAACACGATTGCACCGATTAGGATCGGCACCCAGCCCCCAGAGATGATTTTTAATGAGGTTGAGCCAATAAAAACACTGTCTATCACTAAAAATGGCACAGCAAATAATGCCACTTTCCACTTTGGCCAACGCCAGAAACCATAAGCTAAAAATGCGATTAAAATCGTGTCACACAGCATAGTCATTGTGACCGCCACACCATAAGCATTGGCAAGGTTGGCACTGTTTTGGAAAATCACGATAAGCAATAGGATCGAAACAAATAGAATCCAGTTAATAAACGGCAAGTAAATTTGTCCCTGCTCAACATCAGAGGTGTGATGTACGGTTAAACGTGGTAAGTAGCGCAGTTGAATGGCTTGGTTTGCCATTGAAAATACGCCCGTAATCACCGCTTGCGAGGCAATCACTGCCGCTGCTGTTGCCAAGGCAATCATCGGATATAAACCCCACTCAGGCACCAATAAGTAGAATGGGTTTTCGATCGCACTTGGATCACGTAGCAACAGCGCCCCTTGCCCTGCATAGTTGAGTAAGAGGCACGGCAATACGATAATAAACCAACCTAAACGAATCGGCAGTCGCCCAAAATGTCCCATATCAGCATAGAGTGCTTCACCCCCAGTTACGGTTAGAATCACCGCTCCCATCGTTAAGAAAGCAACGAATGGCTGATGAAAAATAAAGTTCAATGCCCAATGTGGACTCAGCATAGTCAAGACATAAGGTGTTTGACTAATACTGTGAATACCAATTAAACCGATGGATGCAAACCAAGTCAGGGTGATTGGACCAAAGAATTTACCCATCGTCCCTGTACCATGTCGTTGTACAAGAAACAATGCGGTAAGGATACCAATCGCCAATGGCATTAACCATTTATTAAACATCGGTGTAGCAATACTTAGCCCTTCAATCGCAGAAAGCACTGAAATCGCTGGGGTAATGATACCATCGCCAAAAAACAACGATGCCCCGATAAAACCTAAAGCAATCAGAAAAATTTTTCGGTTATCTGGAATTCGGTTGGAACGCAAGTTGAGCGCCAGCAAAGACATGATCCCGCCTTCACCATTGTTGTCTGCCCGCATGATGACGGTGACGTATTTAAAGCTGATGGTGAGCATCATGCACCAGAAGATCAGCGATAAGATCCCCAGCACTGTTGCTTCAGTGATGGCGATGTGTGCGGTGAGAAAACATTGGCGTAGGGCGTACAAGGGACTGGTTCCGATGTCTCCAAATACCACCCCTAATGCTGCGAGTGTGATCGCAGGTAACGCGGCTTTTTTTGCAGTACTTTGCATAGATTCGTCTTCAAAAATTAGACACTATTTTTGCGCAATCATATCACTGTGAAATTTTTTTTGCTCTAACTCAATTGTTGCTTGGCAGAATTCTTTTTTTTGGTTATTATCCGTCGCCTTGGTGAAGTGTCCGAGTGGCTGAAGGAGCACGCCTGGAAAGTGTGTATACGTTTATAGCGTATCGAGGGTTCGAATCCCTCTTTCACCGCCAAATTTATTCCAACCTCATCCATTGGAAGCTGAAAAGCCTAAACTTTCGTGGTTTAGGCTTTTTTGTGTTTTAAAAAGATTTTAATGATGTGTCTCTATAAAAATATTGAGCAACTTCTAAATGCTTTTTTCCCCAAATATAATTATATCTTAATTATTCAAAATTATAGATTTTTACTTATTTATACTCCATCATTCACTCTACCACTGATAAAAAGAAATGGTAAACTATGTTTCAAACTAAAAATTATTATCACATTGAGTATTTAGGAGAGGTTGGTATAACACAAACCTGCTTGTTGAGCCTTTATAACCTACTACAAACTCATTCTGATCTTTCCTATGCTTTACTTCTGACTTCTGATCAAACCCACGCATTAATCCTCAAGGATCGGTTTGAAAGTTATTATATTATCCGTTCAGGATTTACATCTGGTTACTCAGGCGAAGGACCAAAAGGATTAGCAACAGCTTTAACTATATTAAATAGACATGAAATCGAAACTGAAGAAATTCTAATTGCATCAAAAATGATGAATAAGCTGAATAGTTCATCGCTAAGTGTTGGTGATATTGATTTTATTTTCAAACAAAAAATTATCCGTCCTATACGATTACATGACTATATCTATTCTTTTAGAAATGAAGTCTCAACAACGTTTAGTCTAAAACGTTATTATCCACTTGAACTTCCCTATTCAATCATTGATGACAGAATTTTTGATTTAGCATTGCTCTTTAAAAATGATCCAGATTCTGCACTGTTAAAAGCTTATAAACGCTTAGAAGATATTGTAAGAACAAGAACAGGACTAAGTGAACACAGTAGTAAATTATTCTCTCAAGCTTTTGCATCACTTAATGCTCCTCTTACTTGGAATTTACCAGACAAATCTGAAATCATAGGTCGTGCAAACTTATTTATTGGTACATACCAAGCTTTTAGAAATGCACGTACACACAGAGAAAAACCTCAAGAAAATTTAGTTCATCAATATCGAGAATTTTTATTGATTAATGAACTGTATTTGCTCGAAACAGAAGCAAAAAATATATAGCTCATAGAGAAAAGGTCTTTATGACCCTTTCTCTATTCTTATTAAGATAATTCTTTACCATTACTTAAAATAAATGTTCGTAAAAGCTTCTCAACTTTTACATTGACTTTAAAAGTAGGAATTTTAATTCCTTCTTCCTGCTCAAAATATTGTTTAGCCTTTACCTTATCAACAGAATTCAATAATTGCCCAAAGCGCCCAAATTCATCAATATTGCTTTCGTTTACATGTGCGTTAATCAACTGTCTAAGTTTGGACTCATTTAAACCAAAAGAAGTCGCAATAGCATATATTTCATCTTCTTTGGCTTTAAATTGATACTCTGTAATATAGTCTCTAAATGACTTAGCTTCTTGCAATTTCACGTCACCACGTTGAACGTCATGCAAAAAGATATTTGCAATTCTTTGCTCATCATGCGTTAAAGCTGCAAAACTCTTATGCAGTTCATTTAATGCGGCTTCAAGTGATATAGCTTTTTCACCATCATACAATGCTTTCAAATATTTGGTAAATCGACTGTTCATGTAATCTGAATCAATCTTATCAGTATCAATTTCAGTTAAATATCCCTCAACTTCAAATGGAACACTACCGCCACCACCACCGCTTCCAACTTCAGAAAATAACTCTTTGTATCGTAAAGCTAAAATTAAATAAGTCTGTTGGTCTATACTAACCTCAAATGGTGGCTCATTTGATTGTTTATCATCAAAGCAATAGGTAAGTTGCTTCCAATTAAAACCTTGAATTTTTGCAGCCTCAAGATGCTCATTGAACTGCTTAAATAGTTTTGCAAACTGACCACAATCATCTTTGTCTTCAGGTAACTTTTCAAAGTTTTCGATACCCGCACTTTTAAACAGTTGTTCTATATCAGTAAAAATCGCGTTTAATTTATTTAGGTTATCTTGCAGTTTATCTACAAATAAAGCCAAAGGCTTATCGCCTGAATACAACTTAACTGCTGCATCAATATTACGTTTCATCGTATGCGGACGTCGGTAATATCGAATGATACCGAATGGTTTATCTTTACCAAATAAGCGGTTGGTACGTGAGAATGCTTGAATCAAGTTTGCATACTCAAGCATCTTATCCAAATACAAAGTATTGACCCATTTAGAGTCAAAACCTGTCAGCATTTGATCAACAACAATCAATAGCTCAAGCTGTTTTTCAGGGGTATGTTCAACACGCTTATATAATTCTTTATGGGCTAAACGGTCAGCAATATCACGCTTCATTTTGGCGTGGGTGGCTAAACTGAACTCCATGCCATAACGATTATTATAGTCGCTTATGATCTCAACCAAGCCATCTTCTTTGAATTTAGCATTTTCATTATTATCAATATTTGGATCAAACAATGCCGTAATTTTTAGCTCAGGTTTTAATTTTTTAAATAAACGATAATATTCAATTGCTTCGGCAATACTACTGGTGGCAAACATGCCATGAAATTTATTATTTTGGCTATATTGAATCCAGTTCTCTAAAATATCTTCAACCACTTTATTTTGATGCTCAGGACGACGATACTGCTCTGTTGGCAAGTAATCTTCAATTCCTCTGATATAGTTGTTGGCTTTATCCCAATGACCTGCCATAGCAACCTGACTTTTATCCATAAAGCGTAAATAAATTTCTTTCTTTTTAGGATCAGCCATAGCCTCTCGAACAGTATTGGCTTTTGCTTCATCCAAAGCCACAGCTTCTCGTAATTTTGAATCTTTATAAGTTGAAATCAGGTAAGGATCAAAACCGAGTACGTTTTTATCTCGAATACCATCTGCAATACTGTAACGGTGCAACTCATGACCGAATACTGTTGCGGTGGTATTCATATTCTTTTCATTTTCGTCTTGAATCGGCGTCCCTGTAAAACCAAAGAAGACTGCCTGAGGAAAGGTTTCTTTAATGGTAATGAGCATATCGCCAAAGGTTGAACGGTGTGCTTCATCTACAATAATGACGATGCGCTTTTTCTGCATCTGCTCAATATCATGGGCTTTGAGACCACGCTCTTCTTGCTTGATATTACTCATTTTTTGAATTGAGCTAACAATCAGGACTTCGTTCGGATTGGTACTTTTGAGTTTGCTAATCAACGCATAAGTATTTTCAGTAGATTGTACAAAGTCGTCCGTGTCTGCAAAGTTATTGTATTGCTCTAATGACTGCGTGCCGAGTTCAATACGATCCATCAAGAAAATCACTTTATCTGCATCTTTCGAAGTTGCGATCAGATAAGCCGATTTAAAGCTGGTCATGGTTTTACCCGAACCAGTGGTATGCCAAATATAACCACCTAAACGGTCTCTTCCATCCCACTCTATACGAGCGACACGGTCGGAAATTGCACGAACTGCAAAATACTGGTAACTGCGCATGACCTTTAAAACGCCATCGGTTTTATCCGCTACGGTGTAAAATCCAATGAGCTGATGTGCCATTGGGATAGACAAAAGATCTGCTGCAATATCTTTCCAGTAATTTATTGGTTCGTTGTTAAAATCTGCCCAGTTAAAATAGTAATCTGAGTTAAATGATCCATCTGGACCGGGATTGGCAAAGTATTTAGTTTCTTCTGGATTCATGGCAACAAAGATTTGCACCAATGAAAACAGCCCCGAAAATATGCCTGAACGCGCATAGTTTTCGATTTGATATGCGGCTTGACTGACAGGTACACCTGAACGTTTAAGTTCAACATGAAATACGGGCATGCCATTAATGAGCAACATAATGTCACCACGTCGATCATTTAAAATCGTTGAAGACGTTGGGAATTTGGGCTGTTGTACGATTTGGTAACGGCTTTGCCCTGCGGCAATTTGTTGACGATCATAAATACTGAGACTGACTTCTTTACCCAAGTGTGATGGATCATTAGGGTTGTCTCGTTTAATTGCAACGGATTTACCATTAATGAAACCGTTCAAAGCCATAGGTGTACGCAACTCTTTGATTTGTTCTAATATCTGCGCCATTTCGGAGTCAGTAAGTGGCTGACCATTCAGCCGATCTATACCGCTATTATTTTCAAAAAGAATATTTGCCCAGTTGTTGATTAAATCCTGTTCCGTAGGATTTTTTAAAACAGTACTTTCCCAGCCCTTGTTAAAAAGAGTTTCAATAAATGCCTGTTCAAATTCTTTTTCGCTTTTAAATGTCATGGTCGATTTGCTTTTATCAAGTCAATTTATAAAAAGTCTCCCTTTTACAAAGGGAGACTTAGAGGGATTAATATAAATTCAAACAAACATCTTTTCTAAAAAAGCCTGTTTTAGATTTTTTAAGGTTTGAAGCTGTTGCTGTTGTAATACTAGAGTTTCATCGAGCTCTTTGAAAAAACTCGCAATAGCTTTTTGCTCATCATATTCAGGCACATCACAAACAAAAGCCAAAATTTTATTTGGGGAAGTATGTTTTACGGTTGTACCTGTGGCAGATAAAACAATATATTTATGATACGACTCAGTTTGTAACAAATAGAAAAGAAAACCTTTGTCTAATTCATCGTTCTCAAAAGTTATTAATCCTAACCGTTGATTATGGAGTAATATTTTTCCTCGAATTAAAGGAACCAAAGCAGGTAAACCCAAAGTGTCACTTTCTTTACTCAAATCAGTCATCGTTACTAACAGATCATTTTCTTGAAGTATATAATTTTTAGGTACTGCACCATTATAGTAAATGAACTTCTCAGCTTTGAAGCCACCACCAATCATAAAATTGCCAGGAGTCAATAAACATAAATTTGTCTCAGTTTCACTGAAATATGTCCCATCAAATGCAAAGCCATGTTTAATCGAAATAAAATTGGATAATTGAAAATTCCTCCACTTCTCACTAAACCCTTTTAAACGAATCTCAGGTTGCGTACTTCCTGCTTTTGGAAACATTTTTTCCAGCATGGCTTTTTTAAGATTTTGTGTTTGAGTCAGTTTCTTTTCGTTTAAGGCAATAGATTGGTCTAGATTTCGGAAAAAATTACCGATTTGGGTTTGTTCACCTGATTCAACTGATGGGGCAAAAAACTCCATTTGAGCAAGCTGATTTCTTGAAATTTCTAAAAAAGTAGACCCTGAAGCTTTACTCAAGGCAAACTTCTTGATTTTAGCTCCCATCGAATAGAGGAAATAAACATCAATACTATTGGCAATAAAAGATTGAAATCCTTGATTCGTTGCAGCTGGTTTACCCAATATTGCCATATCGCCAATGCCAGCTCTTGAACTGAATAACACTGTTTTCTTTGCAGGCAATACTTTTGCAGAACTATTTTTTAACCCTGATGCCGTGATCTTTTTTAGACTTCCATTAACATAAACATTCTCACCAATTTCAGTAGGCGAATACCAATCTATATCACCATTCCAAAATTCAGGCACGTTAGTATCAGGTGTTCCACCGCCTACAATATCAACAACTTCTCCTAATGTTGTTTCATTCCAATCATTTTTATATTGACTAAAACGAAGCTCAGGACACGTTTGCTTTTCCAAATTAAGCCCCTTTTAACAATGCTTGAAACTGTGCCAAACCTTGCATATCAAAATCATCACCTGTTAAATCATCTATCAAGTCAGCAAGACTATGCTCCGCTTCAATCAACTTTTGCGTGGTTTCAGTATAGGTTACGGCATACTTATCTGCCAAAGCCTGTACCACATCAGCCAAATGCTCAATCACTTCATTCGGCAACGCCAAAATTACAGATAGAATTGGTTGTACCCACTTCGCTTCCAACAACTCTAAAATTTGTGAATTTTCTAGTGCTTCAATCGTAGTTTTGGTCAACAAATGCAAGGTATTGGCATCGGCTTTAATCTCGGTTTTCAGCTCTTTTTCCTGTGCAAGCAAATCTTCCACTTGGAACAACTTCGCTTCCAGAGAGTCTTCCGCAAAAGTAAAATTAGCTTGTAACGTTTTTAAATACGCTTTCACTTTTCCTACTGCATAAGTACCGTTTTTATTGGCTTCAATCTTCGCCCACTGTACTTCAGGATGTGCCTGTACAAACTGTTCCTGTTCTGGCTTTTTCGCTTTATTGGCAAGCAATTCTAATAATTCATTAATCGCACGGATTTCTGGCGTTTCAATATATTCGAATGCCTGTTTCAATGCTTTAGAAATTTCTGCTGTAACAAACGCATCATTGGCATCGTTCAACAAAGTATCTTTATCTTCCTCAGACAACGAGTCCATGATCGCTTCAATTTCAGCACTGGCTTCAGTTAAAGCACGTTCTTTATTTTGCAACGCAGTGAGTTCATCAATCAGTAAATGTTGTTGTACCAAATCAAATGGCAACACATAACCCACCCAACCGTCTTGAACTTCCTGCTCTTTACCATCTTTCTTTTTTAAGACCATGTTAGGATTTACGACTTTGACTTTGTTCAAACCTTCTGTTTGGATAATTTCCAAATCTCCTATAATGGTTTGCCATTGATCATCCAAGGCTTGATAGGCTTGATATTTGTCAACTAAAGCAATATTTTCCAAACGCTTGAAAATATCCTGACTTAAAACATTTTCCTGCTGTGCAATATGCAAAGACTGCATCTTACCAATGAGTTCAGCTTTTAAATAATCATGGAAATTGGCAAAAGCCGTATTAAATTGCGTTTTAAATGTTTGAACATTGGCATGCTGATGAATAGCGTTACTGATTTCTGTCGTGGCTAAATCGACATAAGGTGTATCGCTGTCAGTAAATAAGTCTTGGCGTAACTGAGGGAACGCCTTCCAATACTCGGCATAAGCATCAATTTCTTTCTTTGGAATACCGCCAAACATGGTGGCATAAATATCCCAAGTTTCTGCTGTTGCAGACGAGTCTACATAACGAGGAATATTTAAGTTATAACCTTGCTCACGGATTTCTTCCAAGCTGACCAATTTAGAAAATTGCTCAATGTCTTCACGCTGTACAACGGCATCAACAATTTTCTTAATGTTGGATGCTTGTAGATGGTTATTTTTACCAACCTTGATAAAGCCTTTCGATGCATCAACAAAAAGCACATCACTGCTTTGTCGACGTTGTTTTAAAATTATGATTACAGTTGGAATACCTGTACCAAAGAAAATATTGGCAGGTAATCCAATGATTGCATCTATATGTTTATTTTCAAGCAAGTTTTTACGAATACGTTCTTCTTCACCACCACGGAACAATACGCCGTGTGGCAAAACAATCGCCATGATGCCATCAGGTTTTAAATGATATAGATCATGTAGTAGAAACGCATAGTCCGCCTTGGTTTTTGGTGCTAAACCAAAACGAGCATAACGTGGATCAGATTCTTTATTCGCTGAATCCCATGCTTGAGAATAAGGCGGATTAGACACCACAGCATCGACATACAACGGTGTATAAGTACTGATTGGATCATGGTCTTCAAAATACGGCCAATCATCCTCTAAAGTATCGGCATTTCGAGCCACAATGTTCGCAGGCAAAATACCACGCATCACCAAATTCATACGGGTTAAGTTATAGGTATTTTCCTTTAACTCTTGTGCGTAATATTTGATTTTATTTTCATCGTTGACGTGCTAGGCAACTGAACTACCAATATTAATCAATAGCGACCCAGAACCACTAGTTGGATCGTAAATTTTGATTTCTTGCTGATCTTTTAAGTGATGCGCAATGATTTCAGACATCAACACAGATACTTCATGTGGAGTATAAAACTCACCTGCTTTTTTACCTGCATTAGCAGCAAATGAACCAATCAAATATTCATAAATAAAACCAAGTACATCGTAGTCTTGCTTGTTATTCATCGGAATAACTTTGATCAATTGCAATAAATCACTGATTGCTTTGGTTTGATCGTTAGAACTGTTACCTAACTTGCTTAACCCCGTTTCTAGCGTTTTAAAAATGCCATCAAATACTTTTTTATGCGAGGGGCTGATTAAACGAGAAAAGGCAGACAATGCATCACGAACATTGGCAACATTGAAATCATTACCCTTTTTCAACCATGTTGAAAATAAATTATCATAGGCAATGAAATAACCAACACCATTTTTTATAAATTCAACTGTTTCAGTATCTTCTTCAGTAAGTGCTTCAATATCAGTCGGACGAAAGTCATTGGCTTCCAAAAAAGCTTGTTCTTTATCCGACAAAAATTTGTAGAACATGAACCCCAAGATATAGTCTTTATATTCATTTGCCTCAATTTTTGAGCGCATTTTGTTTGCGGATTCCCAAATTTTGGACGCGAGTTGTTGCTTGTTCATAGGTTATCTACAGTTGTTTAATCAGATTAAAACTTATTTCATTTCTTTGTGCATTTTGAGCACGCAAAGAAATTCTTATTCTTAAGCATTCTCGCTAATTTAAAGGAGGTTCTCAACTTATAGTTTTTTATTTTTAATCAATCAACACAAAAAGCGCTTCACAATATGAATATCGAAGCAACAATGCCGTAGATGATCAGGATTACCTAACTTGCGATGAATATATTGAAAACAACTCTTTAACCAAACTTTCATATATCAATAGAATTCAATGATCGAGCCTAAATTCAATTTCAAAATGAATACCATCCCAAACTTTTAACTCTCCTACCCAATCTATTTTTGCATTGAATCTTTTAGGATATTGACTGGCATCTTTGCCGTCTAAAATATACTGAAAGTCACTTGAGTTATTGAGCATTGATATAATTGGTCTTATCTTTAATTTTTGAAAAAAAGTAAGATCAAGGTTTTTTTTAAGCTCATTACATCCATTACCTGACCATCTATCAATACAATCACGGTAAATTTGTTTTCTTTCAGTTGGATGTCGAGTGAGTAATGGTTTATGTCCCCATAAGCTTACAATTAGTTCATTATTGGAGCTAATTGAAGATACAGACCAATTTGGGTTCTTTAATTCTGCATTAAACTTTTTAAACTCATCGACAATTCCCAAAAGACAATCCTCATTTAAATAAATATTGTTGAAAAACGGTCAATATTTTTAATTACCATAAATTTATTATAAAAAAATTAAGTGAGATTTGTTTAAATCTCACTTTAAGATACACATCACCAACTTTAAATATTACCATCCTTTTTTATTAAAAAACTTAACTCAGACTCTTCAACATTACATTGCTCGAATACTTTTTTAAGAATATTTATCTTGGTTTTAGTTGAACAATTTGTATATAAAAAAACAGACCTACTGATTTCAGTAAAACTATTTGTCGTTTCTTGTAAGGAAAGATCATAAAAGGTTTGATCAGCACATAAACTCATAATCTTCGTCGTGTTCTGCTCTAATAAATATTTTACAACATCTATCTGCATTTCTTTCCATGATTGTACTTTAGATTCAAAATCATATAACGTATAAGAAACCAAAGTGTATCCTGTAAAATCAAAGTCATCTTCCAATAGATATTCATTCGTCTCCTCTACAGGTGGAGCATAACTTGTTGTTGGGTAATACCAGAGTTTAAGTGAATTTTTAGACAGATGATTTTGTCGTTCAATCAGCTCATCTTCTGTCCACTTTAAGCATTCTCTTACATATTGATTTAAACGTAAATTACTGTCTTTAAATCCATTTTCAATATCTAATTTATCTTTAAAAGGTCTATTGCTATATTTACTGTTATAACCCGTTAGTGTCAAATTAGGCAAAGTATGTAACCATTTCTCATGAATCTGTTGTGATTTTTCACCCAGTTCTTTTTGCCAAATCTGCGAAAGCGTTTGGGGCATAATATGCTCTATGGTGTATATACCATCTTTAATTCTTTCGATTACATTAACTTGTTCTTTGCTTTCCCCGTTTTCGAGAAAACTAAATAAATATGCTTTATTTTTTGAACTCATGGCATAAATATTACGACCAAAAAGAGCCTGCTCAAATTCTTCATCATTAGGAAAACGACTAGATTCCTCTTTATTCAACAGTACATATTTATAAATTTCAGTATAAGTAGCTCGTGGATTGGATTGTACTTTCTTAGTCACATCTTTATCTAAAGTTGCAAAAATTTTAGACAAAGCATTTGTTGCCAAGCCAACAATCAAACGTCTGAATAAAAATATTTCCGTAACTCTTAGAATTTCAGTGACCTCTTGATCGGTCAGATTTTTTTCAGTCCAACGTTTTAAAATTGCCAATAATATTGGATAGATAACTGTAAACTCTAACTGACCAAGTCGTATCAACACAGAAGTGAAATTGTTTTGATATTGTATAGGATTTAAAATAATTGCATAAAGCTTTGAATAATCTAATAAATCTTTTAACAGAGCCTCAATATCATGATTATTTTTTTTCACATAATCCTTAAAAATAAAATATATGTCTTTAATAACAACAGTACGATTTAATTTTAAGGTTAAATAATCTTTAAAAAAGTCACTCACTTTGAAATTGGTATTTTTTTCGATTTTGTTCCAAAAAGCCTCATAATATTTTTCTTGTAAATCTGGAGAAAGTCCCATCAAAATAAAATTTCGAATTTTATCTCCCTCTTCAAGTTCAAGTCCCGTCGAATTTAAACTTTCAAATATTAGTTGGGGATCGTCATCCTTTTCTAAGAAAATATCAATAATGTGTAATCTTGAAATTGCGTCATACAAATCATCAATGTCGATATTTTCATTGACTATCCTATCTCGAAAATACCTAAAATTTGAAGTTACATTAGAACCATCCACAAAATCAGACTCATCACCAAACAATGCATCAAAGGCTTTACAGTCATCTTTGATTGGTTTTAGCCTTATTTTTCGTTGATCTCCTTGATATTCATCCACTAGATGTTTTTTAGTAATTTTATCAATTAAACGATTATCTTTAGGAATAACTTTTTTATGCTTCAGTAAATCTACAATAGCAATCAATAAAATTGAAATTGTTGTTAAACGTTGTTGCCCATCAATAATTAAAAAATCTTCTTTTTTCCCGCCCTGCATATGGCTTGAAACAATACTACCAAAAAAATGAGGAGCATCAGCTTTTTTAATTAACCCTTTCAAATCATTAAGTAGCTGAGCACAATGTTTATTCTGCCAATTATAGTTACGTTGGTATACAGGTATAATAAATCTCTTATCTGAACCATCAATAAATTTCACAAATTGTTTTGCTTCACCCTTCATCCTTCCCCCACTCTTTTAAATATAGACTTTAATAATCATAAAATAATAAGGCTAATTCTATAACAATTAGAATGATTTAATACATCTTCATACTTTTTTATTAATTTTTCAAAAAATGTTTCATAATGCATTTCAATTTTAATTTTACTTATTCTTTGCATTCATGTTTGATTGACTAAACCCACCCCAAAACTTATCATTCAACTGCTGACCTACATTGTCAGTCGGTTTTAGCAGACCGTTCTACAAAAGGCGCACAACAACGCGATATTGGTTTTGTGCGTTCTCCTAAGTCACGCCTTTATGGTGAGGCTAGGAGGGGCACGCTTGCGTGCGCTGGTTTCCTTTTGTACCAGTCTGCTAACCCTTCTAGTCTTGCCTCCATTATTTAGCAGTAAGTTGGTAAGACTCTTTCTAATCAAAAGGAGTCAACCATGACTAAACATTTCTTATTTTTATTCCTTTCTCAAAAACGTTTTAGGCATATCCCGTGCCTTTGGCAAAATTTATAGATTTTATTTCAGCTTAGATTGATCTAAAGGCATAACTGCTCTTTGGACAGGCAAGCTACGCCTTGAATTTGATCAAATTGCTGAATCTAAATTTAAAAAATAACCACAACAATAAAAGAGAGAGAATGATGAACATTCACACTTCAATTTTAATCATCACCTGTTCACTCCTGACACTCGGTTGCGCCAGTAAATCAGAACGTGAGTTTATCAGTGGCTGTCAGTCTACAGGTATGGACCGCAGCGCATGCAAATGTGCCTATAAAAAACTCGAAAGCAAATACGGAGAAGATAGTTTAAAGAACAACCTCTACACACTGCCCCAGAGCGAATCATTTCAATACGACTTGATGCAAAGCGGTCTGCAATGCTTGAGGGAGTAAGTCATGAGAACGATAGCAGCAATCGTTTGTGTGATCGTGATCATCTGTTTTCTAGGGCTTCCCTTTATCGGCTTGATGATCATGTTTGGACTGTTTTACCTACTTCTTAAATTTGCACTTGGGGGAAAATAAATGAATACATCCATTACATCTTGGCTCATCCGTGGTTACTTCATCATTGGCTTACTATTTGCCCTCTACCAAAACTATTGGGGATCACAAAGCTATAAATCATTTGCCTATCATTTAGGGCAAGGCATTGTTTGGCCTGCGGTGATGTTTCCTTCTGTGGGTAAATTTATTGGTGGTGTACTGATTCTTTTGATTGTGGGCGGATTACTACTCAAGCCTAAATAAACTTTAGCGTTGATCAGCTATTAATAAAAAACTAAAAAAGGAGAATGACATGAAACTTCAGCCACAAATCATCATCAATCTAATTATGATCGTCGCACTGATCGCGATTATTTATATTTTATTCAATCAATCCAAGTCAAACCCACAAGAAAATGATCATGAGACAACCATCCAATCTGAACCAACACAAAAGTCAGCGTCAGAAGCCGCAATAGATAAGGTATCTGCACAGCCTTCCGCTAGCCTTACTTCATCAGCTCAACCAATACAAAGCGTTAAAAAGTCATCAAACTCAGTGATTAAAATGCAGCATTGTGGAGCAAATGAATACAGTGTTGATTGTTCTAACACTGCATATCCACTGATTTGGTTTATGTATAGCGCTGACCCTAGACCCAATGTTGATCAGATCATCAGTATTGAATTTATGAAAGCCAATCAATTCAAAGATCTGTGGATCGACGAATTAAAAATTTCGACTCAAGATAACAAATCATGTCAAGTGGTTACGTGGGGAGCGGATGGTGAAAATTTAACTGATGAAGGCTTAAGTATTATTTTAGATCACTGCCCGATGAAACAAATCAAATCTGTAGACCTTAAAATAGAAGGTCAGGTTTATCGGTTCACTTAACTGTGATTGATCTGCTTAAAACATCAAGCACAAGTAACCTGTAATTTTTAATGAGACCGATCTGTTTTAGACACATCGGTTTTATTTCAATCTGATCGAATGGGATAATCTGAAATTGTCTGACTTCAACAAACTTCTTAGCTTGATCGAAAAATAAGAGCTTATCTCGTTTCAGTCGGCGTCACTACATCTGCTGACTGACATACTTCTTGCCACTTGAGTTTAAAATCATCAATGGCTTTTTGACGGGTTAAAGGAATTTGATAGATCGGAACAACCTTTGCATCGTCAATCATACCTTGTAACAATACCTGTTCTTTTGCAGACAAGGCTTCAGGATTAAAATCCACATCATCCAGCGACAAACCACTTTGACGTAACTGCATTAACATTGCGGAGGTTTCTTCAACCAACTGACATTCGTTCGAAACTTCAGCATGTGCAACCGAAACCAAAAATAATAAAATACTGAATCTTTTCATTCTCAATTGTTCTGTTTTTGACTTCATTGAGTTATACGATATTTAAACTGTTTTTTGAAGCAAATAGATACATATCCACTGAATGAATCAGACAATTCCCTATTTCAATTCATACTTTCTTGAATTAGTATCAAGTGAAAAGAACTTCTCGATATATGCAAAGGAGGTGAAATACAAAATAAAAATCATATAGATGTAATATTCTCTTTAGATAATGATGATGCAGTACCTATTAGCGATTCAAACAAGTTTATGACATAAAACTGCTATTCGGGAGCAACAATGAATAACAGCGCCAATTATGTAAGACAAGTCAAAAATGCTAAACGTGGTGGATACACCCCAACTATTGCCAAGGATGTAAATAAACATAAAATTCAGAAAGCTATCCAGTTGATTGAGCAATGGAGAAAACTCGCAAACGAATTGAAACCCCAAATGCAATTTGATATGGCAATCACTCTAGAAGAATGCGCACAAGATTTAGATCATATTTTGAGGAGAAAATAAGTCTATATTTTTAAATCGGATAAAGATTTATTCAAATTCACTAAAAACCATAAGGCTTACATTTCAGTAAGCCTTTTTGCCAGTACACAACCATTTCATCTCTATCGTATACATCCACTTTAACTCATTTTGGCTGAGTGATTGATCCAACGAGACCATCCTAGAAGATGTTTGATACACAACCAACAATTCTAAGGAAAATCAAATCATTCAAGATCAAAAAATATGTTTTGGATTTAAAAATACTTAAAAAATAATATGTTTTTTTGAAATAATAAATGCTTCACTATTTACTTATCAATTCAACTTTGATAAAAATAATGCATATTATTTCACACTAAAAAATAAATACTATGAAAAACTTCCAAATCGTTTTATTTGCAATTTTATTGCTTGCCAATAGTGTGGTTTTTTCAATGACAATTTTTGGTTAAGTTTCTAAAATCAGCACAATTCTAAAATTAGATGACCGATTGCTTAAAAAACCAATCTATACTGTACAAACTGGCATTTACTAGTTTAATTCTTTTAACCTCTCTTTCAATATTACAGCTTTCCCAAACATTTTAAAAATCTTTGATTTTAAATAAGAAAACTTTAACTCACTCAAGTGCTTATTTTTTGGCTTGCATTCTTATCATTTTTCTGTAGAATTCTCGCCACGTTGCCGGCATAGCTCAGTTGGTAGAGCAACTGACTTGTAATCAGTAGGTCCACAGTTCGAATCCGTGTGCCGGCACCATTTTTTACTTAGCCTCGCTTTTTAGTGAGGCTTTGTTGTTTCTGAATGATGCTTTTTGCATCGTCATATTCGGTCTTCTTTTGCTGATTTCTTCAATTGAAAAATCTTATCTTTATACTTTTATCGCACTGATCTGTATATAGCGCACGACGCCCTCGTTAAATAGTGTTTCGCAGAGCTTGGCGGTCATCTGTATTTTGAATTGATCCAACCCTCGACCCATGTCTTTTCTAGCAGCAATATATTGACTAAACCCAGCAAATACCGCTGTAGAAATATCTTGAATCTCAATCTGGTTAAAATGATGTTGTGCTAGTACTTGATGAATTTGCTGTTCTGTCTTTAAAGTTTTGAATCGAACATCTGCTGCTTTGAGTAAGTATTGATATTTGAGTTTTTGTTTTGAATTTAAATGGACATCTGACAGCATCAAATAATGAAAAGCTAAACGTCCTTTTGAATTTAAAAGTGGTGCAACTGAAGTCAGAAATGAATTTAAATCACTATGGTAGGCTGCATCAATACACATCACCACATCAAAAGCTTGAGAGAAAAGATTTTTATTTAAATTCAAAAAGGATTGGCAATGAACTGCTTTAACACGGGGAAGTTGCTTTTGAATTTGTTTGACGCAGTGTGGTTGTAGCTCTACTGCTTCAAGATGCTGAATCTGATAATGCGTTAACCAATATTTTAAACTCGCACCTTGCCCACAACCCAAATCTAGTACACGATCATGCGATTGAAGTTGCACGGCGTCTGCAAGTCCTTGTGCAAGCTGTTGGCAGGCTTGGGGGTAGGAAGACGTTGTTACTGTCCACAAGCCGAGATTGGTCCAAGCACATTCAGCGGTATCGCCCAACATCTTTGCATTGATTGCATATTTATGTTTGGGAAGTTGTTGCTGAATTGCTTGAATCCATTTCATGTTTAAATGCTCAATCTGAAAGTGATGCTGACACACCACCCATCTGATTTAGCATTAATAACCGAGTTGTGGTGCGACCTCAACATTAGGCTTTAAACCTTTAAATGGCAATGGTGCATTAAATATCTCTGCAATATGCATTGCCGAAGTGACCGCTGACTCAAGGATAGGTAAGCCATCACATGACCATGAACCACAATAAAAGACTTTGCGATTTGCCACTTTATGGCGCGCTTGCAACTCTTTATTCAATGCAACAGTTTCAGAGTCTACCACAGCGCGCGTTAAGGTCACTGTTGAAATAATTTTCTTAGGATCAATTGTCGTAACTGGACGCCAAGTTTGGAAGACTGGAGACTTGCCCACCAGACTCGGTTCAATCGAGTTGAGCCAAACCGTGAACTGTTGCTTGGTAAATTTACGGTCCATCATATAGCTCAACACGGACCAGTCTTTACGGTTTGGAGGCATCACCGTTGGATCGGTGTGCATGACCAATTCACCCTGCTCAAATTTAAACTTTTTCAAAAGTTCAATATCATCAGCAAACTGTTCAACATTTAAAAAACTGTCCAATTTGTTGGTCGGGGTTGCAACCACAACACGATCAAACTGGAATTGCTCGCCTTGGGCATTTTTAACCAAAACACCTTCGCCCTGTTCTTCAACCAGCGTAATTTCAGAACTGCTATGTATATCAATGCCTTCGATTAATTTATCGACAAAAGCAGGTGTACCGCCATGTAAACGAAGCAATGCATCGCCATCAGTTAATTGCTTTAAAAAGATTAACAACGGCTTTGCTGGCCATTCACCAATCGTTTTAGGGTCACAGGTACAAATTGTATAGAGCACTGGCATTACCGCACCATGCCAAAATACTTCTTCGATTTCATTCTGATTGATAAAATCTGCGAGGGTAATCTCTTGATTTTTAGATTTAAAAAACTGAGAAATTGCTGTTTTAAGTTGCAACATCCCTTTCACCAAACGCCATCCGTACTGCTTAATGCCTTTGCGGTTATTGATAATCGGAAAATTACCAATCCGAGTACGAGAGGTGGTCAACCATGTTTCTGTTTTATCTTCAAATAACCAACTGCACGCCATAAAAGTGCGTACAGGAAATGTTTTTATACCCAAATGTGTCGCTAGGCTAAGCGTGTTTTTCCATAAATGTGGATTCATCACACGTAATGGCGCATCAATTAAGCCACCTTCAAACTCAATACTGTGACTATCCATCCCACGACCAGGTAATGCTTCAAAGATGGTAATGTGATGACCTGCATCTTTAAGAATTCTTGCGGTAGCTAGGCCAGCCATACCACTACCAATCACTGCAATATCCAAAGTTATTATCCGTGCGTAACCATTTTTTTTATTATGAGCTATAGCGGATTAAATCACGGTATTAAAAAGTTCCACATTTAACTTTTTTTGTTGGAATTTTTTTAGAAAAAAATGCCCATTTTAAGCTTACCATTCATCGGAATCCTAAATATTGCGAATGTATGCGATCTACATGATTTATATTTCATTTTTATTTTCATATATTGAAAAATTCTGTTAAAAACATAAAGATAATTTAACTATTTATTAAAAAATCGTTTACAAACCGTATTTTCTTATTTAAAATTTACAGCATAAAAATGATAAGCAAATCACATTTATAATAAAAACAAATAATTATGACTATATCGACAATAAAAGAAACTACAGCACAAAAAGGATCTCTATAGTGTGGAATAGAGATCCTTTTTTTTCACTTTGAAATTTACCTATAGGATGAAAATTTTTGCTGTTGTTCGCATAATAAGCCTTGATCAATTTTTATCATTATGCTCAGAATTTAGGCAAACAACCCAATATGTGCTTTACTTCACATTTTTCATTTATTATGATGCATGCAACACATTAAAACCATCATATAAGAATAGCGATTTCGAATACAAGAAAACTACAGCGTAAAGAGCTTTTGATTGATGAGATCAAAGCTCTTTTTTCTTTTTCAGACCCGAACTTCATACAATTTCGAGTATAAAAAAGCGGATTTTACAATCCGCCTTTGTTTAAGCTTCTGCTGCAATTTCGCCGAATTTACCTTGATTGAAATCGTTAAAAGCTTGCACGATCTCTTCCTTGGTATTCATCACAAATGGACCATAACCCTGAATAGGTTCATTCAACGGTTTACCAGTCAACACCAAAAACTTAGCATCTTGCATCGCTTCAAGTTGAATTGCTACATCGCCATCTTGATCAAACATGACGATCGAACTGTCGAGTACTTTTTGCGTACCGTTGAGTAGCATTTCACCTTCAAGGACAACCACCAACGCATTATGGTCAACAGGAACATGAACAATTTGCGTATGGTCTGCTTTTAATTGACCATCCCATACATTCACAGGGCTAAATGTTGAAGCAGCGCCTTGTTGTTCAGCATATTTTCCAGCAATCACACGCAAATGCCCTGCATCATCATCAAAATGAATCACAGGAATATCTTGTGCAGAAATGGCTTGGTACTTCGGTTGAGTCATTTTATCTGCCGCAGGTAAGTTTACCCAAAGCTGAACCATTTCAAACAGACCGCCTTTTTCGGTAAACTCATGTGAATGGAATTCTTCATGAACCAAACCAGCGCCCGCAGTCATCCATTGCACATCGCCAGTTTTAATCGTTCCACCACCGCCATGTGAATCCTTATGAGTCACTTCACCTTGATATGCAATAGTTACGGTTTCAAAACCACGATGAGGATGCGAACCCACACCATGCTGTTCATGACTCGGTGCAAATGTATAAGGTGCGGCATAGTCTAAAAGTAAAAACGGGCTGATTGCCTGACCTAAACGATCATAAGAAAACAAGCTTTTTACTGGAAAGCCATCACCCACCCAATGCATATTTTGATTGCGGTATACACCGATAATTCTTTTCATCTCAATTCTCCTATCTCTAGGCTTTAATATGATTGTATTTTATGTTTTTTAAAGTGCTGAATACAGCAACCCATCAACACACTGTATCTCAAATATAGGACATTAAAGCTCAATACTCCCCCTTACATGCCCGATAATAATCTTATATATGGGATTATTTATCTCATTTTTTAGACTTATTTGTTCAATATAAACACCCTAAGATAAAGTCCATACAAAGCAATTTGTTTTGTTTTTAAGCACAATTTAAACTTTTTTAAATTCAGGATATAAAAAATGGGCAAACCTTACGTTCGTTTAAATAAAGAAGATGCAGCCGTATTATTAGTCGATCATCAAACAGGATTGTTGTCTTTAGTACGTGATATTGATCCAGATAAATTTAAGAACAATGTATTGGCACTCGCAGCAGCAGCTAAATATTTTAACCTTCCAACCATTTTAACCACCAGTTTTGAAGATGGTCCAAATGGTCCGCTTGTACCAGAGTTAAAACAACTCTTTCCAGATGCGCCTTATATCGCTCGCCCTGGTCAAATCAATGCTTGGGACAATGAAGACTTTGTGAAAGCTGTAAAAGCAACTGGCAAAAAGCAATTGATTATTGCAGGGGTTGTGACTGAAGTTTGTGTGGCTTTTCCTGCCCTTTCAGCCCTTGAAGAAGACTTTGATGTGTTTGTGATTACCGATGCTTCTGGCACTTTCAATCCACTCACTCGTGATTCAGCTTGGGATCGTATGAGCAGTGCAGGGGCACAGTTAATGACTTGGTTTGGTGCTGCCTGTGAATTACATCGTGACTGGCGCAATGATATCGAAGGTTTAGGTACATTATTTGCCAACCATATACCTGACTACCGTAACCTGATCAACAGTTACAATCAGAATACTTCTCAAAAATAAGACAATCTGCTCTCAAATAGAAATGTAAGCGCTTACATTTCTATTTTGAGTGGATATGATTGAGTGTATTTTCCTATCAGTGATATGATCTAAACAACCCAATTTAGAGATATAGCTGTGCATTCTTTTGACGACTACTATTATTTTTATTTGGTTGTAAAGCATGGCGGATTTAGTGCTGCAAGTGAAGCCAGTAACATTACCAAGTCAAAACTTAGCCGACGTATTTTGGATTTGGAAGCAAAATTCAATGTCACTTTAATTCAACGTTCGACACGGCATTTTAAAGTCACACCTTTAGGGCAAGAATTTTTTGAAGAATGCTCCAAGATTATTGATCAAGCTGATACTGCACAGAATGTATTATTAAAACAAAAAGTTGAATTGCAGGGACTGATTAAAATTAGTTGCCCTCCCGTGATGTTAGAACACCAAGTTCGTCCTATTTTAAATCAGTTTTTAAAAAAATATCCCAAGGTCAATGTTGAATTAGCATTGACCAGTCGACGTATCGATGTTTTGCATGATGATATTGATTTGGCGATTCGTACCAATTTCACCATGAATGAAGACTCTAGTATCATTGTGCGTGACATTATTAAAACCACGCATTGCTTAGTCATTAGTCCTGAACTTTTAGGCGACCGTGAAATTCAGCATGTCACCGAGTTATGTGAATTTCCAAGCATTGTTTTAGGTACAGACAAACAGCATTATCATTGGCATTTACATCATAACGAGCAACAAGAGGAAATCGATATTCCTCTGCAACCGCGTATCAAGAGCAATGACTTGATGGGTGCCTATTATGCAGTTTTGGATGGTTTAGGCATTGCCGATCTGCCTTATTTAACCGTAGAACAAGATATTCTTTCGGGTCGTTTGATTCATATTTTACCTGAATGGTGTTCCAATATCGGGACTGTACAATTGGTTTATGCATCCAGAAAAGGACAACGCTTAGTGATGGAAAAACTCATTGAGGACCTTGTTGAAGGCATCCGCGCTTATGCCCCTCAACAAGAGGGTTATGTTCTCTAAAGCCAATTTAAAAATAAAAAACCAGAAGTTGAACTTCTGGTTTTATTGAGACTCAAAATGATTAAACAATTAGATTTTACCAATCAGGTCAATTGATGGTGCAAGTGTCGCATCACCTTCTTTCCATTTTGCTGGGCAAACTTCACCTGGGTGAGTATGGACATATTGTGCAGCTTTGACCTTACGCAATAGCTCTTGTGCATCACGACCAATACCGCCGGCATTGATTTCTACGATTTGAATCTTACCTTCAGGATCAATGACAAATGTACCACGGTCTGCAAGACCTTCAGCTTCAATCAGCACTTCAAAGTTTTTTGCCAATGCCCAAGTTGGATCACCAATCATTGGATATTGAATCTTTTTGATTTCGTCTGAATTGTCATGCCAAGCTTTATGGGTAAAGTGAGTATCTGTAGAGACTGAATAAATTTCGACACCCATTTTCTGGAATTCTGCATAGTTATCGGCGAGATCACCTAACTCTGTCGGACAAACAAAGGTGAAATCCGCAGGATAGAAAAATACAACTGACCATTTACCAAAGAAATCTTTTTCAGACACTTCAATAAATTCACCGTTTTTATATGCTGTTGCGTTGAATGCTTTAATTTCAGTATTGATTAAACTCATGTGATCTTCCTTCAATTTGTTTCAGGGATTGCTTATCTGTGAAGCCACTATACGAAAAATATTTAAATCGGTAAAACTGTAGTTTTTAATAAAATAAATCGGTTTTATGAATTAAAAAGGCTTTTCATGTTGTTCTTGCAAAGTGACTTGACCTCGCAAGAATTAATCTGTAGATTTTCTTTTTGCGTGGACTTTAAAAAATGACGTTCTCAGCTATTTTGGAGCAATTCCAAAACCTTCCTTTTGGTACAGATGCCTTTAAACAACTGAAAATAAACTGTGAAGATCAAATTCTTGATTGCGAATCAGACTTTGAGAAAACAGCATTGTTTATCATTTATGGCTTTGCCAAAAACTATGTTTTACTCTATGAAGATCAAGCCATCACTGCTGAGTTTGCAACCAAAGCAAAATCACAATTACTCGATTATATGCATCAATTTAATTCAGCACTGAGCAGTAATAATAGCCAACAGATCATGCAAAGCTATAATCAAGTGAGCAATCACTATATGCACAGCTCACGTATTTTCTAAGCCGCTTTCAAAATACTGCCTTTTAGTTTTAGTGTCATCCCATACAACAAGGTTGATCATTCGACCTTGTTGTAATATCCGTAACGCCTCAGAATAGAAAACCCGTGATGATTGAAAACTACAAAATAAGTAAATTACCCAAAGCTTCTATTTCAAAGCCTCGATCATATTAATAACGACTTTTTTCAGCTTTTCTCATTTGAGATGGAGAATACCCAAATTGCTTTTTAAAACGATTGCTAAAATGACTACTTGAGCTGAATCCGTATTGTTCTGAAATGTCCATCATACTCGCTTTGGTTTGTTGTAAAGCTTGATGAGCCAATTCCAGACGACGTTGCATCACATATTGATGTGGTGGGATCTGCATGGATTGCTTAAACATATGTGCAAAATGATATTCGCTCAGTTGAGCTTGTTGAGCCAAATCAGATAGGGTCAAGCTTTGCTGAATATGCTGATCAATCCATTCCAATACGTGTTTGAGTGTATAAGGCGACAAGCCCCCTTTGATCTCTGGCGCCTGCCACTGAGCAGCACTATAATTTTTAATCAAATGATTGAGCAGTAGTGTCGTGGCTGTACTCATTTGCAAGTGGTTTTCACTGTCCTGCCAAGCCGTATTTAATAAAAAATGACGATAGATCATGGCAATCTGTGGATCAGCAACAAAAATTTGCGGATCTAATATAATTTGACTCGGCTCACGATCCCACACTTGTTCTGCTACACGTTGTAAGTGTTGCTTGGTATAGTAAAGATGCGCAAAAGTGAGCAGATCTCGTAGATCCCAAGTTGACTCAAAATCTTGAGGCATTAAGCACATATGGTCAGGTCCACCACCATTGTGCCAACCCTGTGCTGTCTTTTGATAACTGTGATACCCACCTTGAACATACATACTCAGGGTATGGTGGTTACTGCATACACTTACACGATCTTGGTTATTTTGCCACATGGCTAATTGCATACCAGAACCCAACTCGACCGAATCCAGCAGTTGAGCTTTATGCTGTTGCAATTGATCGAAAATCTGATATTTCATCTTCTATACGCAGTACCAAATTTGAATATTGAGTGTAAGACTATAAATTTATTTTATCATTGATATAAAAATGTGAGTAGAAAAAAACCACAAGCTTATGATAGGCACCGCAAGCAGGTGCAAGAAATAGGTGGCTTAAATCAAGCACAATAGTGCTGATCGTTTGAGTTTGGTTGAAAGAATATGAATGCACTCCTATATGTATTGGTCGTGGTGATTTGGGGAACGACTTGGATTGCAATTACTCTGCAACAACAAAGTGGCATATCGGTCAATGTTGCGGTGTTTTGGCGCTTCTTTATTTCAGCAATGTTCTTATTTGCATTGATTATGTTGTGCCGAAAAAAGCAAAAGTTAGCTTTAAACGACCATTTATTTTGTATGCTGCAAGCTTGCTGTATTTTTGGTTTTAACTTTGTTTGCTTTTATTATGCAGTTCAATATATCAGTAGTGGTTTGGAAGCTGTCATTTTTTCGATGGCAGTGATTTTTAACACACTGAATGCCAAAATTTTCTTTAAACAGCAGGTTTCTACATATTTTTATCCTGCGGCTTTGCTCGGTGGATTAGGTATTATTGCCTTGTTTTGGCATGATGTCGTGGGAAACAGTTTAAATCAATATACGCTGATAGGAATAGGTCTGTGTATATTGGGAACCTACGGCTTTTCTCTGGGGAATATGATCAGTGCACGCCATCAAAAAAAGGGATTGGATATTTTTACCACCAATGCTTATAGCATGTTGTACGGTTCAATCTTAATGGCACTGATCGCGGTGATCAAGCAAGATGAGTTTTTCCCAAATATGCAATTCAGTGCAGTGAGTGCTTTACTATATTTGGCTATTTTTGGCTCAGTGATTGGCTTTACTGCTTATTTCTATTTAGTTGGGCGGATTGGTGCAGCTAAAGCGGCGTATAGTACCTTGTTATTTCCATTGGTCGCTTTGCTGATTTCGACCTTTTGGGAAGGGTATCAATGGCATATCAATGCTGTGATCGGAGTAATTTTAATTTTATCTGGTAATGCAATTTTCTTTATTAAATTGCCAAATTTTAGACTACCTCGAATACTCAACCGAAGCTAAGTGAAAAAACGATAGCTTACGCTCTGCATGAAATAAAAATAGCCTCTCTTATTTACAAAATAACAGAGGCTATTTGTTGCATTAAATATTTGAGTTTAAATAAATTTAAATTAAATCAACTTCAAATAAATAATTGAGATATTTGATCTAGAACGGCAGATCATCATCTAAATCTGCTGGAGCAGTTGCAGGCGCTTGTTGTGGTTTAGGCGACTGGAAACCCTGATTAACATTGTTTCCACCATTGCCATAACCACCTTGTGGAGCTGCATTACCATAGCCACCTTGGTTGCCTTGATTATAACCACCACCTTGGTTGTTATTAAAACCACCTTGTTGATTGTTATTGAAACGTGGTTGGTTATAGCCCCCGTTTTCACCTGCTTCACCTTGCTGACGGTTGTTATCCAACATCTGCATTTGCTCACCACGGATTTCCGTTGTGTAGCGTTCTTGACCATTTTGATCTGTCCACTGACGTGTACGTAAAGAGCCCTCAATATAAACTTTCGAGCCTTTACGTAAATATTGCTGTGCAATTTCACCTAAGCGGTTATGCAACACAATACGATGCCATTCCGTTTGTTCTTTTCTTTCTCCGGAATTTTTATCTGTCCAAGATTCACTGGTCGCTATTGAAAATTGAGTGAGAGACCCCCCATTTGGGAATGTTTTCGTCTCAGGATCACGACCCAAAGTACCAACTAAAATAACTTTATTTACACCACGCATTAGATGTTATCTTCCTATTCGATTCTATGTTTTACTTTATAAGAGTTATGTTTAAATGGCTACCTCTTTCCCAAACAACTGCGTTAAATGTTGTCGCGCAGCATCATCAATCTGCTGTTTATCAACCTTTATATACGCCACTTGCTGGTCAGACATCACCACGACCTCTTCAATACCACGAATTGACAATAACTGAGAAGTCCAATTATCGGTTTGTTTATCCTCAGGTAATCGCAAAACGATTGATGTCAAATATCGTGGTTGAGCCAGCCCAAAACTAATGAGCAACCAAAGTATAGCAATAGCTGCTAAAACACTCCAACCCATTGTTGTATTATTGAGCAAAATTAATTGCCCACCGAGTGTACCACCAAAAAAAGCACCTAAAAATTGAGCACTTGCGTTGACACCCATTGCTGTTGCTTTGGACTGAATCGGTGCAGCTTTGGACAACCATGAAGGTAATAAGGCTTCCATCACATTAAAAGCAATAAAGAATAAGCCCAGACCGAGCAATAAAATATATTTGGATTCATAACCAAATATAAGAATAACCAGACCAGCAATAATGCCTGCAATCGCTGTCAGAAAAATACTGCGCATCTTGCGATATTTTTCAGCAAGAATAATGCTTGGAAAAGCAAAAAATAAGCTAATCACCAACAGTGGTAAATACACAATGCCATGTTTGGCTAAAGGAATACCTGCAAAGTTAATCAACTGTGAAGGCACATAAATAAACATAGCAGTGAGCAATAAATGCAACGCGAAGACTGAAACATGCAAACGATTCAGATCACCCATTTTTAACACTTGTTTGAGCTGATTGAGATAGCCTTGTTTAAAGTTCTTATGATGACGAGTAGTTTTTGGCACCAAAAACAACATTGAAATTGCCAACAACCCCATCACGGTCGTGACCCAAAAAAGTCCTGAAATACCGACTAAACTGGTTAGCCAAGGTCCAAGGCTAAACGCGACTACAAAAGATAAGCCGATACTCATGCCCATCACAGCCATGGCTTTGGTGCGATTTTCTTCGCGAGTCACATCTGCAAGCAATGCCATGACAACCGCTGATACAGCGCCAGCCCCTGCAATCGCCCGTCCAAGGATCACACCATAAATGCTTTCAGACATGGCTGCAATTGCGCCACCTAAAGCAAATAGCAGTAACCCAAATACAATCAATGGTTTTCGACTAAAACGGTCTGCCCATAAACTGAAAGGAATTTGCAGAATTGCCTGACTTAAACCATAGACACCCACCGCCAAACCAATCAAGGCTGGTGTCGCATATTGATAAGACTGCCCCACCACCGAAAACACAGGGATAATCATGAACAGCCCCAACATGCGTAAAGCAAAAATACTACTTAATGCAAAAGTCGAGCGGCGTTCTAAAGGATTCATCATATCTACTGGCTTATCAAAACTGGCGAGCTAATTTTCAAACACATCATCGCATATTGTGGCAACTTTGTGGAAACATTGCGCATAAAAAAGAGCACTTTCAAAGTGCTCTCCCATTGTAATCTTTTTTATTAAAAAAGGATTAATCTTGTTGTTCAATTCGCTTGTTATATTGGATTGATGCGATCACAGCCCAGACAATAAAGGCAACACCGATCAATCCTGTCACCACTTCAGGTACATGGAGTCCAGTACCGCTTGCAATCATAATAAAAGCTAAAGCACCAATCGCATAATGTGCGCCATGCTCAAGGTAGACATAAGCATCAAGTGTACCTTTATCAACAAGATAAATCGTCATTGATCGAACGAACATTGCGCCGATGGCCAAGCCCAACATGATGATGACCACATCAGAGGTAATTGCAAAAGCACCAATCACACCATCAAAACTGAAGGAGGCATCAAGGACTTCTAAATAAATAAAACCACCGATACCTGCTTTGATGACGCCTGTTGGAGCACCATTGGCATCGTGTCCTACGGCATTGCCCTCTTCATCAACTTCAGGTTCACCACCCAATAAATGACTCAGCACTTGTACACCAATATAAATGACAATACCCCAAATACCTGCCATGGTCACTACAAGACGTTTTGCCTCTTCAACATTGGCTGCCATCACCAACAAAGCAATGAGTGCGAGGAAAACCGACATCGCAGGCACATTGGCTAAATTTGCTAAACGCTTTTCAACCCACTTAAACCAGTGCGTGTCTTTACCTTCATCCAAGAAGAAGTTTAAGAAAACCAACAATAAGAATGCTCCACCAAAAGCAGCAATTTCTGCATGATGCGCTAATAATTTTGCTGAATATTGGATTGGATCATTTAAAGCCATTTTTACAACTTCAATCATGCCCATATCTGCGGTCACTGCAACGATCACAACAGGGAAAACCAGTCGCATACCAAATACGGCAATCAAGATCCCAACTGTTAAAAAGATCATTTTCCAAAAATGATCCCAATTGCGTAATACAGAGGCATTGACCACAGCATTGTCAAAAGACAAAGACACTTCCATCACAGCCAAAATCGCTGTAATCGTCAGTGCAGACAGCATGGCTTGGACACCTGCATTGGGACCATGGGTAAAGCCCCAATATGCAGATATAGCCAAACACACAACCGTAAAAAAAATTGAGAAACCAAAATGTTTCATCATGAGAATACGACCTACGGAGAATAGTTTTTTAATCAGAACACTGAAATAAAAATTGGGTTTTTAATGCGCACATTATGACGACTTTTTTAGGTTTCTCCAAAAGTTCTTTGTCATATTTTTATGCAAACTCAGTTGAATTTTCTGCATTCAAATACCTAAACCAACCTAGAGTTGTTATAGTCTTGCCAGTTCAAAATGACTTTAATTGCTTGAATGATCGCATAGGAAAATAACATGAGTTTTTCTCAACAGCTTTGGCAACGTAATCTTGCCTTATATAACAAAACATTAGCTTTACCATTTAATCAAGAACTTGCTACAGGCACATTAAGCAAAGACGTTTTTTGTCATTATGTGATCCAAGATGCCCATTATTTAGTGGCGTATGGACGTGCGTTGGCTATATGTGGTGCAAAAGCCTTTGATGCTGACGATATCATTCAATTTACACAAGGTGCGAAAGAAGCCATTGTGGTTGAACGCAGTTTGCATGATGGATTTATGCAAAACTTCGGCATCAGCAAAGTTGATTTTGAAAACACACCACTGACGCTTGCTTGCCATCACTATACCTCTTTCTTAACAGCGACAGCGTGGTCAGAAAGCTATCCTGTTGTATTGGCATCATTACTGCCTTGTTTCTGGATTTATGCTGAAGTCGGTAAAGATATTGTCAACAAATCTGTCGCCAATAATCCTTATCAAGCATGGATTGATACTTATTCTGGTGAAGAGTTTAATGAAGCGGTTAAAAATGTTTTGGCAACTATTGACCGTATTGCTGAACATTGTGATGCCGCAACACTTGAGAAAATGCATAAGGCCTATACCAAAGGTGCTGAGTTAGAATGGTTATTTTGGGATGGTGCTTATCATCAAAGACAATGGTTAGGCTTAGATCAGTAATTTATAGATATATGCTTCCCACTCTCCCTTATACATATTAAGTTTTGGGGCAGTGGGCGTTGAAAATGTAATAAAAAAGAGTGCCAAAGCACTCTTTAAAACGAAGGGATTAATTTAAAATTCTACTTTAAATTAATCTGATAAATTGCTGTACTACCGCTCACCTCGTTACCCACAATCAACATTGGTTTAGCATTCGGTGAATCTTTCGCAGAAACAAACGTCAGTCCTTCAGGTCCTAGATCACTCTTTTCAATTAAAATAGATTCACCTTTGGAATTGACATAAGTTTGATCTTGTTTAAAAGTACGGTTGTTAAAATACTGCACAAAAGCAGGTTTTTGAGGGTTACTAATATCATAAACCATAATCCCACTTTGACGCTCTAAGCCAATAAAGGCAAAGGTTTTCTTACCAATCGTCCCTAAAGCCAAACCTTCGGGTTCAGGTCCTTTATTATCACTACGGTCATCAAAAGCAGCCGCTTCATGATCACTGTTAAAGTAATTTGGAAATAACTCAGCGACTTTACGTTCAAATTCACTGCCTGAGTCCCAAACCAATTTACCTTGTGTGTCCCAAATGCTAAATGAACGTGCGCCATAGCTATACAGTTTGTTATAAGTCAATAATCCATTGGCATCCAGTTTTGGAGAACCATCGATATTGGTTTCATACCCCATATTCCATGCAATATTTAAACGCCCCAATTGATCGTCCTCACGGCATAAACCTGGACCAGTTGCTGTTGCTCCACAATATGCAAAGACTGTGGCATCCAATTTGGCTCCTTTTACCCCAGCAACAAGATGAGTCAAATGTGCAGGATAATCCCCTTTATTATTAAAACCTTTGACATTGAATAAATGCTTCATTCGAATTGCTTCTGCAAAACCTTTACTTTGGTCTCCAGCATAATATGCAGTTGTGTCATTTAACCATTCACGTGAGTCACCCTCATTTGCGGTCACTAAGTAACTGGTACCATTGGCTTGATAGTGGGCAATTGAATCTGGTTGATACATTCCCATCAAACCTGGCCAAGCTTGAATATTAATTTTTTTATCTTTATCACTGACATCTAAAGCATTATTTGCCAGACCATGATCTTTATAACCCAATGGTAAAATATCAGTCACTTTTTTCGCAACAATATCAATTTTTGCAATGGCATTATTTTCTTGTAAGCTTGCCCAAGCAGTTTTTCCATCTTGGCTAACTGTAATGTATTCAGGTTCTAAGTCTTGAGCGACTGTCGCTTTTGGACCAAAAATTCGTACACCTGATTTAATCAACTCTGCTTTTTTATCATTAAATGCTTTGAAGTCTGCAACAGTTGCGGTTGGCTGACGAATATTCGTGATATCAATAATGCTGATTGAGCCTTCAGGATCAATACTATAATCATCATTAGGTTCAGCCTCATTGGCAACCAAAACTGTTTTACCATCTGGGGTAAAAGTCAGCATATCTGGTAAAGCACCCACTTCAACTTTACTGATGAGTTTTAAATCCTTAGCATCAAAAAATGCCACCATCCCTTTGTCAGTTTTTTGCTTGGCTTGAACGGCAAGCGCAACAATACCATTTTTGATCGCCACAGAATTTACTTCTGACTCTGCCAAGGCTTCACGTGCAGAGAGCTCGCCAATATGCACAGGTGCATCTGGCTTAGACACATCAAGTACATCGACCAAACCTTTTTTGGCGTTGACTACAAATACTCGTTTGGTGCTTGCATCATAAGCAGGAATTTCTGCTGCGCTTTCAGCAAAAACACCTGTCTCATAACGACCTAATAGACTTAGGCTAATACTTTCAGGTGTTGCCTCCTCAACCACTGGTGGTGTTGATTGATCATTGTCATCATTACATGCCACCAGTCCCACAGAAAGCATTGCTAAACACAATGCAGAAATCTTTAAGTTCATGCGCCAATCCGTTGTAGTTTAAATTTTCACCACTATAAGGATTAGGGGTGTAAATTTCATGACCAACACATTACACTTTTATTGCAGTTTCTTGACCTTTGACACAGTATCTTTGGCAAAAGCATTTTAAATGTGGATAAACTTACTCAGTGATCAAATTTTAACTTTGCACAGAAATCAGTGCATTCAGATCAACTGTACAATGCCTCATTTTTTGACTCATGTACCAAAGCTCATTTATCTCGCTGGTTCAACAACGATTTCATACAGATTTAAGCTGAGCATTGTTTTAAACTATTCACAAAATTGACTTATTTCAGTTCTATGACTGCAACGCCATCGCACAGCAAATTACAGCCTAAATTTTATTTATTGGTTTTTTTAGTTTCGATCGGCTTTTTCATGCAAGGCTTGGATACCACCATTATCAATACTGCCTTGCCTGCAATGGCAGAAAGTTTGCAAGAAAATCCATTAAAAATGCATGGTATTGTCATCAGCTATGTATTGGCTGTTGCCGCCTGTATTCCTTTGAGTGGCTGGTTGGCTGATCGCTTTGGAGTACGTAATACTTTTTTTATCGCGATTGTGATTTTTACCAGTGCCTCTTTGGGTTGTGCGCTATCCAACAATTTCAATTTGCTGATCGCATTCCGAGTCATTCAAGGCATAGGTGGTGCACTACTGGTTCCAGTAGGTCGTTTAGCCATGTTAAAAATTATTCCTCGTGAACAATTTCTTTCAGCAATGAGTCTGATGAGTTTGGCAGGGCTACTCGGACCATTGATGGGTCCTGTTTTAGGAGGGTGGCTGGTTGAATATGCCTCGTGGCATTGGATTTTTTTGATCAATTTACCGATCGGAATCTTAGGGACATTTGTCACCTTTAAAGCCATGCCCAATGTCAAAGAAGCTTCAGTGAAATCTTTCGATTTCAGCGGTTTTGTTCTTTTAGCCATCGCGATGGTGGGTATGGCTCTCGGTATTGAAAATATTGCCAGTAAAGATATCTCTCGAAACTTGAGTATCGGCTTACTTTCTATCGGCATCATTGCAGCATGTATTTATGCTTATCATGCCCATACGCATCAGAATGCACTATTTCGTAGCCGTTTATTTAAAAATAAAATTTATGCCATCGGTGTATTGGGAAATTTCTTTGCTCGTTTTGGTGGCAACGCAGTGCCTTTCATTTTACCGCTCATGTTACAAGTGGCTTTTAAAATGGAGCCTTTGATGACAGGGATCATGATGACACCAATTGTATTAGGCTCATTATTTTCCAAACCCATCATCCGCCCTATTTTACAACGCACAGGCTATCGTCCATTTTTATTGGTCAATACCTTGTTGATTGGTGCATGTATTGCCAGCTTTGCCTTGCATACCGTCGATACGCCACTTTGGCTGCGCACTCTACACTTCTTTGTTTTTGGTGTACTCAATTCATTGCAGTTTGTGACCATGAATACGTTAACGCTGAAAGATTTAACTCAACAAGACGCCAGTAGTGGTAACAGTTTCTTATCGATGATTATGATGCTTTCAATGAGTATTGGTATTGCCTTAGCAGGCACATTGTTGAATACTTTTACCGTATATTTTACAGAGACACATATTACTCAAGCTTTTCACTATACGCTGATCTGCTTAGGTGCGATCAATATTATCACTGCTTTAATTTTCTTTCAGATCCCAAAAGATACCCGAGATTAAACTGTTCAAAATAAAACTGAATAAAGAATAAGGACACATCATATGATCATTCCAAGATATTGGGCGGAAGCAAAAATAACAACACAGTACGAAAAACGCCAAGTCACCATCAAACGATTTGGTTGGTCAGATTTGAGTATGCATGATGCACTAATACATGCAGAAACACGTGTTAAAGAGGCACTTGAGCAACTTAGATCAGGACAGAACATTCGCAAACTTGACCATAAAATTCCTTATAATGGCAGTGAAGGTTTGCCCATTCGTGAAGAAATTATTCAACAACACGATGATGTGGTGATCACACGTAATTCTTATGGTGCACTCTGTCTCAATACGCCCGATGTTTTATTTGCAGATATTGATTTTAATTACGCGCCGAATAGTCGACTGTATTTTTTTAGTTTTATATTGCTCTTTTTCATCAGTATCGTCTGTACTGTATTACTTAAAACATGGTGGATATTGCTACTCGGCGTGTTTTTTTCCATTGTACTCAGCAAACAAACTGCCGAAATATTGTTGAGTATTCAAAATAAATGGAAGGGTTCACCAGAACAACAAGCCTTAAAATCCATTCGTCAATTTTCTATGCAACATCCAACTTGGCATTTACGTGTCTATCAAACCCCAAAAGGCTATCGGGTCTTGGTCATGCATCAGCTCTTTGAACCTCGCAGTGAAGAAACTCAACAGTTTTTTATTGCACTACAAGCCGATCCAAACTATGTGCGTATGTGTAAGAACCAAAACTGTTTCCGAGCAAGGATTAGTCCGAAACCGTGGAGAATTGGTATAGATGCCTTACGTTTAGGGGTTTGGCCAGTTCAAGAAAACCGTATGCTTGACCGAGACAGATGGATTACTGAATATCAAGCACGTGCCAAAAAATATGCGTCATGTAAATTTATTGAACAATTGGGTAGTCAAATGACGCACCCTAAAGCGAAACGCGTACAATCAACACATGATCAATACTGCAACGCGACGATTAATCTAGAAATTGCATAACATTGGCAACAGGATGATTTTTGTGAAACACCAACCTAAATATCGTTCTATCTTCACCAGTATCGGATGTATCAGTTTATTGGGTATCGCCAGTTACTTGGCTGTGTTTTATCCACAAAATGCTGGTGCTCAAGATTATGTTATTCGTGGTTTCGATGTATCACATCATCAAGGTGAGATCGATTGGAAAAAAATCTCTCCTCAGCAGTATCAATTTGTTTATCTCAAAGCCACTGAAGGCGGAGATTATCAAGATGATAAATTTCAGGATTACTGGTTAGAAGCACGTGAACGTGGTATGCGTGTAGGTGCATATCACTTTTTCCGTTTGTGTCGAGACGGCGCAATTCAAGCACAAAACTTTATCAAAACAGTACCCAACAAAAGTAATGCCTTGCCCCCTGTCATCGATTTGGAATATGACAGTGCCTGTATCAACACTTACACCAAAGAGCAATTACTGAAACAAATCAAAATCATACATGATCAGTTGCATCAACATTATGCTAAACAACCCATTTTTTACACGTCCAAAGTATTTTATAACATGGTTCTTACAGGCGAATTTAAGGACACACCGATTTGGATTCGTGAGTATAAAGATAAGCCTGATTTAAAAGATGGTCGTGAATGGACTTTTTGGCAAAATACCAATCAGGGAACAATTCAAGGCATTGCTAAAAATGTTGATTTAAATGTTTTTTATGGAGATGCTGAACAGTGGAAACAGTTTTTACAACAGAATAAGTTAAATTAGCCAACCATCATCTCGACACAGACTGTCGCAGATTCGCTACCAAACACCAAATTCACCACTTACAACAAATCAAGATCGGTTAGAATAAACACACAGCGCTGTAACACTGTGTCATTCATGAGAAAAATCATCCATATCGACATGGATGCATTCTATGCATCTGTGGAACTACTTGAACGTCCTGAATTAAGGCATTTACCTGTGGTGATTTCTTCACATCACCCTCGGGCGGTGATTGCTGCGGCATCTTACCCTGCCCGTGAGTTCGGCTTACGCTCTGCCATGTCGATGTCACAAGCGAAAAAACGTTGCCCACAAGTCTATGTGATTGAACCTAATTTTGAAAAATACCGTGATGTTTCTCGTCAAATTCATGAAATTTTTCAAAAATATACATCACTCATTGAACCTTTGTCTTTAGATGAAGCTTATCTTGATGTGACTGAAAACTTACTCAATATTCCCAGTGCCACAGAAGTCGCTGAACGAATTCGTGCTGATATTTTCCAACAAACGGGTCTTACTGCATCCGCAGGCGTTGCACCAAATAAATTCCTTGCCAAAGTCGCTTCAGATTGGAACAAGCCCAATGGGATTTGCATCATTAAACCCAGCCAAGTGCAAAACTTTATTCAAGGTTTAGCCCTGAAAAAAATTCCTGGCGTGGGTAAAGTTACTCAAGAAAAACTCAAAAGTTTAAATTTAGAAACATTGGGCGACTTGCAAAAAATTGAAGAAAACATCTTAATTCACCATTTCGGTAAATATGGCAAACAGTTGTTTTTATATGCTCAAGGCATAGATGATCGACCTGTACAAGCAGAACGGCAACGTCAGCAAATTTCAAAAGAAACCACATTTGATGACGATTTTAATCTCGAACAATGTGCAATCTATTGGGACAATTTAATCTCACGGGTTTGGCTCAGTTTAGAAAAGAAACAGATGCAAGCACGAGGTGTGACCGTCAAACTAAAATTAAAGAATTTTCAGGTACTACAACACAGTAAGAGTTTTAAGACTGCACTTAAATCACCACAAGAAATGACTCAAGTGGTTCAAATCTTATTGAATGAAATGCAGATTCCTGAGCATTTTCAATTCCGTTTAATTGGCGTGGGTCTATACCAACTCACAGATCTACAAGACGAGTCACAATTGTCATTGTGGTAAAGTACATTCATGTTCGGAAAGAAAATCTTCAACCCATCCTGCCACTTGATCTGCAAAAACATGGGCTAAATCATGCTCACCCTGTGGAATGACATGCAATATTGAATTTTTGATTTTGTCCTGCAAATATTCACCGACTTTAACTGGACTGATTGGATCTGAATCACCCCAGATTAATAGAACAGGGCAAGAAATCTGGGTTAATACATCATCCAAATAAGATCGATGATCCATAAACCAACTTGGAACAGCAAAAGTTTGGCGATAGTCTTCTCGCCAATCCGCCACATGAAATGGAGCTAAATTGATTCCTCCTGAAGTTGCAACCAATACCAGTCCCTTAACCCATTCTGGTTTTTGTAATGCTGCTTGGACAGCAAAGATGCCTCCCATAGACTGCGCAATCAATATCGATGGTTGTTCAATCTGATTGAGGACATAAGTTTGTAGATCTTCAAAACTATGAATTTGAGGATGATCTGGGCATCCCCCAAAGCTTGGATAGGCAATCACGGTTTTTGCATAATTCATCGACAAGCTTTGCATCACAGGTTGCCAAAATTCAGTACTTCCAGATGCACCCGGTAAAAAGATCAAATTCATTTAGACTTCACTTTGAGCTCTCAAATAATTAATCTCCGCTTTTTGCTTTAGCACGTTGATAAGCAGGTCGCTGTTGAATGCGTTCCGCATAAGCTGCAATTTGAGGCATCTTATTTTGAGTACGTTGCTGCATTGCTATCACAGGGAAGCTCATCTGAATATCAGCAAAAGAGAACTCCCCTGCCGCATAATCATGCTGGCTAAAATAGTCTTCCAAGAATGCAGAATGCTCTTTTAAACGTGGATTGATAAAACCACCACGTACCCCTTCGGAGATTTTTTTTGCTATCGGTCGAATCAAAAACGGTACATGTTTCGGCATATTGGTCATCACCAAAGTCATCACCAAATAAGGCATTAAAGAACCTTCTGCATAATGCATCCAATAGTTATATTGCATCAGATCTTGAGGATTCTGAGGTTTAAACTGATTTTTGCTATCATAGGTCGTTTGAAGATAGTCTAAAATTACCGCAGATTCAGCAATTGTTAAATCACCATCCGTCAACACAGGAGACTTTCCAAGTGGATGAACAGCTTTTAACTCTGGCGGTGCAGCTAAGGTAGGCAAACGCTTATAATGCTTAATTTGGTATTCAAGCCCCAACTCCTCCAAAGCCCAAATAATCCGTAACGAGCGTGATTGATCCAGATGATGTAATGTAATCATTTTTATTGCCTCAATTATTGTGTTCTGACTATAGATTGATCTTGGCTTTTCAACAATTGAATTACTCTATTTTTAACACTTTTTTAAGTGTGCTCTGGAATGACTGTGTTTATAATCTGTCTGAATATCAGCCATACTGAAAATAAAAATGAAGCATTTACTCGGTTTAACTCTATTATTGACATGCGCCAATGCATATTCCTATCAGCCCAAACTTATTTTGCTTGGAGCTATTGAGCCTCAAGGTCAAGCCTTTATTGACAGTAAGGCAAATAAAGTGATTCGTGATTCATTTAAACAAGCGGTGATCTACGAAAAATATACTGCGCCAATCAAACGAAACACTGATCTGCCTTATCAATCTGTGATTAAACAACTTATTGTCGACTGTAAAGGGAAAACTATTGCCCTTCGAGGTGCTGATTACTTTGCAGGACAAACCTCAAACAGCAAACTCGTAAAAAAATTTGATGACATTACCTTGAGTCATGACGGCGAAACTGGTGCTGCGTTTTATTCTTTTGATGATTTAGATTTTAAGCCCTTAAACCAAGCTCAGTTTTATACACAAATTTATAACATCAGTTGTAAATAAGTCATCAGCAATATTGACCATATAAAAAAAGACACTTTGTTGCTCAACAAAATGTCTTTTCCAAATCAAATTATTTTTTCAATATCACTCAAAGAATCGAAGTATTGATTTCTACACTACGTAACAAGGTTTTGGTGACAGGTGTTTTTTGGCAAATGTCTAATACCTTTTGGTGCAATTCTTCTGATAAAGCATTGGCAAATGATAAACGGCGTTCAATCCATTCTTTACCTTCTTTGTTGACATTAAAATCTGCTTCTACTGTAAACTCGCCCAAATCAAAGCCTTTATGTTGCGCATACATCCGTAACGTAATCATCGTACAGGAAATCAAACCCGAACAAACAAAATCATAAGGTGCTAAACCTTTGTCTTGCCCACCAAAAGATTCAGGTTTATCAGTAATCAGTTGGTGCTTACCACTGAGCACTTCACCTGACCATGGTTCTGGATAAGTTTTTACTTTTGCATTTGCAATAATTGCCATTTTATTTTCCTATAATATTGAAATTTTTATTTAACCTTCGTTTAGATGAAACTTTGTAAGCTCAGTATTTGCGCTAAGGGATGAGCCTTTAACGCAAATTGTTTAATTTAAGCTCCTGTCTCAAGATCAGCAATCAATCATGGCACCGATTACTTCGATGGTCGCATCTTATCTGGAAATGCTGGGGCTTCTAAACGTGGACCATCATAATCAGGAATTGTTCCAAAACGGGCATCTTGATTGATCCATTGCTCTGTCGCTGTTTTCAGTTCCTCTTGAGTACGCCCCACAAGGTTCCACCACAATAAAATAGGTGACTCAAAGGGTTCTCCACCAATCAACAACAAACGAGAACCTTTCGGAAGTTCCACTTCAATCTGGGAGATTCCTGGTTCCAGCACCACCATATTGTCACTATTTAAATCATGACCATTGACGATTGCATCACCCTCTAAAGCCATAAATCCATACTCAAATTTAGGATTGAGCGGAATACGGGTTTTGGTCTGTTCTTTGGCAAAAAAATCAATGCCCAATAATTCTGTATGAACTTGGACTGGAGACACGGTATTCATAAATTCACCAACTAATACAGTGAATTCAATATTGTCCTTTTCGACCACAGGCAATACAGGATAATGGTCAAATTGAGGTGCCATATTGATTTTATCATCAGGCAAGGCGATCCACAGTTGTGCCGCATGCATTCGGGTTTCGGTATCAGGTGCAACTTCTGTATGAGAAATTCCGTAACCTGCCGTCATCAAATTAACTTGCTTTGGGCGAATCAATTGTTTTGAGCCAATGCTGTCTGTATGCATCATTGTGCCTTCAATCATCCACGTAAAAGTCTGTAGCCCGATATGTGGATGTGGTCCAACATCCAATCCATCTCCTTGAGGAAATGTCACTGGTCCTGCGTGATCTAAAAAGCACCATGCTCCTATCATACGTTTCTGACGACTTGGTAATGCACGTTTAATGACGGTGCCTCTGCCTATTTCTGCTGAGCGAATTGGAAAATCTTGAATAAATTGATTCACGTATTTTTCACAATCGTCAGAATTAGAAATCTCGGTATAGTTGGTATTGGTCATTTTGTTATCCTAAAGTTGTTCATCAGCTCAGGATGTTCTTTCAACATCTGCCATTTCAATATATCTAGCCTAGCGGTTTTATATCCATCAACCTATAGCTATCTTAATACGCTGAATACTATGAATAGGACAATAATAGTGTGGTTTTTGTTATGAGGATGGTGATGCTCAACTGATGATGTTGTATTTTCTGATATTGGCTTGCGCTTAAAATGCTCTACACCTAATCTCCATCCAACACCATCCATTTTCAGAACTTTTTGTTTAAGGTGCTGGCGGCGGTGTGAGATTTACAAATAGTCCAGTAAATCGACGGACGATCGGTAAAAATATCAATACCGTTGGAAAGGCAATCATCCATGAAAATAGCCAGACATCGAACCATTTTGTAAAAAATGCATCAAACCATCCCACATTTTTCCATAAATTAATCATAGAAATAGTGGCACTCATTAATCCTGAAAGGAAAAATGGCATCAACCAAGTGGCATATTTTGCGGGTAATTTGGGAATTTTACCCACGATCATTGTAGATTTTGCTTGCATTATACCAACACTCTAAATGTATCTGTTTTAATCATCATGCCTCTTTCTTTACATTTTGCTTTAAATTTTTCATAAATTGTTTTACTGCGGGTTCAAAGTCTTTAAATAAAATATGATCACGATGGGTAATCATCACTTCTAAAAACAATTTGAGTCCTACTGCAAATGCCTTTGTTGTCTCATCATCAAAAAACTCAGCTTTTTTTAAACGTTCAACAATTTCAAAAATATCGTCGTGGTTTCCCACATTAAATTCGATATTTTCACTGTAGTTTGATGGTTGACCTTTGGCATCTGCAAGATGCTGTACACTCACGTGGTATTGATGTTGTTTCATACTATTTCTCTAAACCTTCTAGTGTAATGTGTTGTTAAATTCAATCTCTAAAATATCGATATTGAATTGTTGGAAAACCTTTTCCAGTGATTCAATCAAAGAAGATTTATTGATCTGTTTCAGATCAGCACAATGAATGTTGAGAAATTCAGCTTCGGACTTGTTAATCAAGGCATAGCGTGCTTCATCTCTACCATTCAATTTTTGACTCACCAAACCCGCCCTTTCTAAGTCACTCACTACACGATAGATGGTGGATAAGCTAATCTGCTGATTGTTCAGATATAACTGCTGATAAATTTGTTTAGCCGTCAGTTGTGCTTTTTGATCTGATAAGGCTTTGAATACAATCACTCGTGCCTGAGTAATTTTTAAGTTTGCGTGACGTAATTTCTGTTGGATTTCAATATTCATGTCTCACCTTTTGGATGTCATGCTATAAACGCCCAATCTTTACAGCTGCTTGATCAATGATCTCAGCAACTTGTCTGACCTGTTCTGCATTAAAATCTTTACCTTTGAGCTTTAAACGCAACGCCGTTTTTAAATTTTCCATGGCGCGATGCACATCCAGATATTGGTCATTTTCATGAATTTCACGACGCGTTTCTAAACGTGCTAATAAATGTTGAATGTGTTGTTGTTGCTCTTTTAAGTGTAACTTTCCAGCGTCAGTAATATGATATTGCTTGCGATCATCCGCCGTACTCTCTACCTGAACAAAGCCTATTTCTTCAAGATAGGTCAGTGTGGGATAAATAGTGCCTGAACTGGGTGTATAGCCGCCACCCACCAGTTCACTAATGTCCTTGATAATTTCATAACCGTGTTTGGCTTGCTCTTCAATCAAATGAAGTACCAAAAGCTTCATTTTTCCCGATTCAAATAAGCGACCTCTACGTCCAGCATAGCCTTTTTCTGGATGATGACCACGATGTTCAAAGTCATGCTGTGAATGATCATGCTGAGCTGATTTCATCTTTATTTTTCTCAAATTGATTAATTTATACATATTAAGATATATCTTAATGTATCTTAACTCAATAAAATATTTATGATAAATAATAATCAATTGATTTATATTAAATTAATTATATAAGGAGATATTGCTTAAGATATGAAAAATACATTCTTTTCAATTTTTAAAGTGGACATGATCAATTCAGAAATTTCAGCAGATTTGAATCCCTTTGCCGATTGAATCAGCACATGGCTTGTTTTTATTCGTATAGTTAACTCATTGTTTTTTAATCATATGCCAATAAAAAAGCGCCTACATCAGCGCTTTTTCATTTGAAATTACTGTTCCAAATGCAACATTCGCAATTGCAAACTCACATTGCCATTGAATTGATTTTTATCTAACTCATAGACGATACGAACACGATCCTGCATTGGATCAAAATTAAATTTATCACGAACATTAAATGCAATAGCATCCACAGCCTGCCCATCTGCTAAAGCCAAACGCAATTTTAAATGAGCATCTTTCAGCCAGCGGTAGTCAATCACCTTAAACTGCCCTTCGAACACAGGGGCAGGAAACTTTTGTCCCCAAGGACCCAATTGTTCGAGTGTATCAACCGTTTGCAGTTGAAAGGCTTGAGCAGGTAATTCACCGTCTGTCCATAATACCGCTTGAAACAGAGATTCATCTGATTGAGCAACCAGTTCAGTAAAACGCTGCTTAAATGCTTCAAAATCTTGCTTTTGAATGGTCAAACCTGCCGCAGCAGCATGACCACCAAAATGGCTAATTAAATCAGGATACTGTTCTGCCACTTTTTCAATCATATCTCGAATATGGATACCCTCTATCGAGCGAGCAGATCCTTTGATATGAATGCCATCTTTATCGGCAGCAAATACAATACTCGGACGATGAAACTGCTCTTTTAAACGCCCCGCAACAATACCAATCACACCTTGATGCCAATGCTCTTCAAACATCACCAACGCAGCGGGTAAATTGTCTTGGTCTAATTCAAGTTGTTCTAGCTCAGTCAGTGCTTCTTGCTTTATTTGTGATTCAACTTGACGGCGCTCCAAATTTAAATCGTTCAACTGACGCGCCAATGCATAGGCAGTTTGCATATCAGTTGCCAATAGACATTCAATCCCAATATCCATGGTTTCCATACGTCCTGCCGCATTAATTCGAGGACCTAAGACAAACCCTAAATCAGAAGCTTTTAACTCAGCTGGATCACGCCCTGCGATATCCAACAATGCACTGATTCCAGCACGACACTGATTTTGCTGAATTCGCTTCACACCTGCATCGACCAAAATCCGATTGTTATAATCCAGACTTGCCACATCGGCATAAGTGCCTAAAGCAACCAAATCTAAATATTGCTGCATTTTTGCAGTCGATTTAGCAAGTTTTGCACGATGACTACTTAAATTCGCCAATAAATAAAAAGCAACCCCCACACCCGCCAATGCCTTGCTTGGAAACTCACATCCCAGTTGATTCGGATTCACCACAGCTTCAGCTTGAGGTGTTTGCTTGGTAGTCAAATGGTGGTCGGTAATAATGACCTGCATACCCAGTAAATGAGATTGATCAACTCCTGCATGACTAGAAATTCCATTATCTACAGTGACCAATAAATCGGGTTGAAATTTTTCAAAAGCTAAATCGGCAATCTTAGGGGTGAGACCATAACCATATTTAAAACGATCAGGCACTAGATATTGAACATTTGCTCCCATTTCATTTAAAGCCAATATCATCAGTGCTGTACTGGTCGCACCATCGGCATCATAATCCCCCACAATGACGATTTTTTTCTGTTCATCTATGGCTTGGTCGATAATCTGAATCGCCTGCTCCAAACCTTTCATTTTGGGTGCAAGTAAATATTTCAGTTTTAAATCAAGTTCTTGTTCCGACTGTACTCCACGTCTTGCCAAAAGTTCAGCAATAAACGGTGATACGCCCTGAAAATGATCAGGGCGTGTCAACAGTGGTCGTTGTTTAATTTGTATTTTTTGCATTTATGGCATCAAACGTTGTAATTTCCAAAATCCATCTGTTTTTTCATACGTTAAACGATCATGTAAACGATTTGGACGACCTTGCCAAAACTCATAATAGTCGGGTTGCAAACGATAGCCTCCCCAAAACTCAGGTTTTACCAGTTGGTCTTTCTCCGCAACTTGATCATACAGTGCTTGAAAGCGTTGTTGAAGTTGTTCACGATTCGCAATCACCCCACTTTGAGGTGTACTGATATGCGCTGCAATTTGGCTATCGCGTGGACGCTTGTGATAATAATCAGTAGACTCTTGCTCAGATATTTTCTCGACTTGACCACTAACACGGACTTGGCGCTCCAACTCAGGCCAGTAAAAGAGAAGTTCTGCAAAAGGATTTTCAGCTAAATCCAAACCTTTTTGACTGTCATAGTTGGTATAAAAGTCATAACCAGCTTCGGTTGCACCACGCAATAACACTGTCCTCACATGCGGGCGACCTTGTGCATTTGCCGTCGCTAGGGACATTGCATAAGGTTCATGAAGTTTGGCTTCTAAAGCCAAATTAAACCAATTGAGAAACTGTTGGTGTGGATGGGCATCCACCTGTTCCTCATGCAGTTCACCTTTCTGATAGGTTAAACGAAGCTCGCTTAAATCTTTAATCACATCACTCATGAACCCAAACCTTCTACAGATTAGATACTATTTTTAGGCAGCATTTTTGCGTACAGCATCTGCTAAATGATTTGCTAAATCAGTGACTTCTTGCAAATCATCACCTTCTACCATAACACGGATAATCGGTTCAGTCCCAGATTTACGAATTAAAATTCGACCACGCCCTTTGAGTAATGTTTCTGCTTTATCAAATTCAGCAACCAAGGCAGGCACTGCATATGGGTCAAACATTTGTTCAAGGCGCACATTGACCAACACATTGGGCAAAGTTTTAAACTCGGCGACCAATTCATCCAAAGCTTTATTTTGCTCAACCAACACCGTCAATACTTGCAGTGCCGCGATAATGGCATCACCTGTGGTGCTCTTGTCTAAAGTCAAAATATGACCTGATGGCTCACCGCCAATGACCCAGTTGTTTTCTTCTAGATTTTGTAAAACATAGCGGTCACCCACTTTAGCACGTACAAAAGGTACTTTTGCCTTTTCCAATGCCAATTCCAAAGCCATGTTACTCATCACTGTACCCACTACACCTGCTGGTTTCTGTGAGGACTGTGTGGCTAAGATATAAAGAATATGGTCACCATCTACCAGCTTTCCATGACGATCAACCAAAACAACACGGTCAGCGTCGCCATCAAAAGCAATGCCTAAATCTGCTTGATGCTCCACTACAGCTTTTTGTAAGTTTTCAGGATGTGTTGACCCACAATCTTTATTGATATTTAAACCATCAGGATCATTATAAAGTGCAATCACTTTAGCACCCAATTCACGGAACACCGCAGGACCCACGCTGTAAGCTGCACCATTGGCGCAATCCACAACAATTTTTAAATGGCGTAAATTGAAATGATACGGGAACGTCGATTTACAAAATTCAATATATCGCCCATTGGCATCTTTAACACGTACACTTTTACCCAAGTTGGCGGTGTCTTCAATGACTATATCTTTTTCTAATTCACGGTTAATCGCTTCTTGAATCGTATCAGGTAGTTTCTTGCCTTCATCTGAGAAAAATTTAATGCCATTATCAAAATAAGGATTGTGTGATGCAGAAATGACGATCCCTAAATTGGCATGCAATGCACGCGTTAAATGGGCAATCGCTGGGGTAGGTAACGGTCCTAACAAGTGCACATAAACACCTGCTGCATTTAAGCCTGCCTGTAATGCTGCTTCAAGAATATAACCAGATAAACGTGTATCTTTACCTAAAACCACAATAGGTTTTGTTTTTGGGCTAATTTGCTTTAATACTTTACCCGCGGCAAACCCCAATTTAAGTGCAAATTCAGGGGTAATTGGGAGTTCACCAAATTTTCCACGAATCCCATCTGTACCGAAATAACTCATTTTTTACCCACTTATTATGCGTTGTATAACAATCAATTTTTCACGTTTATACTTTACACCAAAATAAAAAAGCCGTCATAAACTGACGGCTTTTTTCAATCAAAATATTACAAAAGATTAACCCACTCGATAGTTCGGTGCTTCTTTAGTAATCGTGACATCATGCACATGCGACTCTTGCATACCTGCTGCAGTAATTTTCACAAATTTTGCATTTTGGCGAAGATCTTCAATGGTTGCGGAACCTGTATAGCCCATTGATGAACGTAAACCGCCCATCATTTGATGTACGATGTTACCCATTGGTCCTTTGTAAGGTACACGACCTTCAATACCTTCTGGAACTAACTTTTCAGCACCTGCTTTAGAGTCTTGGAAATAACGGTCTGCAGAACCTGTTGCACCTGCCATTGCACCCAAAGAACCCATACCACGGTAAGCTTTGTAGTAACGACCTTGGAAGAATTCAACTTCACCAGGTGCTTCTTCAGTACCTGCCATGAGTGAACCCACCATAATGGTACTTGCACCAGCACCAATCGCTTTCGCCATATCGCCAGAGAAGCGAATACCACCATCAGCAATTAACGGAATTTGATCTTTCAGTGCATTTGCAACACTATCAATTGCTGAAATTTGCGGCATACCAATACCCGCAACAATACGTGTTGTACAGATTGAACCAGGACCAATCCCGACTTTTACAGCATCTGCACCCGCGTCAAGCAATGCCAATGCCGCATCACCTGTTGCGATATTTCCGCCAATGACTTGAACTTGTGGGAAATTGGCTTTGACCCAACGTACACGCTCAATCACGCCTGCAGAGTGACCATGCGCAGTATCTACCACTATCGCATCGACACCTGCCTCTACTAAAGCTTCAACACGGCTTGGCGTTTCTGCACCAGTACCCACCGCAGCACCAACACGTAAACGACCTAATTCGTCTTTACAACTATTTGGATAAGATTCTGCTTTGCGGAAATCAGTGACAGTAATCAAACCTTTTAAGGCATGGTTATCATCCACCACCAACACTTTTTCAATGCGATGTTGTTGTAACAATGCTTGAATATTTTCTTTAGACTCATTTTCACGAACAGTCACAAGACGATCTTGCCCGGTCATGATGTTACTTACAGGTTGCTCTAAATTGGTCACAAAACGAGTATCTCGTCCTGTCACAATTCCAACAACCTTGCCGTCTTTAACAACAGGTACACCACTGATATTGTTGGCTTGAGTAATCGCAATCAAGTCACGAATCGTCGTTTCAGGAGTCACGGTGATAGGATCTTTCACCATGCCTGCTTCAAATTTTTTCACACGGCGAACTTCTGCAGCTTGCGCAGAAATATCCATGTTTTTATGTAAAATACCGATACCACCATTTTGCGCCATTGCAATCGCCATACGTGACTCAGTCACTGTATCCATTGCTGCTGAAACCATAGGTATGTTCAGTTGAATGCCGCGTGTGAGGCGTGTCTTTAGAGAGACATCTTTTGGGAGGATAGTAGAATAGGCAGGGAGTAATAAGACATCATCGAAGGTTAACGCTTCTTGAACGATGGTCAACATAACAGTCTCGCTGGTAATTTCCGTGAGCTATTATATACAAATTTCCGTTCAATTTTCATTTTTTATTGTGCGGATTTATCTTATTCTCGATCACCCTTTATTTTTCAGTATCTTATTGATATAAAAATGGGCTTTGAATATAAAATTATAGTAGATTTAACACCACAGCAAACTGTCAGTTGACAGTCTCTGCTTTTTAAACAACTCTAGGCTACTGTCAAAAAACGACTCAATATATGATTAGAGCTTGTATCTCTTGTAAAAAAAATCTTCTCATATCCTAAACTTCCCCATTGCAGCATTAGCACACCTGATCAAAATCTTCATCATTACTGGGTGTCATAACATCAATATCAATCAAGGGAATTAAATTATGTGCCTGCCTTGCTTTGGCACATTGTGCATCCCCAGCCTGCACCTCTTTACAAGATGAACTGCGTTGTTCATACATGGTACAACTGACCTGCTGTCCAACAACACCATCCAATGCAATACAACGGGGTTGTTTTTGATTGGTCCCTTGCATGCATGAATATACTGCAGTTAACGGTTCTACATAATCTGAAGGCATTGCTTCTCCCTCCGCCCAATAAAATGAGACTCGGAAAAAGGCGCAACACGCCCCACAGTTTAAGCACGCATCCTGTGCTGAGATTTGTGACAACATTTTTTTAAGATTCTCGTTATCAGTTTAAGATTTTGGCAAGAAAATCCTAAAAAAAGTCGTATCCAAACACAATAGATTTTTTGAGTTTTTTTATTGAGGACAGGTAAACACGGTCTCATCCATCAAATCAACACCACACTGTAAATTTTCAATCCAATCTAAAAATTGATTGATCATTTCCTTTCCAATAAAAGGTTTGCCATGCTGAGGTACGATCATCTCAATATCCATCTGACGCACCATTTTCACCCATAAGCGAATGATTCTGTTGGTACACATATATCGTTGATGAAAACCACGCATACTTGGAATATGACTATTAAAATCATCTATCGGTGTAGATGCATCATCAACAATAGATGCCCCCATATCCCCAGAAAATAAAATTTTAGAGATGGGATCGTAAAACTGAAAATTCCCTACTGAATGTAAGAAATGTGCAGGAACGACAATAATTCGAGTTTCACCCAAAGGAATTGAACCCCCTTGATCAGGTAACTCAATCAAACGCTCTAGCCAACCGCCTTTCATACGGTCACTCATAAAAGCGGAATTTAAGTGAGGTAAAAAGCGCGCCCACAACTTAGAAGCGACCACTTTAGCATCGGTATACACTAACCAACGTGGCATTGAGGTAATAATGTCAGGGTCTTGATGAGATGCCATCACATAGTCTAGGTTTTGCAAACGTGTGTATTTATTTAATTCCATAGTTAAAGGCACATAAGTTAAATCACCACCTGGATCCAAAACTGCTGCACGTTCATTATTGAGAATCAAAAATTGATTGGCTTGTACACCTTCGCCTTTCACCAAACTGGTAAAACTAATACATTTATGTGTGCCATTATCAAACAAAACTTGCGATGTGGTGCGATCTAAAGCCATACCCAGAACCCCAAAACCTTTTTTAAAATAAATCTTTATTTATCCCATACAACATATAAGGTTTTCTTCAAAGTTACAATAAATATACAACCTAAGTTTTATGATTATTTGTGTGATTATTCTCAAAATAATAAAAAACCCAACACTAGGTTGAGTTTTTTATCTTGAAAAGGTGCTGATCCAATCACAGCTTAAAGCTGCATCGACAAAACAGCCTTAAAAAAAGTAATGTTGTACCAATGCGGCAACACCGATGATAAAGAATATCGCTGCACCAATTTTATGAATTAAAGAAATTGGTAATTTATCTGCCAACTTATTACCAATAAATACAGCAGGTGCATTGACCAACATAATGCCCAGTGTAGTCCCTAGAGTGACCCATCCGATACTGTCAAAACGTGCAGCAAGTGCTACTGTCGCAATTTGAGTTTTATCACCGATTTCAGCCAGGAAGAACAACACAAATGTTGCACCAAAGACACCATATTTCTGCCATTTATTGATGCTTTCAGATTCATCATCCAGTTCGTCTGGAATCAGCATCCAACCTGCCATGGCGATAAAGCCGAGTGAAACGATCCATAACAGAACAGTTGGACTGAGTACTGTGGTAATCCATTGCCCCAGCACAGCTGACACGCCATGATTGACCAATGTCGCAATCAGAATCGCGAATAAAATCGGAATAGGTTTACGGAAACGTGCAGCAAGAAGTAATGCGAGTAGTTGCGTTTTATCGCCCATTTCGGATAAAGCAACAACCACCAAAGAGATGAGGAAGGCATTTAACATGTCAAAGTCTCTGGCTAGCAATATTTACCGATGACTTACCCCTCCTGCTAGCCAATATGAATAGTCACCTATCCAACGCGGAGTGATAAATCAAAGGTCTTGCCAACAAAAGATAGCTGAGTACATGCCTTCAGCTAAATTGGTTCTTTGCTATGATGACCATACTCTGTTGAGTAATTATGTTGATCATCACCCATTTATTATCGTATTGATAACAAACAGCGGCTACTCCCCAATGAAGTACAACTATTCTACAATGCTTTTCAGTTTATTTTCAATTTTTACTATTCAATATCTTAAACACCAATCAAAGCAAAAGATTTGATCGGCTTAAATATAAAAAACCCCGCATAAAGCGAGGTTTTCTTAAATTTAAAACTTAAAGCAAGATGTTACGAATGTCCGATAACAACTTGGTCAATTTATTGGTAAATCGAGCCGCATCCGCACCATTAATCACACGATGGTCATAAGACAATGACAGTGGCAACATCAATTTCGGTTCAAAACCTGAACCATTCCAAACTGGCTGCATGGTGGCAGGTGAAATTCCCAAGATTGCAACTTGTGGCCAGTTGACCAAAGGTGTAAACGCTGTACCACCAATTGAACCTAAGCTGGTAATTGTAAAGTTGGCACCTTGCAGATCTTTCGGAGAAAGTTTCTTATCACGTGCTTTTTTACTTAACTCACCCAATTCAATCGCAATTTGCTTAATTGATTTTTGGTCAGGATTGCGTAATACAGGAACGGTTAATCCATCTGGTGTCGCCACTGCGATACCCATATGAATTTCCTTACGTAACACCACTGACTTTTGATCGTCAGCAAGATGACCTGCAAAATAAGGTTCTTCTTTCAACAAGAACGCTACAGCTTTCGCAATAAAAGCAAGAATGGTTAAGCTTATACCGTCTTGCTTAAACTTACCTTTGAGTTCACCACGCCAAGCTTCAAGCTCAGTAATATCCGCCAAATCAAATTGTGTCACTTGCGGAATAAAATTGTTCAATGACAACTGCGGTACAGACACTTGTTGTAAACGTGTCATTGGCGCAATTTCACTACCACCAAATGCGCTGAAGTCTGGTAAAGCCGGTAAACCTGAAGCAACCTGAGCAACTGTAGTTTGTGGCGCTGCTTGTGGTGCAGTCAGTTTCGCTTTAACAAAAGCAAAAACATCGTCTTTCATCACACGTGCATGTGGACCAGAAGCTTGAACTTGAGAAAGTATAACGCCCAATTCACGTGCAAGTTTACGCACAGCTGGACCCGCATAGACTTTGGCATTTTCAGCTTGCTGTGCTTTTGATAATTTCTCACCCGAGTCTACAGCAGTAATCGTCTCAACTTTTGCAGATGCAGTAGTCGATGCTTGAGCTGCGACTGGTGCTGTTTCTTGCGATGATTGAGTCGCAGGCTTCGCTTGAGAAGCTGATGCTGCTTGACCTTCAGCTTCAATGGTCACCAAAGCGGTACCTTGAGCCACAGACTGATTCAATTCCACATGAATAGCGCTGACCACACCTGCAACTGTGCTTGGCACTTCTACAGATGCTTTATCAGATTCCGCAACACAAAGACTTTGATCTTTTTCAACACGGTCACCCACATTGACCAAGATTTCAGAAATAGTCGCTTTGTCCACGCCCAAATCTGGCACAGTGACCTCAACTTTACCTGATTGAGTCACAGCGGACTGTTCTTGTGCAGCAGCTTGAGGTACTGGCGTTGGTTGCTGTGGCGCTGTCTCAACGGACGATGCTGTTGATGCTGCTGCCCCACCTATAGTTTTCACTGTAATGAGTACTACACCCTCTTTAACACTGTCACCTTCTTTCACCACAACACTTTCAACTGTACCTGCGACTGTACTTGGAACTTCAACTGTTGCTTTATCTGATTCGACAACAACAATGCTATCGTCCACAGCAATTTCATCACCAACTTTTACTAACACTTCGCCTACTAAAGCTTTTTCCACACCAATATCTGGAACTTTCACTTCAACTGTTTGTGATGTCGTATTTGTAGATGCTGAATTTGCCACAGGCGCCGCAGACTCAGTTTTAACTTCTACAACAGCTTCTGCTTTTGCTGGCTCTTGAGCAGGTGCTTCAGCGGCTTCTGTCACAGTTGCATCAGCAGATTCAACTTCAATCAATACTGCACCTTCTGAAACTTCATCACCTTCAGCAACCGCAATACGTTTTACTACACCTGCTGAAGTGCTAGGCACTTCAACAGAGGCTTTATCAGATTCCAGCAAAACGATACTGTCATCTACAGCAATGGTATCGCCGACCTTGACGAGGATTTCGGCAACAGTCGCCTTATCTACACCAATATCAGGAGTTGTAATTTGCATCATTATTTCTCCTCAGTAGATTCAGTATAAGCTGCAACTTCTTGCACAGATGGATGTGCTTGAGGTAACCATGCAACTGGACGGTCAACATCAAGTTCAAACGAAGAAATCGCATCTTTCACTAAACGTGCGTCCACTTCACCTTCATCGGCAAGTTTTTTCAATGTTGCAACCACGATATGAGCAGCATCTACACCGAAATAGCTACGCAAGTTGCCACGTGTATCTGAACGACCATAACCATCTGTACCTAAAGTTACATATGGACGGCTATCTGGAAGGTAAGCTCGGATCTGTTCGCTATATGCGCGCATATGATCTGTTGCTGAAACGACAATACCATCGGTATCACGTAACTGCTGAGACACCCAAGATTCTTTACCATCTTCAAGTGGGTGCAAGCGATTGTATTCTTCAACAGCCATACCATCACGTGCTAACTCATTGAAGCTTGTTACGCTCCACACATTAGAATGAATTTGGTATTCATCACGTAAAATTTGTGCCGCTTTGATAACTTCACGTAAAATTACACCTGAGCCCAACAACTGAACTGTGGCTTTTTCATCTTGGTTGAATAAATACATACCACGCTTGATGCCTTCTTCAGCACCTTCAGGCAATGCAGGTTGATCATAGTTTTCATTCATGAGTGTCAAGTAATAGAACACACGTTCTTGATTGACATACATGCGTTGTAAACCATCATGCACAATCACAGCCAACTCATAACCAAAGCAAGGATCATAAGCCACGCAGTTTGGAATAGTTGCTGCCAAGATATGTGAATGACCATCTTGGTGTTGTAAGCCTTCACCATTCAAAGTTGTACGACCTGCTGTTGCACCACACAAGAAACCTTGTGCTTGAGAGTCACCTGCAGCCCATGCAATATCACCAATACGTTGGAAACCAAACATAGAGTAGTACATATACATTGGAATCATTGGCAAGTTATTGGTGGAATAACTGGTACCCAATGCTGACCAAGCACTCATCGCACCTGCTTCATTGATCCCTTCTTGTAACATGTGACCATCTTTTGCTTCACGATAGTTCATGAGCTGTTCTTGGTCTTCAGGCGTATAGTTTTGTCCGTGTGCAGCGTAGATACCCAACTGACGGAACATCCCTTCTAAACCGAAAGTACGAGCTTCATCAGGTACAATTGGAACAACACGGTCTTTAATGGCTTTTTCTTTTAACAATGCTGCAATCAAGCGCACCATCACCATCGTCGTAGATTGTTCTTTACCACCACTGCCTTTCAATACACCATCAAATACTGAAAGTTCAGGAATCGCCAAAGCTTCGCTTTCTTTACGACGTGCAGGTAGATAACCACCTAAAGCTTCACGACGAGCTTTCATATATTTCAATTCAGGCGAGTTTTCACCAGGACGATAGAATGGTAATTCTTCAAGCTGTTCGTCATTGAATGGTAAATTGAAGCGATCACGCACATATTTTAATGAATCAAGTTGCATTTTCTTGATTTGATGCGTTTTGTTGACTGCTTCGATTTCATCAGACAAACCATAACCTTTTACAGTTTTCGCCAAGATCACTGTAGGTTGACCGTTACTGGTCATTGCTGCTGCATAAGCCGCATAAACTTTATATGGGTCATGACCACCACGATTTAGATTATCAATATCTTCATCGCTCAAGCCTTTCACTAATTCCGCAGCTTCAGGATATCTGCCAAAGAATTTTTCGCGAGTATACGCACCGCCTTTTACTTGGTAACGTTGATATTCGCCATCTAAAGTTTCATCCATTAATGCTTTTAAAGCACCAGAAGTATCTTTATCAAGTAGAGGGTCCCAATGACGTCCCCAAACCACTTTAATCACACGCCAGCCAGCGCCACGGAATAACGATTCAAGCTCTTGAATAATTTTACCATTACCACGAACAGGACCATCTAAGCGTTGTAAGTTACAGTTAACCACCCAGATTAAATTATCGAGTTTTTCACGACCTGCCAGCGAAATCGCACCCAAGCTTTCTGGCTCATCCATTTCACCATCGCCAAGATAAGCCCAAACCTTACGGTTTTCTTCCTTGATCAAACCACGATTCATTAAATATTTTTGAATGTGTGCTTGATAGATCGACATGATTGGACCAAGACCCATCGAAACCGTTGGGAACTGCCAATAATCAGGCATTAAATAAGGATGCGGATAGCTTGAAAGACCTTGACCACCCACTTCACGACGGAAGTTACTCAATTGATCTTCAGTTAAGCGACCTTCCAAGAATGAACGCGCATAAATCCCAGGCGCACAGTGCCCTTGGTAATAAATCATATCGCCGCCAAAGCTATCACTATTGGCGCGGAAGAAATGGTTAAAACCAACATCATATAAAGTTGCAGATGAAGCGAAACTTGCCAAGTGACCACCTAAGTCATCACCTGTTTTATTGGCACGCAATACCATTGCCAAGGCGTTCCAACGGATCAATGCACGAATGCGGCGTTCCATATCTTGGTCGCCCGGCATTGCTGGAGACTCTTCTACAGGAATGGTATTTAAGTAAGGAGTATTTAGACGCTGAATGGGAACATGCTTTGAAATGGCTTGCTGATATAATTTTTCTAATAAAAACGCAGCACGTTCAGTCCCCATATGCTGGAGCACTGAATCAAAGGCATCTTGCCATTCTTGTGTTTCCTGAGCGTCGCTATCACCGTAATACGCCATTTTCCACTTACTCCTTGAATAATTTTCTATATATTATATGTATCATGTTTTAGCCCTGTTAAGTTATCGTTACAGACGAATGCAGATTGTAGGTATTATTTAGGAACTAAATAGTTGTTGACTAAATGACACTTAAAATAACAAAAAACCGCCAATAATGGCGGTTTTTTATACAATATAAATTCAATTTAATGCTAGTCTGAATACAGGATTTAATTCAACGCGACACTGAATATCATCCTCAATATCCAACAAAGACACTCAATGAATTACGTGATTGTTTTATGGCAACATCGCTAAGTAAGAAGAAGGGTTCTTGCGTTGACCATCTTTTACAACTTCATAATGTAAATGTGGACCTGTGCAACGACCTGTACAGCCTACATTGGCAATATGCTCACCTGCTTTGACTTGATCACCTACACGCGCAATCAGACGTGAGGCATGTGCATAACGTGTGATATAGCCATTGCCATGGTTGATTTCAACATATTGACCATAGCCTGTACCCCAACCTGATTTGGTTACAATACCAGGACCTGTAGCATAGATTGGTGTACCACTTGGTGCAGAAAGGTCTAAACCTGAATGATGTTCAGCGCGACCACCCATGGTACGACCACCGAAATCAGAACTCACACGCTTCATGTCTGGAAGAGGATGCGTGACTAACCATGAATATGGAGAACTTGCTGAATAACGAGAAGTGGAATTTGAGCTAGAACCGTATTTTTTAGCAATGCTTGCGTTGTTTAACTCGATTGGAGCATCTGAACTGCGTAGCGTGACATTCATCTTTGCTGAAGCAGGAAGGTCTAAATCATCTGGATTGTAAGAACCTTGAGAAAGTGTCTTGGATAATTTTTCTAAACGATCTGGAGTTTGAATCAAGTCTGCAAATGTCGCAGTAGCAGCTGAAGCAGCTAGTGTAAAAGCTAATAAAATACGTCGCGTGTGCATAAAAACCTCTTTAACTGTTCTTAGTCAAGTTTCTTGTGTGATCTCATCCTTGATATCTGGTGAAACGAGCGCTTAAGATAGGACATAAATATGTAGGAACAATGTATGTCTGAACCCAAAAACGTCTTCCAACCAACAAGACAACACTTAAAAACAGGAAACTTATCGTTTCTTACAAAGCAAGTTGCTGAATGGCAAAAACTTACTAAATTAATTCAACCGCTACTTCCTCAACCTGAGAATTGGCGAGTTGTCTGTTATCAATACGGTATTTTGACGATTACCGGTGAAAATCAAGCCATGATTAGTCAACTCGGTTATCTTCAAAAGCAGTATATTTCTCAATTATCACAAATCAATGAACTACGTGATTTACAAAAACTACAAGTCCGATTACATATTGAAAATACCAATACTGAAACGTCCTTACAACCCCATAAAACGGTAAGCTCGATGCAACCCGCAACATCCGAAATGTTACAAAATGCCGCTAGTTTTGTGAACGACCCTAAGCTTAGCCAAGCTCTACTACGTTTGGCAAGCAATAAAAAGTAAACAGAATAGATAAAATTAAGATTTGAAACTGTTTAAAATATGACTCAATTCACACTTATTAATGTTACAATATAACACAATCTAGAGAACACAATGACTTATGTCACATTGACGAAATGAATTGGACACAATTTCTCGTCATCAAATGTTACAATTTCATAGCTGCTTGGATCACTTTTCACATTGCGTAAAAGTTGATTATTTAGTGCATGACCCGATTTGTAACCATCAAATTTGGCAATAATTTGATGTCCAAGCAAATATAAATCACCAACGGCATCTAAAATTTTATGACGCACGAACTCGTCAGCAAAACGTAAACCTTCTTCATTGACGACGCCAGTATCATCTAAACCCACAGCATTATCCAAACTTGCCCCCAATGCTAGATTGTTGGCTTTTAAATAATCTAAATCCTTCATAAAGCCAAAGGTACGCGCACCACTAACTTCATATACAAATGTTTCAGTTGAAAAATCAATGGTTGCGGATTGATATTCTTTAGCAAAGGCTGGATGATCAAAGTCGATGGTAAAGTTGATTTGGAACCCATCATGAGGAGAAAAAATTGCACGCTTATCGTCTATCAGTGCTTCAACAGGTTTTAAAATTCGGATAAATTTCTTTGGTGCATCTTGTTCAACCAACTCACCTTGCATGAGTAAGTAAATAAATGGACCTGCACTTCCATCCATAATCGGAATTTCAGACGCTGAGACTTCGATAATCAGGTTATCAATCCCCAATCCCGCAATCGCACTGGTGACATGCTCAATCGTGCCCACCTTAGTTTCTTTACTGACCAAGTTTGAACACATAAATGCTTCTTGGATCAGCATGGCATCCGCAGGGATATCGACAGGTGGATTTAAATCGATGCGTCGAAATACAATACCCCCATCCGCCACATGAGGCAAAAAGTTAATCATGACTTTTTGTCCACTATGTAGTCCGATGCCACTCGCTTTAACGACTCGCTTCAGGGTACGTTGTTTCAACATGCTAATTCGGTCTTCGTTCTCAAATCCGCTATACGTTAGCACATTTAGCCATTGATAAAAAACAAAAAAGGTAATGAATCTCACTACCTTTTTCGACAATATTAAATATTATTAATATTTATCAATTACTTACGCTGTTGATTTTTCAAATAATCTTGAATACTCATTGGCGTAGAACGACCATTTGAACTCGGTGCCGTCACAGGTGCACCCTCTTCCTGACGCTGTTTATTGATCGCAGGAATATCATCTTCATCTACAGCATGATGTTGTGCTTGTTGTAAATGAGCTTGAGCAGCACTATTTACATGTGTTCTACGTTTCGCTTCAGTCGCGTCACTTGCGTTACGCGTCAAACCTGTAGCTATCACTGTCACACGAATTTCATCACGCGCATCGGGATCAAACACAGTACCAAAGAACACTTCACCTTCTTCAAGGTCAACGATCTGGTTGACAACATCCGTGATCACTTCTGTTTCACGTAATGTTACATCTGCACCGCCAGTGATATTAATCAACACACCTTTAGCGTTCATGATGTTGACGTTATCAAGCAATGGGCTACGAATCGCCAAACGTGCAGCTTCTTCAGCACGATCTGGACCACTGCTTTTGCCTTCACCCATCATGGCATAACCGCGGGTACTCATTGCAGTTTTTAAGTCAGCAAAGTCAAGGTTAATATGACCTGGACGTACCACTAAATCAAAAATACTACGAACCGCATTCAACAATACATCATCAGCTTTACGGTAAGCATCTTGCATCGAGATGTCACCATATACGCTGAGAAGACGTTGGTTCGGAATAATAATTAAAGAATCAACATGCTGCTCTAATGCTTCGATGCCTTTTTCAGCTGAACGCTGACGGCGACGACCTTCAAAATTGAATGGCGTAGTCACAACACCTACAGTTAAAATTCCCATTTCCTGAGCAATTTCAGCAACAACTGGTGCAGCGCCTGTGCCCGTACCACCACCCATACCGGCAGTGACAAACACCATATCTGCACCTTCAAGGTGCTGACGAATTTGCTCGCGGCTTTCTTCAGCAGCAATTTGACCTACATCTGGATTCGCACCTGCACCTAGACCTCGCGTACTTTGCTCACCAAGTTGCATTTTAAAAGGTGCATTCATACGATCCAGGGCTTGTTTATCTGTATTTGCACAGACAAATTTCACCCCTTTAATGTCAGATTGCACCATGTGTTGTACAGCATTACCACCGCCGCCGCCAACACCAAACACAGTAAAACGGGCTTGACCGTTGTTATCGGTTTGTCCATCGTCTAAAAATTCAAATGAGGCCATGACCTTTAGATTTCCTAATATAATGTGGCAGTCACTTAAGCCCGTATACTGCCTTGATCTTCAATAATAAAAATTGTTTTTAGGATGCTGTTCATTACAGAGCTTGTCAAGTATTGGATAGAACACTTACAACTTCCTAACAATATTCCCAAAAAAAATACACCTAAAAAATACCTTTTAATTTGTTATTCAAGGCATTCCAACCATTCACAATTCGGTCAAAGAATGGTCTTCCCCCTTGAACTTCAGGCTCCTCAATCGCCTCTTGCATGTCACTTTGACTAAATAAAAGTAAGCCTGCCGCTGTAGCATACATTGAACGACGTAATGAAGGTAAGTTCTGATCGTCAGTGACCACCTGTAAAGGTGGATTGCCTAGATGTGCAGAAACGCCCAACATACGACGCGCCAAAGTCACCATGCCTTCAATTTGACAAACATCACCTGTCAGTACAACACCATGATACAAGCTTTGCAAGGCACCACGCTGCTCTAGTTCGTAGCGCACTTTAGTTAAAATATCTTCATAACGTGCAATAATGATTTCAGCAAGTTCTATGCGACTGATGGTTTGCGGACCATCAATTGCCTCAAACTGGATCATGTGATCAGGTTTGACTTGATGGATATCGACACAGCCATGAAGCAACTTAATCCGTTCAGCTTCTTCAGTGGTGGTCTGCAACACTGTCGCAATATCACGTGTGACATTTTCACCACCACATTGAATGGTGCTGGCTAGAGCCAAATGACCTTCTATATAAACAGCAATATTGGTGGTACCTGCACCAATATCGAGTAGGCAAACACCATATTCTTTTTCATCTTTCAGCAAACTGCCCTCAGCAGTTGCCAAACACGAAACCACCATTTTCTCAACAGAAATATTGGCACCTTTCATAGCGCGATCTAAGTTCTGCATGGTACTGATCGGCATCATCATCAATTGATAATGTGCAGTCATACTATTGGCAGATAAGTTAATCGGATTTTGTACCCATTCAGTTGAGTCATCCAACTCAAATCCTAAAGGTACAGCACTCGCCAAATAGTGATCAGCTGCCATATGACTGGCTTTTGCCAACTCTAGAGCACGTACCACCTCAGTTGTGGTAATCGTACGTTCTGCGTTTGAAATCGGGGTACGTCCAATTGCATAATGGCTTTGTAATTCAGTACTTGGAATCGACACCCATGCTGAATGTATACGACATTCAGCCATATCTTCAGCTTCTTGAACGGCTTGTTTAATTGCATTTGTGACTTTATCAAGGCTCACAATTTTGCCTTTATTCATTCCTTTATTACGTGCGCTTGCCATGCCAATAACCTGAATATTATCAGGGGCATGTACTTTACCAATCAGTACTGAAACTTTATGTGTCCCAATGTCAATTGCAACAACTGAGGGAACAGCTTCATTCATCGCTTTGCTACCATTATCTTCATTGTTTATGTTTGGCTCTACGCCTCTTTTTCAAGCCACATATTATGGCTGTGCAACCATCCCACCTGCAACGCCTATGTCATTACTGGTTACAACAAACTGACCGTTGGTAATTTTGGGTGAAACTGAATTTTTCCACTGAATTGCCAGACCATTTCGGTAACGCAAATCAATTGCAGAAATATTCGACCACACGGGTTTTAAGTCTGTTTGTGCCAAGTGACTGAGACGTTGTAGCTTACTCATCGTTTGATCTTGATCGACAATCACACGTAGACCTGAATCAAACTGCATAAACCAAGTCATCCGTTCAGTGAGATAAAGCTCTTTTAAACGTAAATTGACTGGGTGAAATAATTGGTTAATTTCATTATAGCGACGCATCATGACTTTGGATTGGCTGAGTGGTCCATGAAGCAATGGCAAATTGGAATGATTGGTCACCACTGCTTCACTGTAGACATCTCCAGCATCACTGAGTAATCGCCCTGTTCCCCAACGTGCGATTGCATGACGCGGCATAACGCGCACTCGAATACCATTTGGCCATGCGCGTGATACCACAACACGGTCTACCCATGATACTTCCAGTGCTTTATCTCGAATTTGCTCCAAATCCGAGGTGAAATAATTATCTTTCACAACAGGTTTTAGGTGTTGTGTAATCGCTTGCGATTCGACCGATGAACTCGTCCCCACCACTTCAAGTGTTGCAACTCGCGCATCGGTGATCACTTTATAAAGACCATAGATTCCTGCAAATAATACAGCTATAGCAACAACCATAAGCAACCAGCTACCCACGTTCAGAAGCTTATCCTGACGTGTCGGTGGCTTATCGTGTATTGATGTAATCGCCGCACGTTTGCGACGCATCGAAGCAGGAAGTTGAGCCATAAATTAGTGAGCTTGTTCCGTGAGTGTTTGCGCTAAGATCGCAACACACAATTCATCAAAACTATAACCAACTGCTTTTGCCGCTTTAGGTACAAGAGAGTGGCTGGTCATCCCTGGAACAGTATTCACCTCTAATAACCAAAAATTACCCTGCTCATCCAACATCGCATCAATACGCCCCCATCCGCTAGCACCTACAGCTTGGAAAGCACGCAAACAGAGCGCTTGAAGATTCTTTTCTTCAGCTTCGCTTAAACCACATGGAATACCATATTCCACGTCATTACGATTGTATTTGGCTTCGTAATCATAGAATGCTACATCTGCTGGAGGTTGTAAACGAATCACTGGTAATGGCAAACCATTTAGAAATGAAATGGTATATTCACGCCCTGTAATCCATTTTTCAGCCATCACGACTGCGTCATGTACAGTGGCTTTTTCAATTGCGGCAATAAGGTCTTCTGCTTTTTCAACCTTACTCATTCCCACGCTTGAACCTTCGTGAACGGGCTTAATGATCAAAGGTAATCCAAGACTCTCAATCACTTCATTGAGATCAGAATCCTTTGAAATAATACGATAAGGTGCGGTCGGCAAGTCTGAACCTTGCCAGATCTGTTTGGTCTTGACTTTATCCATACCAATCGCAGAACCTTGTACGCCTGTCCCTGTATAAGGTACATTCATCCATTCCAAGGCACCTTGGATTTGACCATCTTCACCACCGCGACCATGCAATACAATAAATGCACGATCATAGTCCACAAGTTCCGTCACACTACGCTCTTGCGGGTCGAAAGCCTCTGCATTCACACCTGAACGTAATAATGCTTCTAAAACAGCTTTACCACTATCTAATGACACCTCACGCTCAGCAGATTTACCACCAAGCAACACCGCTACTTTGCCGAATTTAGAAGCATTTGACACGTTTAAATCCTTAAACTTATAAGTTAGTCAATTTCAATTTTTAAGGCTTTATTCAAATCCAAATTTAAACAAAGCCAAATCAATTATTTTAAATACAGTTGGTTTTGAGCCAATTCTACAGAAATTGCTCCCACGTTACCTGCACCTTGTGTTAATAACAAGTCATTCGCTTGTAACACTTTTTGTATCACGTTCTGCAAATTACCTTCTACAGGGTCAATTAAAATCGGTTCAACTTCACCACGCAAACGAATACTACGTGCCAAAGAGCGACTATCTGCCCCAACAATTGGCTTCTCACCTGCAGGATATACTTCTAATAATAACAATTGGTCGACTTGTGACAACACATCGACAAAATCATCAAAACAATCACGGGTACGACTAAAACGATGCGGTTGGAACATCATAACTAAACGGCGATCTGGATGACTCGCTCGAGCGGCTTTAATCGTTGCCTCTACTTCTTTTGGATGATGACCATAATCATCTACCAGTTTCACGGTGCCTTCATCGAGTGGATATTCGCCTTGAACTTGAAAACGGCGACCTACCCCACTGAAGCTTTCTAATGCGCGTGCAATCGCCGCATCTGATACACCTTCATCAGTGGCAATACCAATCGCAGCCAATGCATTGAGAATATTGTGTAAACCAGGAAGGTTAATTGTTAGTCGTAAAGGTTCACGCCCTTTACGCAATACGGTGAAGCTTGACTGCATACCCGTTTGGTCAATGTCAATCGCACGGATATCATTATCTTCATTGAAACCATAGGTCACCACAGGGCGACCAATCCGTGGCATGATTTCACGAATATTGGCATCATCGCCACACACCACAGCCAAACCATAGAACGGCATTTTTTGTAAGAACTTCACGAAAGTATCTTTCAATACATCAAAACTACCGCCATAAGTGTCCATATGGTCTGCATCGATATTGGTGACAATCGCAGCCATTGGTTCTAAATGAAGGAATGAAGCATCTGATTCATCGGCTTCAGCAACGATAAAACGACTTGCTCCCAATGCAGCATTCACACCTGTGCGATTTAACAAACCACCAATCACATAGGTTGGGTCCATGTTTTCTTCTGCCAACATACAAGTGACCAAACTTGTCGTTGTAGTTTTACCATGTGTACCAGCAACAGCAATACCATGACGATAGCGCATTAACTCACCCAGCATTTCAGCACGACGCACCACAGGGATGCGATTTTCAATTGCTGCTTTGACTTCTAGGTTTTCAGGATCAATTGCTGTGGATACCACCAGTACATTTGCACCTTTGATATTGTCTTCTGCATGCCCAATAAAAACTTTAATACCATTCTCTTCAAGCTGTACTGTCGTTTTGGATGCTTTAATGTCAGAACCAGAAACTTTATAACCTTGGTTTTTTAATACTTCTGCAATACCACACATACCTGCACCCCCAATACCCACAAAATGGATATGCTTAATACGGCGCATTTCTGGAATTTTAATCAGGTTCTTTGCTTTATCAGCTGGGCTTGTTGGAGACATAATCAACTCTAACTTACAAATCTTGAATTAAACCAACCACACGTTGTGTCGCATCTGGTTGAGCTTGTTGACGGGCTTTAACTGCCATTTCCATCAATAACTGACGGTTCATCAACGGCGTGAGTAAATCTTTTAGGGAATCTGGTGTCATGGTACTTTGCGGACAAATTTTCGCAGCACCCGTTTTTTCCAAAAATTTGGCATTGGCAGTTTGGTGATCGTCCACGGCACTTGGCAATGGAACAAATATCGCTGCCACACCTGCTGTTGCTACCTCAGTCACTGTTAGCGCTCCTGCACGGCAGATAATTAAATCTGCATTGCTGTAAGCCTGTGCCATATCCTCGATAAATTGTTGCACCTCAACCTGCATATTATCGGGGGCATTGGCATATAACGCTTGGGTAGTATCTTGTTTATTTTGACCACATTGATGAAATATGTTTAATGGCACATTGAGCTGTTTCAAAGCTTCAGGCACACATTCATTTAATGCCTGCGCTCCCAAAGAGCCACCGACAATTAAAATATGTAATGGTTCATGCGCATTTTCTCGTTCTTTATAACGAAAAGATGGATTGTAAATCCCCGTAATCTCTGCACGTACAGGATTTCCAGTCGTCACAATCTTCGCACTCTGGGGGAATGTATTTGGGAAAGCTTCACATACCGTCGTAGCAATTCGTGATAATTGGGTATTGGTAAACCCTGCAACAGCATTTTGTTCGTGGATCAGAATTGGAATCCCCAATAAGCGTGCAGCTAAACCGCCTGGACCTGCCACATAACCACCGAAACCGGCAACAGCATCAACTTTGAGCTGTTTCATATAGCGCATCGCGCTTAAGGTTGCTTTTAAAATTTTAAAGGGCGCAGCCAGTTTACGTACAATTCCGTTGCCGCGTACACCTTGAATATCAATTTGATAAATTGGAATATCGTGTTGTTTTAAAAGTCGGTTTTCCATACCTGTTGGTGTTGCCAACCAAGACACTTGGCTGCCTTGTTGCTGCAATTCTTTTGCAACTGCCAGCGCAGGAAATACATGTCCGCCTGTACCCGCCGCCATCATCATGACGTGTTTCGGTGTGCTTTGCTGAGGTTTGGTCACGGTCTAATTCTTCAATGCAAAAATAAATGTTTAACGAATATTTTAAACAACCAATTGTAATCACAATCCGCTATGGGGAAAAGTTTATTTACTTTTTTTCACCAAGCCTTTCATTGTTTTTTTCTACTGTTTTGAAAGTTTAAACTACTTTTGTCATTAATCTGCTAAAAAAAGTAGAATTCAATGTTATTTTTTTTATTTTTGCATGATTTATCCAGTTCAACCCCAAAAAAATAGAGTCTGTCTAGACTCTATTTTTTAGCATCATTTAAAAATAAATCGATCATCTCACTATAAAATGTCATTCCACTAATATATGATGTTTAAGCAGATTTACCCGCCTCCAGTACATCAAACAGATCATCTGCGATTGAAGTACCAAATTGAGTATCGATCTCACGGATACAGGTTGGGCTGGTCACATTGATCTCAGTCACATAATTACCAATCACATCCAAGCCAACAAAGACTAGACCTTTTGCTTTTAAAAATGGACCAACTTTTGCAGCAATGGCTTTATCATTTTCTGTTAATGGACGCGCTTCACCTAAACCGCCAGCAGCTAAATTTCCGCGTACTTCGCCATTTTGTGGAATACGTGCCAAACAATAAGGTACTGGTTCACCATTGATCATTAAAATGCGTTTATCGCCCTCTACAATTTCAGGAATGTAGCGTTGTGCCATAATCGGTTGTGTACCATTTTCAGTTAAAATTTCGATGGTTGAACCAATGTTTACCCCATCTTGGTATAAACGAAAAATCCCCATTCCCCCCATACCATCTAAAGGCTTAACGATCACATCACCATGTTCCTTTAAGAATTCACGAATTAAACGCTGTTGTGAGCTGACTAAGGTTGGTACTTGTAAATCAGGAAATTGTGTTGCGAAAAGTTTTTCATTGCAGTCACGTAAACTTTGTGGTTTGTTGATGATCCACGCACCTTCCCGTTCTGCCTGCTCTAAAATATACGTGGTATAAACAAAGTTCATGTCAAAAGGTGGGTCTTTACGCATCAACACCACATCATAAGCAGCGATAGACTCTTTGGTTTTTTCACCCAACTCATAATAATGATTGTAGTCTTCAAAAACCTTAAGGGGTGAAATCAAACCAAATGCTTTGCCTTGATCAATATATAAATCTTGTTGCAATGCATAACCCAATTCATGTCCACGACGTGCTGCAGCCCACAGCATCGCCATAGTTGAGTCTTTTTTGAGGTTTACACTTTCGATGGGATCCATCACAACAAGTACACGCATTTTGATACTCTGATAAATTTTTGGATTGCATGCAGTATAGCGGAGATTATGCCGTTCTTTTTCGAAATTTCGCTAAACTATTGGCAATAATTGTGAATAAGACCATCAAAATGTTGCAAACTATCCTTGGGTTTGAAATAGATGAAGAATATCATTATGTTGCTTTGCTTTCTTGTGGGCACCGCCAACATATGCGCCATCTTCCGCCTTGGCAAAATCAACCTTGGGTAATGAGTACACAAGGTCGTCAGGAAAAAATTGCAACGCCTATAGATTGTAAACAGTGTGATTTCCCCAAAAATAGTTTATAAATTTATTTATTCGCCAAATAAAAAGAGCTACCCATGTCGAATCATTCTGAATTAGAAATAAAAACCTACTACAACAAACTCGCTGAAGACTATGACAACAATCGTTTTAACAACAGTTATGGGCAGTATTTAGACCAACAGGAACGAGATTTTCTCAATCGAATACTTAAAACCACACCACCTGAACAATGTATGGATCTGGGATGTGGTACAGGTCGTTTATTGGATTATGCCCATTATGGCGTGGATTTTAGCCCTGAAATGCTTAAAGTTGCTAAAGCAAAATATCCAAACAAAGACTTGCTCGAAGGTCGTTTAACTGAAATACCTATAGCTAACCACAGCTTAAACGCCATCTATAGCTTTCATGTGATCATGCATCAAGATCATGCAACCACCATCCAATTCTTAAATGAGGCACATCAAAAATTAAAATCAAAAGGTCAGCTTATTTTCGACTTCCCTTCCGCCAAGCGTAGACAAGTGGTCAAGCATCAACAAGAAAACTGGCATGCAGGACATCAAATGACTTTGTCGGAAATAAAAAAAATTGCAGGCACCCAGTGGAAACTGATTGCCAGTCAAGGGTTCTTATTCTTCCCCATTCATCGTATTCCCAAACGCTTGCGTCCACTATTCAGAAGCTTGGATAATCTATTCTGCCGTTCATTTTTAAAAGAATATGCGTCTTACTTGGTTGTTGTTTTAGAAAAACAATCCTCTCTTTAACCTCATCCAATAGCATAACTCTACATGAAAAAATATTTACCTAAATCATGGAAATTACGTTATCAGCAGTTGCGAAGGTATAGCCGAGAACATCTATTTTCCTCAGCAAATTTTGCGTTGACACAACAAAATTTATGGCTATCGGAATACCAAATTTCAACATCGCAGGAAATCAAATCGAATGCTTATTTCGCAAATAAAATCCACAATATTGATCTTGCCATCCAAACTTTAAATGGCGTGATCATTCAGCCACAACAGATTTTTTCATTTTGGCATTTGGTGAAAGCACCCACCTTAAAAAATGGCTATAAAGCAGGACGCAATCTAGTGAATGGAATCATTTCAGAAGATCTTGGGGGTGGAATTTGCCAAATTTCGTCTTCACTCTATATCAGTGCATTAAAAGCTGGTTTAGTGATTGTAGAAAGGCATTCACATTCTATAGATATTTATCAAGAACATGAACGTTTTACACCTTTAGGCAGTGATGCCACTGTGGTCTATGGATACAAGGATTTGCAGTTCCAAAACAATCTCAACATTCCTCTTCAAATCCAAGTTTTAAGACAACACAATCAATTGATCACGCACTTGGTGAGTTTAGACGCTATTCAAGAATACACATTAAACTTCACCATTGAAGAGTTTCAGACACACCGTGTCGCCCATACCTTTCAAAATCAGAAACATATTGTTCAAAGTATTTATTTGCTCAATTCACATATGGATGATGAGAGATAATCTCTCTAGCTCATGCCAACACTTTATCTGTGCGAAATAGAGCCTTACAAGCAGTGAAAGGCTATGTGCGAGCTTAATCATACAGATAGAAATCCTTGCATTAATCAAAAAATCTTGTTTCAAATTAAAGAGCGTGATGCAGGACTGTCGTGGTCACAGCCCGATGCTTCTTTTCCTCTGTTTTTATTTTTAATTTTTTTCTTTAAATTGTTGTTGGTTATTTTCAATTAAATATTGATATGCAGTTTTTGGATTACGTGGCAAATCTAGTTTTACACGACAGGAAACTTCATTATCCCTTTCAAAAACAATAATTTCAGCATTTAATTCAATTGGGCGACCAATTTCAAAATCCGTTTGCTCGAGACTCGCTCCGAATAATTCAGCGTATTTTGTTTCTAAATAGCCAATCGTGAAATCTTGTACCATCACTTTGATCGTATAATGTTGTCTTGGATATTCTGGTTCACGCTGTATGGATGATTTTCTGATATAGCTGTCATTTGACGGTCTTAACATCAGTTGGTTGATCAATTTTTTTTGCGCTTGCGCATTGATATTTAGAACCAGCTCAAACTGTTCTAAACCTTTCCACTGAAAAGGATATTGTCGAAAATAAATATCTCTTTCAAATTGGTATCGTTGCCAGCGTCGTTGGTCGATCTGTTTGGCAAAAATAATGCCTAATACAGCCACAACAACGATTATCACAAGAATTAACATTGAATATGGTACCTAATCCTTCATTGACCATAAAAATAAGGAGCTGATGCTCCTTATCTTATCTAATTTTTCAGCTTATATGCCATATTTCACACGGTAAGCTTCCATTTTCGCTAAAGCATCTTTGTCGCCTTTCGCATCCAGATAATCCATCAAGTCTTTCATGGTAATTAAAGCATGAACTGGGATCTCAAGCTCTTTCTGAACTTCTTGAATCGCAGACAACTGACCTTGACCTTTTTCTTGGCGATCAAGTGCAACCAATACACCTGCAATTGTTGCACCTGCATTTTTAAGAATCGTGACAACTTCACGAATCGCAGTACCTGCGGTAATCACATCATCAATAATCCAAACTTTTTTGCCTTCAACTGAAGCACCCACCAAAACACCACCTTCACCATGATCTTTTGCTTCTTTGCGATTGAATCCCCAAGGTACACTCTGATTGTGAACTTGAGATAGCGCTACAGCAGTCGCAGCAACGAAAGGAATCCCCTTATACGCTGGTCCAAAAATTACTTCGACGTTGTTACATTGTGTTAATTTATCTGCATAACCTTGAGCTAAAAGCGATAATGCTTCACCATCGTTGAGTAAACCTGCATTAAAAAAATAAGGGCTCACACGACCTGATTTTAAAGTAAACTCACCAAATTTAAGCACACCACGTGATAATGCGAGTTCGATAAAAGCTTGTGGGTTAAACTGAGCTGGCGTTGACATGAGGTGCTCCAAAATTCATACATTGAGGTTATGACTGCGCATGATACCAAAGAGTAGCTATCCAAGTGATCAAAAAATTTTAAGAGTTGTCTCAATTAACGTAAATGGCTTACGTTCATCCGTCACCAAAGGCTTACTCGAATGGATGGAAAAGTCGGATGCCGACGTAATCTGTATCCAAGAAAGCCGCATTACACACGAGCAATGGACAGATAAATTTAAACCAGAGGGTTGGTTTACCCATCTATTTCCTGCGCAAAAATCAGGTTATGCAGGTACTGCAATCTATAGTCGTTTGCCTTTTAAATCGATCAGCAATGGTCTAGGTTTTGAGCTTGCAGACAGTCAAGGTCGCTTTATCCAAGCTGAATTTGATCTTGGTTTAGATAAACCAGTACAAATTTGCTCATTGTATCTCCCTTCAGGTTCATCTGGTGATGAAGCTCAGGCGCGTAAAGACCATTTCTTAGAAGAATATGCAAAAATTTTAAAACAATGGCGTGATGAAGACAGATCAATCATTGTTTGTGGTGATTACAATATTGTGCATAAACGTATCGACATTAAAAATTGGTCGGGTAATCAAAAATCTTCGGGATGCTTACCTCATGAACGTGCTTGGCTTGATCATATTTATGATGATTTAGGTTATGTCGACACCTTCCGAGAAGTACGTAAAGAAGCTGAACTATATTCTTGGTGGTCCAATCGCGGACAAGCTCGGGCAAAAAATGTCGGGTGGCGAATTGATTATCATGCTTGCTCACCTGACTGGAAAGAGCGTACCGTGAATGCTTGGGTGTATAAAGATGAATGGTATAGCGACCATGCTCCAGTGGTGATTGACTACAAAATTTAAGCCAATTTGAGTGGTTTTTCTTCAAAATCCACTCAATAAGTTTACAATTGTGCACTGAATATGCGGTAAAAACCTACAAAATTTGTCGTGTTATCGTATATTTTCTTCACTGCAATAAGCGCATTATACCTTCCACGGCACAGGGACATTGTCAGGATGACAGCAAAGGGATAGGACGCCGTAGGACGAAAAGAAATAAATATGTTGAATATTTATTTTGCAAGGATGTGACATTGGACGTTGTAATGAGACCCGCATAATCAGGATGATTAGATGCGGGTTTTCTCTTTTTTATTTTTGCTTTTGAGTTATTTTAAAAATCCTTTATCTCAGTCGATCTCATGCCAACTTAATTAAAAGATTAATCCTACTATATTAATTTTTTATGACAGAACACCCCTGTTTTAAAATATTTTATCTATTCTATACAGTCTAGATCGACAATTTTGTTACTCTTTCAGTTAAATCACACAATTGTAAATTAGGTTAAGACATGTTGAAAATTTACGGGATCAAAAATTGTAACTCAATGAAGAAAGCTTTTGATTTGCTCACAACACTTGGATTGAGTTATGAGTTTCATGATTATAAGAAGCAAGGTATCGACAAAGATACGGTTCAGTTATGGCTCGATCGCTTAGGAAAAGATGTGGTGCTGAATAAAAAGGGAACAACATGGAAAAAACTCAGTGAACAAGAGCAACAGCTTGCCTTATCCAGTGATCAAAATTTAATTGATGCACTCACAACCCATACCAGTTTAATTAAGCGTCCTGTGATTGAACAGAATGGTCAATTTGTAGTGGGTTATGATGAAGACCAAATTAGAGCCTTAAAAACTGCTGTATAAACGTTCTACGCTAAACTATAAAAAAGCCTGATCGATTGATCAGGCTTTTTTAGATGATAGAAACGTCCGTCTTAGTTTGCACGTACCCATGTTTGGTTACGACCTAAAGCCGAGATGCCCATATAGCCACGTAACTTTAATTGATTCCCAGCGAGTTCGCCTTTCAGTTTATAGGTTTTGCCATTTTTAGGATCAAGAATCGTACCATTGTCATAACTCTTACCACCGACATTTTGTAGTCCGTGAACAATGGTCACGCCTTTCAATGATTTATTGTGATAAGGTCCTTCACATTTGCTGCACGAGTTTTCCTCACCTGGTGTTAAAACACTTTGGATCGTTGCCGTCAATGTTCCATTTTTTTGTTCAGTGAATTTTACAATTGCCTTTGGTTGTTTCGTCGTATCATCAATTGTTTTCCAAACTGTTCCATTGAGTGGATCTGCAGCGTTTGCAAGAACTGTTGCCGATAATACGCCTAATGCGAGTACAATTTTTTTCATTGTTTTGTTTTCCCTAGTCTAATTGACAATCTATAGTATCAAAAACTTGCGTCAATTAAGCAATTCTTCTATGTGACTATATAGTGTACCCTTGTAACAAATGTTGGTAAATCAACAAAAATAAAGTCGAAAATTTAACAATATGGAATAAACGTGAAGATGAACTCAGCCCTGAAACAATATCTTACAGAATCTATTCTTAAATCCAGCTTCAAATTTCCAAGTCGCTTTAATCTTCCTCCAGCTACAGCGCGCTTTGCGATAGAACAACTTGCACGCGTTTTCCCGCAACGTAAAGATGTACAAATACGTCCTTTGCGGATTGCAGGGATTCGAGCAGAAGAGATCAAACCTCAAGCACAATCAACTCAAATGATTCTACATATCCATGGTGGCGCTTTTTTTGTAGGATCGCTTAAAACGCATCGTGCTTTTCTTTCCGAAGTTGCAGCACGAACACAAATGCAAGTGCTACATCTGGATTATCCTCTCGCACCTGAGAATAAGTTCCCTGAAGCGGGTGACGCCATTTATGATGTTTATCAACAACTTTTGGATCAAGGCATTCAACCCAAAGACATCATCATTTCAGGTGATTCTTGTGGTGCAAATTTAGCTCTGGCATTAGCGTTAAGAATTAAAGTAGAAAATAAACAACAACTTCCAAGCGCATTAATCCTGATGTCTCCATTTCTAGACTTAACGCTCACAGGAGAGTCTTTGCGTTATAACCAAAAGCATGATGCACTGCTGTCTATAGAAGCGCTTGAATCTGGCATTGATTTTTATGTTCCGAAACATCTAGATCGTTCTTTGCCAGCGCTATCCCCAATTTTTGGCGATTTTGAAGGTCTTCCTCCAACACTTGTACAAATTGGTTCCAAAGAAATTTTGCTTTCGGATGCACAACGTTTTGAAGAAAAAGCCAAAGAAGCAAATGTTCAGGTTAATTACAAACTCTATACCGGCATGTGGCACAATTTTCAGATGTTTAGCCCATGGTTTGAGGAAGCGAAGCAATCTTTAGCAGATCTCGCAGAATTTGCACATAAAATTGATCACGATTAACCCTTAAAAACACTGCCTCAGACCAAAAACAACAGAGAATATGCAGAATTCACTGTTGTTTTTTATTTATATCAATCACGAAATTTAAGTCTTATTCAAATAGCTTCAACACTATTTTTATCGTCAATCTGCTTAAAAATGTATACAGTAAAAAAATGATTTCTATTGATCAATACAATCAATGCGATGAATATATTTTTGAATAATTTAAAGTTTTCATTGCCATGCTTTATATTTAGAGTTTAAATAGATTTGCGTAGGTAATGATACTCATTGCTCAACCATTTTTTGTTTAACCATATTCTTGCGCTGCAAACAAAGCAGTGCTTTGTTTTTTTTATATCCCCCACACAACATCGCGATATCCATGCCTTCTCTCGATAGAAAGACCATCTATGATTCAAAAATACAAAATTAAATGAATCTCTAAACGCTTCTAATAATTTTTATAAAAGCCTGAAATATATTGAATATGCATGATTGAAATCAAATTACTCGTATCAATAATCAGATGGTTTGAATATATTGTTAAATTTTACTGCAAAATTAGTCACCCTTTTATAAATTATGTTTATATTCATCAATTATTTACATCAACTTAAATTTGAGTTTGGCTGAATAAATTGCTACATTCTCAGAATCACACAATAAAAATCCAAGCACGGATGGATTAAATGATGCGTAATAAAATTTATTCTGAAAGACGGCGTAAAATTCACTCATTATTCAATCAAGTGTTGAAACACTCTTTTATTGCCAAGCTTATTCACAAAAACCAAGTCAATCATGATTTAGAAATTGACTCACAAACAGGCATATATAACCAATTTGCCATTAATAGCTATTTAAAAGAATTGCACCCACAAAGTGAATCTTATTATGGGATTATTTTGCTGAGCGTCGATAATTTAAATACGATTAAAACTCAATATAATTTAAAGACAGCAAATAAAGCTTTGGCTGCGATTGCTAATGAACTATCACAAAATATCCGTGAAACAGACTTGATCGGTCGCTATAGTGAATCCGAATTTATTTTAATTTTAAGTGATGTCAATCAAACGCAGGCGCAACAAATTGCATTGCGTTTAACAGATTTGATTAACAATCATGAGTTTAAAATTAACAACAAAGTCCTGTCACTTAAAACCAGTTGTGGTGTTTCCGTCTCGGGACGAGACAGTATGAGCAGTACAGTCTTACAACAGGCTGATGAAGCACTCTACATGGCAAAAACCAATCGCCATCAATTTTATTCAAGTACAGGAGTTCGATCTTAACAAAAGGTTTTTAAATCATCGAAACACTGTTTTTAATGTATGTGTTTTATAAAAAATTTTTAACAAATCATGCATAATAATGTTTTGTTAACCTAGATTTTAGTCATTATAATTTAGAAAATATGATCAATATACAATGATGACTGACTAACAAAATAGAGGAATAAATATGGATGGCAGAATCAAATTTAGGCATTAATCTTTTTTTTAAAAAACTGAAAACACAATTTGATTCAAACATCATTATGAATTGGAGCAGTTTGCATAAGTGTATTCTGATTCTCATCCTCACTATGGCGCTGCATCTTTTCTGGATTGCATGGAAAGTTTTTATCCTTTTAACCCCAGAAACTTGGCAATGGGTCAATATCAGCTTGATTCAATTGCAGTTGATGGTCAATCTTGGTTCAACACTACTGCTTTTTTTACTGATCCTATTTTGTCATTTTTTCCAACATAAAACATGGGCGAACACCATCTTGCCCCATATCGTCATCAGTATTTTTATTATGTTAATGCTCACTGATGGTTTTTTAGTCGGAATTTATAGCCCTGCAACGATATTTGCATTCGTGTGTATTTCAGGTGTAGGGCTCATTTTATTTAATCGAAAAATTATATATATTCAACTCATCACGGCACTAGTGATTTATATTTCAATGATGTTATTTACTTATTGGCACATCATTCCTTATGCACCCATCTTTAGCATACGCATATTAGAGAATAATCGTCATGACAATCTGTTCTGGGTAGGAACGATGGTATATTTTATTGTTCCCATTTTAATGGCGTGTTTAATTTTATGTGAAATTTTATTGTCACAGTGGCGACATAGAGAGTCTTTAATCAAAAAACTCAGCGAAACGGATCCACTCACCAATTTATATAATCGTCGTTTTTTTAATGAAAAACTCGATGCAATGCAAAGCAAAAAAACCCACTATGCCATTATTTTAATTGATATTGATCATTTTAAAGATATCAATGACTTATATGGGCACCACTTTGGTGATGAAGCATTATGTCAAGTTGCCAAACTGCTCTCTTCACAAATTCGCCATTCCGATATCGTGGCGCGGTATGGTGGAGAAGAATTTATTATTGCTTTACCTGACACCACATTGGACAGCGCTCAAGCATTTGCTGAACGTTGTCGATTGGCGATCCAAAATCAAGTCATTGAGTCACTTGATCATCATTATGTGCAACTGACTGCAAGTTTCGGGATTGCCACCTCTATAGATGATGACAATATCAGTAAAATTATTCATCTGGCAGACAAAGCATTATATCGCGCAAAACAATCTGGGCGTAATCAAGTGCACTTGTATCACGCGCCGATCAATGAAATCGCTTAACTTTGGTATTTAGTCAGACAATGTTCGATATTGTTCTTCACATGCCACAAATCTAAACTCAGCCCGCGCTTCAGCAATCCATTGTTGCACCGCTGGTATAGTCAACATTTTTTGAATATAGCGTTCACTGTTGTCTGTTACAGGAATTCCATAGGTCATAAAACGCATCACTACTGGCGCATAAAATGCATCCACAATACTAAAACTCTCCCCACATAAGAAACCATCCAACTGTGGACGTTCCGACCACAGTTGTACAATACGATGCACATCTTGCTGTAGCGCTGGATGATCTTGCCAAAGTTTTAAACCAATATCTTTTAAATCCGCATCAATATTCATACCACATGTACTGCGTAGCGCAGTAAAGCTACTGTGCATCTCCGCAGACATCGACCGAGCCCGTGCGCGCTGTTTGATCTCTTGTGGCCATAACTGTTTTTCAGGAAACTTCTCAGCAAGATATTCACAAATCGCCAAGGAGTCCCAAATTAAAAAGCCATCATCAACCAGAGCAGGCACTTTGCCTGTAGGATTAATTTTTAAAATACTTTGTTTAAATTGACTGTCCATGTCGAAGTGATCAAATGGGATTAAACGCTCCTTGAACGGAATGTTAAAATGTTGAATCACAAGCCAAGGACGCATAGACCAAGTTGAATAGTTTTTATCACCAATAAAGAGTTCTAACATTTTTATCCTCCTCTATTTATTTACATTTTAAAAAGAGCATAACCAAGTTTTTGCCTATCTAAAAGCATAAAAACTCAGCAACAAAAAAAGGAGCAGTTTAACTGCTCCTTTTTTCTGAACGGTCTGGTTTAGAATAAATAGGAAATACCAAAACCTGCTTTATAGCTACGATCGCGACCGTTTAAATCAACACCGACACTACCATCAAGCTGAGTGCGTTCATTCACAGCATAGATCAAACCTGAACCTAGACCATATTCATAATTTTTGCTTTCAGTTTTTGAATAAACGAATTCAGAAAAACCTGAAAGATTGCCTGCAATTTTATAGCCTACTGTAGGAATAGCTGTGACTGACCAATGACCATCTTGCACCGCATAGTCCATAGTGATACCCGTATTAACCAAATCGTTATACTGGTAAGCTAAAGATGTTCCAATACTGTAAATATCGTCTTCTTCAGAAAAACCTTCATTGCCCGTTGCAATCAATGCTTTTGCCAAGATCGCCATAGACAACTTATCATCTTTTAAATCAATGGCTTTTTTAATCCCAATAGAAACATCACCCAAACCGGAGTCATCGTCTTTAACGCCTCTATACTTGGTTTGTGTCCAAGCTGGACCTTGCCAACCTAACTGCAATTCCATACTTGAGGTTAAACCTGTACGAAGTAGCATATCGCCATTGAGGGTTACAGTTTTTGCTTTTGCGCCATCTACTCGGGTTTCAGTGTAGGTTGCAGTTGGTAAACCTTGCTCCCAAGCCAACTGACCTACTGGAGTAATTCCTGTTCCAAAACCTGATCCAGGACGATCAAAAGAAAATTCTGCTGCCATTGCGCTTATACTTAGGCTCGAAGCAAGGGCTAATGTGATTCTATTTAAAATTGCCATATGAAGACTCAAAATTTAAGGTAATTCTTTGGACATTTTCGCACCGCGACTACGTAGTAACTCTAAAGATTCTTTCTCTTCAGGTAAAGCCTGAGACCAATCTATTTGATCAAATTCACAATCAAAAAACAAATCACTGATCGATGACAAAATGGTTTTACCTTCATCATCTTTGGTATTAGGATCAACTTTATGATCTAACAGCTTTTGAATTACCGGCACACACGCTGCGCTTGCTGCATCCCATAAAGGACCATAACACTCTTCTGCATCCCACAAATAAAAATTTGCTTTAGCATCAATCAAAGCATTTAAAATGTCTAAATGTGGTTGTAAATCTTGAGCTTTTTGTTCCGCACTTAGGGGCTGCCCTGCTTCATAAGCATCACAGATTTTTTCCCACCATTTAAATAATCCATCTGACCAGATAGATACTGCTGGACCTTTTTCTGGCTCCATAAAGTTAGGGTCAAACCCATCTGCGAGCAAACGTTTCACTTGAGCAAGGTCTAAATCTTCTAAAGCCTGTATAAAGACTTGTTGTTGTGCTGATAACATTTTGATCTCACTATTCTATTCCTATCAACATTATGACGAATATTTTAAAAATAGCTTTGAAAAAATTTAATACTTCATTTTTTTGGTTTAAATGGCATTTATTGTTAACTTATGACAAAGTGCATCGCATTTTTTGTTTTGATTCATAAAAAAAGGCCCTAAGGCCTTTTTTCTACTCATGCTTCATCCGCATCTGCAAGTTCTAACTTACCACCACGTGGATTTTCAGTTTTCTCCAAAACATGCTCTAAACTACGTTTTACGCGATCGATCGCACCATGTAATGAGATATCTATATTTTTAGCTCGATGTTTTACCACCACCGGTTTTAGACCTGCTGCTTTCACTTCGATCATGCATTGAATATCATCATCCCCACCTTTGTCCCCATTTTCATCACTGATATGAACTGAAAATTGGGTAATACGCTCACTATGACGTTGGAATTCTTGATTTAGCTCGTCGCGTACATAAGTAATTAAACGATCACTATTTCTAATATTTTTATCTGTACGGATTTCAATATTCATAAAAAAACCTCTTTTTTCATCTAAAACAGTGCAAAACTTATATTTTTGGCTCATTCAAAGCCTACTGTTTAAAACAGCTTTTCACCTTCAATAAATTGGAACCTTAACTCCTCTATTGCAAAGATGAACACTTTTAATGATCTGCAGATAGGTGTTCTTATATCTTCAATATCAGGCTATATTGAAAAATATGCAAGCGGATTTTTAACTTTTTTATGAAAACAATATGAAAAATGACATCTTGTTACTTTACTTTATAATTTAATGATTTTTTTAAATTTTTTAGCATTAATCCTGAGTAAATCAATCAACTCTATATAAAAGGATGATGATTACGTGAATATAAAAGTTCATTTTCTAATTTATTTTTAGATTCACTTTTTCAACACACTTCCCTACTTGATGTTTACATATTTATTTACATTCCATCTATTTTTAGCTTTATTTTTATCGCGGAATCTGTATCCTTGAAGCGCTTTTCTTGGGGGAAAGATTTTTCATGAAACTTACACATCTCGCTGCGATTTGTGCAATCGCTTCAACTACAACTATGGCTCAAGCTGCGCCAGTTTGGCAAGATTTTAGTATTACCGGTCTTTATGGTGAAAACTATGAATTAACGCCAGATGAAAAACAATCTACAATCACGTTTGAGTATGCAGCAAAGCTAAAATACGGCGATTTTTTTGCATTTGCAGACCGTACTAACAGTGGTGGTCAATCAGACACTTATTTTGAAGTTTCACCACGCCTCAGTTTAGGTGCAGTTTCAGGGAAAAAACTTGAACTTGGTCCAATTAAAGATGTATTGATCGCAACCACTTGGGAAGGTGGTAAAGATATGAACAACTACCTCTATGGTGTTGGCGTAGATTTAGCGATTCCATATTTCCAATATGCACAATTAAACTTCTACCGTGCCAATAACGAAATCCAAGAAGATGACTATCAATTGACATTCACTTATGGAATTCCATTCAAAATTGCTTCTGAAGAATTCTTAGTAGATGGTTTCCTAGATTGGTCAACTGCAGAAAAAGATCAAGTTGCTCACTCAAGTGAATTAAACTGGACAACACAATGGAAATGGAACGCTGGTAAACACATTTCTCCAGATACTCGCCTATATCTTGGTGTTGAACATTCTGTATGGCATAACAAATATGGCGTTCCTGGCAAAGATGAAAATAACGTCAGTGCACTTGTGAAATATCACTTTTAATTGATATTGAATAGATAGATGAAAAAGCAAGGTTTCAACCTTGCTTTTTTATTGCCCTTAAAAATAAATCTTTCTAAAATAAACAGACAAATTTGCCTCTGACCTAAGATTCATGAATTTTCAGATCCGCCCTGCGAAAACCTCAGACCTGACTGAGATCATGCATATTTATAATCAAGAAATTAAAACAGGTCTAGCCACTTGGAATAGTCAATTAAAAACCTTAGAAGATTATCAACAATGGTTTTTAGAACTGGAACAAAATCGATTCCCCGTGTTTGTGGCAGAAGAAACCTCTACTCACGCGATTGCAGGTTATGCCGATTATGCAAGTTTCAGAGCAATCAATGGCTATAAACAAACTGTAGAGCATTCTGTTTATATTGATCCAAGCTATGCACGGCAAGGACTGGGTAAACGCCTGATGATCAAACTCATTGAACATGCGCAACAACAAGGCATACATGTCATGGTTGCTGCAATCGATCACGAAAATGCAGCATCAATCTATCTACATCAACAACTCGGATTCATCCAAACTGGCTATATGCCTCAGGTTGGTCAGAAATTTGGCATGTGGCGTGATTTGGTGTGGATGCAACTTAATTTTGATGAAGCATTAAGCGGGTGAAATTAAAAAATAAGTTTCTTGCAAACTAAATATATCTCTATAGTCAAAGCGCTTGATTAGAATTGGATGTTAATTCAAGATGAAAAATCACACATTTTGTTTTTGGCTTTTCCAAAATCTGTTGTATAACAATGAATAATATTGCCTACTTTCCGAGCATTTATGAATAAAATTATAATCAGCCTACTGGCACCATTGGCTCTGATCCTGCATACATCAAGCTACGCTGCTGATTATGTTGACCCAAATGTCAAACAAGGGTGTGCCAAACTTAGTCAATATCGTAAATTAGGACAAAAATTTTACGACCAGAAAAATTATAAAAAAGCACTTGATCAGTTTCAAAAGCAAGCATCTTGGAGCGATTTTTGTCAGTCGGTTGGTCAAGAAGAAACTGGCATCCAAGTTTCAGACAATGACATCGACATTGCCAATAATAATGTGGGTTTAACCTATAGCAAACTCAATCAACCCTTATGGGCAAGAGCATGGTTTCAAATTAAACCCACAAAAACCAGTCAATTTAATTTAAAAAAGTTAGCAGTCCCTCAAGCAAATAGTGACTTTACCGGAGAATATGTCAGTTATGCTGGTTTTGGTGAGTGGAATCGGGTTAATGTTAAAAAGCGTGATCAGAAATATCACATCGAATTCACTGGTTTATGGATGGGACCTCGAAGCCTAATTTATGGTCCTAATATTGGTGAGTTTGAAACAGAAATGCCACTTCAAGCGAAGAAAGCAAGCTATCGTTATAAAAATTGTCGAATTGCCATCAATTTTACTTATAGCCCGTCTTTAGGAAATTTTATTGAAGTGGAACAATTAACTGAACAGACCGATTGTGGCTTTGGGATGAATGTTTCATCAACGGGCTATTATCAGAAAGTTGAACCTCGATAATATAGGGTTTAATCCCCACCTCTCTTCACTTAGGGAGGTGGGGAAAATGTTTTCTAGATTTTGTTAAATGGCAACTAAATCTCGAATCCCCTTTTCAGGCATTTCTTCCCCAATACCTTGTGCCACCACCTGACCACGTGCCATCACCGTATAATTATCCGCCAGCTCCTCAGCAAAATCATAAAATTGCTCGACCAATACAATCGCCATTTCTCCACGATCCGCTAATTTTCGAATCACTCGTCCAATGTCTTTGATAATTGAGGGTTGAATACCTTCCGTAGGCTCATCTAAGATCAACACTTTAGGTTCGGAAGCCAAAGCACGTGCAATGGCTAATTGTTGTTGCTGTCCTCCTGATAAATCGCCTCCACGGCGATGTTTCATTTCATCGAGAACTGGAAAAATTTCATATAAGTGCTCAGGAACTTTACGGGTTTTTGCGCCAGAAAATTTTGCCATGCCGATCAAAATATTTTCCTCCACAGTCAGTGTAGAAAAAATATCCCGCCCTTGTGGAACATAAGCCAACCCTGCTCTCACCCGTTGTTCAGGATTCATTTTGGCAATATCTTGACCATCTAGAAGAATCTGTCCTGACTTAATTGGTAAGATCCCCATCAAACATTTTAATAAGGTGGTTTTTCCTACACCATTTCTGCCCAAAACCACCGAGCATTCACCGATTGGCGCATTGAGGCTAACATCACGGAGAATATGACTTCCGCCATAAAATTGATTGATGTTTTTAACTTCCAACATAATACGTCCCCCCTTAGCGCCCTAAATACTTTTCAATCACGTCTTCATTCGCCTGAACTTCTGCCAATGTGCCTTCGGCGAGTATTGCACCTTGTGCAAGCACGGTGACTTTTTCACTGATGGTATCGATAAAGCTCATATCGTGTTCAACCACCAACAAAGTATGATTCTTTTTTAACTCCAAACATAATTCAGCAGTACGTTCAGTTTCTGCATCGGTCATACCTGCAACAGGCTCATCTAGCAGAATCAGTTTTGGGCGTTGCATTAATAGCATCCCGATTTCAAGCCACTGCTTTTGCCCATGTGACAATAAACCTGCTGGCTTTTGAATAAACTCTTGTAAACGAATTTGCTGCAAAGATTCATCTAATGCCAACTGTGCATCAGGGCTTAGTTTGCTGAAGAAACTTTTTTTCACCGTTTTATCTTTAGGTGCAGCAAGGAGCAGATTTTCCATGACCGTAAAATTTTCAAATACAGTCGGTTTTTGAAACTTACGACCAATCCCAGCTTCAGCAATTTGCTCGGTACTCATTTTGGCTAAATCATAGTTTTGACCAAAAAAAGCCGAACCCTCTGTTGGACGTGTTTTGCCTGTGATGACATCCATCAAGGTGGTTTTGCCAGCACCATTTGGACCAATGATGCAGCGTAATTCACCTTCTTCAATATAAAGAGACAAATCATTTAAGGCACGAAAGGAATCAAACCACACACTGACTTTTTCTAAATACAGTGCAATACCATGGCTAAAATCGGCGCCTTCGGCTTTAGGGCGACCGTAACCTTCACCAATTTGACCACCATGTTGAGCATTTAAACCTAAATCTGATAAGAGCGCTGACATTAGTGATCTCCTTTTTTAAAGCGTTCAAATAATCCGATCACACCTTTCGGGAGGAAAATAGTCACAACAATAAACAATGCACCTAGAATCAATAACCATGCTTCTGGATAGGCAACTGTAAAATAGGTTTTTACCCCATTAATTAATCCTGCACCGAGAATCGGACCAATCAGAGTACCCCGTCCACCTGCGGCAACCCAGACTGCCATTTCAATTGAATTGACAGGGTTCATTTCGCTTGGATTAATAATGCCTGCTTGCGGTACATACAATGCACCTGCAATTCCAGCAATAACTGCTGAAATGACCCATGCAGACAATTTATACCAAAGTGTTCGATAACCTAGATATTGCAAACGGTTTTCACTGTCACGAATCGCACCCAGTACTCGACCATAAGGTTTATTCATTAAACTGCGTAAACCTATAAAACTCAGGAGTAATACCACAGCCGTCAGGAAGCATAAGCTAGCTCGCATAGAAGCGGAGGTAATATCCATTCCGAGAATCGTTTTGAAACCAGTAAAACCATTGTTGCCACCAAACCCTGTCTCATTGCGGAAAAATAACAATGCTGCTGCAAAGGTCATGGCTTGGGTAATAATTGAAAAATACACCCCTTTGATTTTGGAACGGAAAGCAAAAAATCCGAAAATAAAGGCAATTACACCCGGGACTAAAACAACCAACACCAAGGCCCAAACAAAATGTTGAGTCCCAACCCAATACCAAGGCAATTCAGTCCAACTGAGAAACCGCATAAAATCGGGAAGTTGATCCCCTGCCGACTCTCGCATCAAGTACATACCAAAAGCATATCCGCCCAAAGCAAAGTAAAGCCCATGCCCCAGACTTAGAATGCCGGCATAACCCCACACCAGATCCAATGCAAGTGCGACCAAAGCCAAGCACATGATTTTGCCAATCAAAGTGACCCAATACGCTGAAAGATGTAGACTTGAATCCTGTGGCAGTACATGGAACCACGGTAAAATCAACATCACTGCAAAGCATATTGCGATCGCGATTGCACTGTAGGGTTTATCTGAAAGTAATGCAGTGATTTTCATATATTTACTCCACAAAACGACCTTTGATGGCAAATAAACCTTGTGGACGTTTTTGAATAAACAAAATCACAAGCACCAAGAGAATAATTTTAGCCAGCACAGCACCCATGCCGATTTCGAGAATTGTTCCACTGACACCAAGTCCCAGCGCCGCCAAAACCGCTCCCCAAACCTGCCCGACGCCACCAACCACAACGACAAGGAAAGCATCAATAATGTAGTTTTGCCCCAAATCTGGACCAACATTACCTACTTGTGCCAAAGCACAGCCTGCAAGTCCTGCAAGCCCTGAACCTAAGCCAAATGCCATCATGTCGATACGTGCCGAGCGAATCCCGACAGCCCGTGCCATTTGACGATTTTGCGTGACTGCACGAACAAATAAGCCAAACCGAGTTTTATTGAGTAGATAGACCAGTAACAGCAGTACAGCAATGGTAAAGACGATAATCGCAATACGGTTGTATGGCAGCATTAAACTTGGTGTGATTGAAATACCGCCTGAAAGCCATGAAATATTTGATACTTCAACATTCTGAGCACCAAAGATCATTCGGACCAATTGCATCAAGATGAGACTTACACCAAAAGTTGCCAATAATGTTTCCAGTTGACGACCATATAAGGGGCGAATCACGGTTCGTTCTATCAACATGCCAATCAAGGCACTAACAAGGAAAGCCGCAGGAATGGCAGCAATCAAATACCAATCCAGATATGCACCTAAATGTGTTTTAAAAAAGCTTTGCACCACATAAGTGGTGTAAGCACCGATCATGATCAACTCACCATGCGCCATGTTGATGACACCCAGTAAGCCATAGGTAATCGCAAGCCCAAGAGCAGCAAGCAGTAAAATACTTGCGGTACTTAAACCTGAAAAAACATGTCCAGTCCATTCACTGACCTGGATTCGTGTTTTGATACTGCTTTGTGCACTGACTAATACTGATTTTAATTCTGGGTTTAAGTTTGGTTGTGTCAGCGCTTGTTCAACGATGGCTAAAACATCAGGGCGATTAGAATCTTTTAAGGTTTTTGCAGCTTGAATTTTGGTCAAAGTATCAGGGCTATTAAAATCCATTCTGGCCTTTAGCTGTGCTAAACGTGCTTTGACTTTATTATTGTTTTCATCTAGATAAAGCTGATTGATCATTTTTATATCCAGCTCATCTAAGTTGTTTTCTAGAATATCAATCGCGGCAAGACGCTGTGAAACATCTGTAGACTGTAATTTGATTTTTGCTTGAGCAAAGCTCAAGGCTTTGTGTAGGGTATTGACCAAAGTCACTTGATTTAAATCACCCGGCCAATCCGTTATTGCTTGCTCATCGGGATAACTGAATAATTTATCCCCCTCTTTCATCAAATAAGTATTGCCTGAACTATCGGTGTAGAGTTGATCTTTTTCAACATAAGCAACCAACTGGTCCAGTTGTTCAATACTGGCAGGCCATTGATTGAGCATTGCACGGCGACTGGCGAAATCTCCGCGTACAAATTGCTGAATTGCATCATCATGAGATGCAGCTTTTTGTGTGGTTAATGCAGCTCCCGTTGGCGCTGTATGTGAGGATTCAGCAGAAATAGTTTGAATCAGGAACAACTGGGAAATCATAAAAAAAAGTGTTGCAAAACTTAGTCTGATCGACATACGCAACTCCCCCTATTCTTGTTGAAATACAATGACGCTTGATCTTGGTCATGGGTTAAGCTTGCTGAAACACAGCAAGCTTTGGGGTTGTAAAATGCCTATTTAGGAATATACGGACTCCACGGCTCCGCTTTGATCGGTTGAGGGCTCTTATACACCACATCAAACTGCCCATCGGCGCGAATTTGCCCAATCATGACGGGCTTATGTAAGTGATGATTGGTGGCATCCATGCTTAATGTATAACCAGAAGGTGCTTTGAAAGTTTGACCTGCCATTGCATCACGCACTTTATCCACGTCCGTTGTTCCAGCCTTTTCAACGGCTTGTTTCCACATATGGATACCGACATAAGTTGCTTCCATTGGATCATTGGTGACTAATTTGCTTGCATTCGGTAGTTTGTATTCCACTGCGTACTGTTTCATTTTATTGATAAATTCTGCATTTACTGGATTCTTCACCGACATGAAGTAGTTCCACGATGCCAGATGCCCGACCAAAGGTTTGGTATCAATACCTCGTAATTCCTCTTCTCCGACTGAGAATGCCATCACTGGAATATCCGAAGCTTTGATTCCCTGATTGCCCAATTCACGATAAAACGGTACATTGGAATCGCCATTGATGGTTGAGATCACAGCGGTTTTTTTACCCGCAGCAAATTTTTTGATATTTCCAACAATGGTTTGATAGTTACTATGACCAAAAGGTGTGTATTCTTCCATAATGTCTGCATCGGCGACGCCTTTAGACTTTAAGAATGCACGCAAGATTTTGTTGGTGGTGCGTGGATAAACATAGTCAGTACCTAACAGAACAAAACGTTGCGCCTTTCCACCTTCATCACTCATCAAATACTCAACCGCTGGAATCGCTTGTTGATTCGGTGCGGCGCCTGTATAGAAAATATTTTTAGATTGCTCTTGACCCTCATACTGCACAGGATAGAACAACAAACCATTGAGCTCTTCAACAACAGGTAATACCGACTTACGTGAAACGGATGTCCAACATCCAAAGATCACCGCCACCTTATCTTGGGTAATCAACTGACGCGCTTTCTCAGCAAATAGTGGCCAATCTGATGCTGGGTCAACCACGACAGGTTCAAGTTTTTTCCCCATCACACCACCGCTTGCATTGATTTCATTGATTGCCATCAATGCCGTGTCTTTAAGCGAAGTTTCTGAGATCGCCATAGTTCCTGACAGTGAATGTAAAATACCCACTTTGATCGTATCGCCACTTGCAGCAGGTGCCTTGCTTTCAGCGGTAGTTGGTTTCGCGTCAGTTTTATCAGCAGGCTTTGAACATCCCGTCAATACCATGCTCCCCACCATTGCAGCAACTAACAGTGTTTTTGAAAACATTTTTTGTTGGAACATGATTTTTTCTCCAAACCTTTTGGTGCATTTTTAAATGCATGATTTTGTTTATACCTAACAGGCTGGATTCAATTTCTATGCCAAGTGGAAAATTTAATTTTTTTGAATAGCTTTCTTAAAGCAATAACATATTGAAAATTAATAAAACTATCAGTGCTATTTTTTTCTCTAAAGCGGATGAATTATGCTCTACAAATACCTATCCAATAGGATAGAAAAGGAGAGGTAGTGAATCTAAAAATGCGAGATTAAAGTCCACACTGATCAAATTAAGTGCGATTTTTCCGCTTAAAAATGAGCAAAGAGAGTGCAGATTGAGTGTGATAAGCTAGGATAAAAACGGACAATTCCTGTACTTTTAAAAAGTCAATATCGTCAATCTGTTGAAAACTCATACCGTAAAATAGAACCTCTCTTGATCAATAAAATCAATGCGATGAATTTATTGTTGAATGATCTAAAGCTTTTATTGCCACGCTTTAGCGCTTATGAATAATCAAGCAGTTTGACTATAGGTTGGGCAATATGGATTTAAAAGCGGATAAAAAAGATGAGGTCTTCTAGACCTCATCTTTTTACAAGAACTTTTATCAAAGCATATGCTGTTTAAACAGTTAAATCTGCGAGATTACCTTTTTGCTCTAACCAGTCTTTGCGATCACTGGCACGTTTTTTTGCCAGTAATTTGTCCAATAAGCCTGCGGTATGATGTGCATCATCTAAATCCAACTGAACCAAACGTCGAGTGTTTGGGTCTAAAGTTGTTTCACGCAATTGGCTTGCGTTCATCTCTCCCAATCCTTTAAATCGGGTGATCTGCGGGTTCTTAGACTTTACTCTCTTTAAGATAGCTTCTAACTCATCATCATCCAATGCATAATAAACATCTTTAGCATCATCGATTCGATACAAAGGCGGCATCGCTACATATAAATGCCCTGCATCCACCATTGCTGGGAAATGTTTCACGAATAAAGCACACAACAATGTTGCGATGTGTAAACCATCAGAATCCGCATCGGCAAGAATACAGATTTTGCCATAACGTAATTCTGAAAGATCGTCACTTCCCGGATCCACACCAATCGCGATCGCAATATTGTGAACTTCTTGAGAAGCTAAAACCTCATCCGAAGACACTTCCCATGTATTTAAGATTTTGCCACGAATCGGCATAATGGCTTGGAAGTTTTTATCACGCGCCTGTTTGGCAGAACCGCCAGCTGAATCCCCTTCCACAATAAAAAGTTCTGATTCTTCAAGTGTATGTCCAACACAATCTGATAATTTCCCAGGTAGTGTAGGTCCAGCAACGATTTTTTTACGTTCAACTTTCTTTGCTGCTTTTAAACGTCGACCAGCTTTGGCAATCACGATTTCAGCCAATTGCATGGCAACTTCGGCATTCTGATTGAGCCACAGGGCAAAAGCATCTTTGGCAATATTCAAGACAATATTGGATGCTTCACGACTAGAAAGACGTTCTTTGGTTTGACCTGAGAATTGTGGTTCTTGGAATTTAAGTGAGAGAATGAAATTCACACCATCCCAAACATCTTCTGCTGACAATTTCATATTACGTGGCAATAAGTTACGCAATTCACAAAATTCACGCATCGCATCGGTAACACCTGAACGTAAACCGTTCACATGTGTACCGCCTTGTGCTGTTGGAATCAAGTTGACATAACTTTCTTGAATCTGCTCTCCACCTTCGATATTCCAGCAAATTGCAAATTCAGCACTGGCACGCTCAGCTTCGCCTGTTGCAACAAAAGCAGGTTCAGGAATAATTTCACGGTCTTGCAATTCATCCATCAAATAGTCGACTAAACCATTTTCAAATTGCCATTCGATTTTCTCGTCATTGATCTGATCAATATAATTAATCTGCAAACCTGCAGCCAAAACAGCTTTAGCTTTTAAATTATGCTTTAACGCTTTAAGCGCAAATTTAGGCGAATCAAAATACTTAGCTTCAGGCCAAAAACGTACTGTTGTGCCTGTTGCACGTTTAGCAACTTTACCTTCTAACACTTCTAAAGGTGCGACAGGTTCACCTCGCTCAAAAGCCATTTTATAGAGATTGCCTTGGCGCTGAACCTCAACCTCAACACGATCAGACAAGGCATTTACCACAGAAATCCCGACCCCATGTAAGCCGCCAGAAAACTGATAATTGTCTGTACTGAACTTACCACCTGCATGTAGTTTGGTCAGAATAATTTCGATGCCACTTTGTCCATACTCAGGGTGAATATCGACTGGCATACCACGACCATTGTCTTCAACAGATAAAGAACCGTCTTTATATACCGTGACAGTGATTTTGTTGGCATGCCCTGCAAGTGCCTCATCGACCGCATTATCAATAACTTCTTGCGCCAAATGGTTTGGACGCGTGGTATCTGTATACATGCCTGGACGACGACGCACAGGGTCTAAGCCAGATAATACTTCAAGTGATTGAGCCGTATATTGAGACACGTTTAAGTTTTTCCTTTTATTTTACGGAGTAAGATAAAAACTCCACAATCATGGGAATTTTATCTGCAAAATCTTCCATCGCATGATTACCATGCATTTCTGTCATGATCAAGGATGTGTGTGGAGCTGTACTATAATACCGTTCAGCCTCACGATAATCCAAAACTTCATCACCTTGTTGCAATAAAACCATTATTTTGTCTGCATCTTGCACAAACGGTACAGCAATATCTTCCAAATACACCAATTGAGCATGATCCAGTGTCCATTGTTCTGTCACCTGATAAGGCATATGCTCAGTTCCAAAAAGACGACGAAACAATTCCCATGGTCGCATAGCTGGATTAATTAAAACAGCGGGTATACCGTATTTTGCGACCAACTGTGTCGCATAAAAGCCCCCTAGACTGCTCCCAACCAAGACTACATCTGACCATTGTTCAATATATGCTGAAATTTTCATCAACACATCTTTTGGATGTTGATTTAAATCAGGTAAATGCACATTATGCGATGAATGGCATCGACAGTAATCATTCAGTTGTTGCCCTTTAATAGACAACGAGCTACTTTTAAAACCATGTAAATAAATAATATTCATTGAAAATAGATTGCTTTTTCACCACTAATGTTTTAATTTTTAATGTGACTCAAATCACAGAATTGTTTTAATTTGTATGTTTGGGGATCTTGTCCGACAAAAAATTAAAACTTTAATGCAATTATCGGTATTTTAAATAGTGTTCAGGATGAACAAGATAAGATGATTGCCTAAGAATTTATACATGGATCTAGAGCAAAAATAAAGTCTTTGTTCCAGATCAATATGGATGAGGAAATAACAATGCCAAGTTTAACCCCTTTACACGAAACCTATTGTAAGTGGGATCGCTCGCCTCCGAGTCAGGCAGACGTATTAGAAGGCTTAGCACAGTTAGTGAGTACACCGCTTAGTGGTGTCGTTCAGGACTTCATCCAGTCGATTCAGCGTGAAATGTTACTGAGTATTTTTGGTTTAAGTAAGCAAAAAGCTAAACGTTTTCAGTCACGTCCAATCGTCGATAAATTCTATAAATTCGGTTATAACGCTTTACAAAATTATGGTAGTCACCTGTTGGCGCCTGTACTTCGTAAAACCATTGAACGTTTCCCAAATCTACATGATAAACCACTTAATGCGCATATGACTTTTTTAGTCAGTGCTTTAAATGGTGTACTGGGCGATTACCTTTTGGCGACACATAATCCATTGGCACTTTCACCTGTACTTTATGATCATTACGGTGCATTACAACAAGGTGATCTGGCTGGTCGTGTAGTGATTTTCGCACACGGTTTGTGTATGACTTATCAGGATTGGAGCAACCGTGGCAATGGCGGTATTGGTGAAAAATTACTGGCACAACGTGATAACAACACCATGCTCTATTTTCACTACAATACTGGGCGCAGAATTTCAGCCAATGGACGCTCTTTAGCCAATCTGTTAGAAGACCTCATCAAACGTAATCCACGTATTACCAGTATTGATTTGATTGGACACAGTATGGGAGGTTTGGTTTGTCGTAGTGCCTTATTCTATGGCAAGCAGAATATGCACCAATGGTTTCATATGGTTGAAAACCTAGTATGTATTGGTTCTCCGCATCATGGCGCGGTGTTGGAACGCTTTGGTTTTGCAATCCAAGAAAAGATTGGACATTTCCCCATCGTCAAAATCATCAGCCATGTTGTGAATATTCGCAGTAATGGGATTTTGGACTTGCGCTATGGTAGTGTTCGTGATGATGATTGGGAACATAATAATGCGCGTATCGGTTTAATGGACGATAACCGTAAACCTGCGCCACTGCCCTCACACATCAATACCTTTTTAATTGCTGGCACCTTAGAGTTTGAGAATCGAAAAAATCGAACCTTAAAAGTAATTGGCGATTATTTGGTCAGTGTAAAGAGTGCTTTAGGCGAACACCCTAATCCACGCTTTCAATTAAAACTGCCAGAATCGCACAAAGCCGTGTTCTATGGTCTTAACCATTTTGATATTCAATATCACCCTTTGGTTTCAGAACAGATCGCCAAGTGGTTCTACCCACGCCATGATGAATTGGCGGAAGAACAAATCCGTAAATATTTGATTAAATTAGAAAGCATGCAGGGCATTGTAGAAACATAAAGGTAAAAAGCCTAGCCCTAAAAAAAAGCTGATGTTTAATCAGCTTTTTTTTAGATTATTTAATTTCGACTCGATAGGACTTGTTTTTCTTAGGATCAAGCATTTCACCATATTCATCAAAATTTGATTTTTCTGTACATTGTGTATCAATGAATAATTTTTGATTTTTTGCAATCAAGCCTTGTGTTAACTCACAGGTCCAACCTTGATTATAAAATTTCTGATCAACTTTTTTGCCGTTTAAGTCGAATTGTGTCACTTCAATCAAAGACTGTGCCAATGTTCTTGCTGGATGGCTCTGAGATACAGACAACACATAGTATCGACCATGATGTAATTGGCAGTCTTCAACATGACTCGAAAAATAATCAGGATTGGTCTTAAACACTTTAAAAGGTTGGGCGCCAAATTTGACATAAGAAACATCTGCTGGGATGGTGTCGTCAAATTCGGATTTAAAGTGACAGGATACATCTTGACTAGCAAGTGGTGGCGTCTTGGCTAAAACGGGTGTAGATACCCAAAGCGCAATTGCGCCAAGACAACTTAAATATATTTTAGACTTCATCATTTTAATAACTAATGTTACGCAGTAACTCTAAAATTAAATTTTGGAGTTAGAAGAATGTGGATACGCGGAAACGTCATCCGCAATTGCTTGAGGCAGAACTCCTTCTAATAAGTAAAGTTTCTGCGAAACTTTGAATATTTTGACGATAGTGAACGAGTTCTGCGAATGACAATGGTTTTGGGTACTTTTGCCAAAACAAAAGTACCTCGAGCCGAAGGCTATTCCATAAATTTAAACTTTGGATGTAAGACTCCGTCGTGTAAATTTAGCTTTTTCTTTTTCACCTACTTAATTTCAATCAAGTGCGTAACATCAGTTAATAAGACGATATTGACTGTGATTGTAATGAAATAAGATCATAAAAAAGAGCTGAGCAATACCAACTCTTTTTTATAGTGCTTTTAGTACTTTCTAAACAACTGCCATAAGCTAATCAGTGCCAAAACACTAAAGAACAATAATGACCATACAGGTAAAGACTGACCTAAAAAGGTCCAATCCACCATTGCACACTCACCAGAACCTTTTAAAACATTTTCAAAAACAGCTTTTAAAGGCAAAGTATCTACCCAGTAGTCCAAACCAGGACCACAACTTGGCACTTGATCCTTAGGTAAGTTTTGCAGCCACACATGGCGAGCAGCAACACCGACTGACCAAGAGATTGTCACTAAGCCCAAGAAACTATAAATGCGTTTCAATACATTATTTTTAGGATGATGTAAAAATGCGATTAAAGAGATCAGTCCAAGACCGATCAACCCAATACGTTGAAAAACACAAAGTGGACATGGTTCAAGCCCTTGCACATGCTCTAAATAGAGTGCAAAAGACATCCCGACCACACTTGCTAAAAATAAAAGACCACTTACGAAGCGATAACTACGCCATTGCATGGAGCTTCCTCGTTAATATAATCAATGCCTTATCTAAATTTACTCAGATAATCTTCAAAACTTATACTTGTATCTTGTTCAAGTTGCTGTTGTTCTGCGAGAGAAGTTTGAGTAAGACCCTCAAAATACGCTAAAGTTTCAGGACTTAATACATGTTGTTCGTAACTTTCGATATGCTGATTTGCCATATAACTGCCAAAACTCCATGTCCCACCTTGCTCCATGGTATCGGCAATAACTTGTGCCGATAAAGTCTCATCAACATCATCAATCCGTGTTTGCATCACATTGAGCGCTTGACGATACAAATCGGTTGAATAGCTTTGATTCAGTAAAGTTGCAAGCGGTTGCATGGCATTGAGATGATGTTGTAACCATTCTAACAATGGATATTCAGCACCTGCCTCAATAATTTTGGCATTCGGCGCACGTCCACGATTGACTACCTCAGTTTGGTTTTGTTCAATCACATCTTGCTCTTCATCCCATAAATCTGGGCTGTCTTGCAGTAAACAATATAAGGCAACCACTTCCAAGAAGCCTGCGGTATCTTCATTGATCCCGATTGCGCTGTACGGATTGACATCTACAGCACGTAATTCAACATAACCAATACCCCGATCTGCCAATGCTTGAGATGGGGTTTCCCCTGCTCGTGGAACTTGCTTAGGTCGAACAAGACTATAGTATTCATTTTCAATCTGTAAGACATGATCATTGATTTGGATCGGCTCACCTTCGGCATTGTTTAGCCCCAAATGACTAAACTGCGCATAAGGTGAATTCACCGCTTTCTGTAATTCAGCCACATAACTGTCTAAATTGTTATAGTGAATGCCTAATTGTTTTTGAGCAGAATTTTGATAACCAAAACGTCCCATACGCAATGCAGTCGCATAAGGTAAAAATAAAGTGCCTTTGATTAATGGCAATAACTGATGCTCACGCCCAGTCATAAAACATTTACATACTGACGGGCTCGCCCCCACCAAATACATCACTAACGGCGTTAAACGAATAAAATTACGAATTAAACCCAAGTAACGATGGCTTCGATAGTCTTGTAAACTCAATGCTTTTAATGCATCGTCTTGTTCATGTTGTTGTAATTGTTCAAATAAAGCATCAGGAAACGAGACATTATAATGCACGCCTGAAATCGTCTGCATCCGGCGACCGTAGCGAATACCTAAACCATGACGATACAGGGTTTTAAATTTACCAATATTGGATGTGCCGTATTGTGCCAAACGAATATTTTCTTCTTTTTCATCCAACATGCATGGCATAGACAATGTCCAAAGCTTTTCACCATTTTCTAAATGGCGATGTACCACGGCATGTATATCCGTTAAAAAATTTAGCGCTTCAGCAATACTTTCTTTTGGAGGCGTAATAAATTCCATCAACGCTTCCGAATAATCTGTTGTGATATGCGGATGCGTCAAAGCAGAACCTAAAGACAGCGGATGATCGGCTTGTGATAAAAAGCCATTATTTTGCATACGCAGGCTTTCCCGCTCAATGCCACGTAACATCCCTTTGAATAAGGTAGAATCCACCCAATCTGGCACGATAAATTGGGAAATCATTTCGGGTTGACTCATACTTACTCACTTATCTTAAAGAATTTTTTAAAATAAAATATTTGGATGCGCGCAGTATAACGTTATTTATCGATATACACGTATAACCATCGTTGTTTTAAATCAATTATTCACTTTATTTCGAAAAAAGTTTTTATCACAAAGTTCGACTACAAGACATCAAAAATTTGTGTTTGTATAGAAAAATCACCATTAAAGAATTGTAAACATTATGAATTATCAAGAAATTATCGATTTTTGGTTTAGTGCAGAAACGCAACCTTTTTGGTTCGCTAAAAGTGACACATTTGATCAAACCTTAGATGAGCGCTTTGCACATACCTTAGATCAAGCCAAACAGTGTGAATTATGGACATGGCGAGCAACAGCCGAAGGTCGCCTTGCTGAAATTATTGTTCTAGATCAATTCTCTCGTAATTTATATCGAGATCAAGCCAATGCATTTGCTCAGGATGCTTTGGCACTTGCATTGGCACAAGAAGCGATTCAGCTTAAATTAGATCAAGCGTTAAAGCCTGAACAACGTTCATTCTTATATATGCCATTTATGCACAGTGAATCGAAAATCATTCATGCTCAGGCTTTACAGCTTTTTGAAACGTTGGGTAATCCAATCAATTTGGACTTCGAGAAAAAGCATAAACTGATTATTGACCGTTTTGGACGTTACCCACATCGTAATCAAATTTTGGGAAGAACCTCAACTGCTGAAGAAATTGAGTTTTTAAAACAACCGAATAGCAGTTTTTAATCGCTGTGGCTGATGTAAAATTCATATTGCATCAGCCACTAAAAGTATCGCTTTGATTCATGTCCAGCTTAGGTAAAAGTAAGCAAAGTATTAAATGACGGATAAACAGCTAAACGCATTCTAATCCTCCTCTTAATCAAAGATGTTAGAAACAAAAATATCTTTTAAACAAGATGATACTTTTTAAATCAATCAATGATTCAAGCACTAAGCTTGCATTGTTTAATAAAAATACAAAATCACAATATATCCACTAAAAATGCTCAGATATTGTCATTAAATAAAAAATACTTTTCCATCAAAGCGAGCAGAAAAATGACACAACCTACAATTGTATTGGTCCATGGTTTTTGGGGAAACTCATTACATTGGCAACATGTGATTCCATTATTAATTCAAAAAAATTTAAAAGTTAAAGCTGTCGAAATTCCATTAACGTCTTTAGCTGACGATGTGGAAAGAACCCATAAAATGATTAATCAGATTGAAGGTCCAGTATTACTTGTAGGACATTCCTATGGAGGGGCTGTGATTACAGAAGCTGGCAATAATGAAAAAGTCGTAGGCTTAGTTTACATTGCTGCATTTGCCCCAGATACATCTGAAAGCCCGGGATTGATTACACAACAGCATCCACCTGAAGCTGCTGCTAATCTTTTCCCTGATAGTGATGGATATTTGTGGGTAAAAGAAGAAAAATACCATGAAAGTTTTTGTCAGGATCTTGATGCATCAGAATCAATTGCAATGGCGATCGCGCAAAAAGCTCCACTTGTAAGTACTTTTGGAGATGAAATCAAAACACCTGCATGGAAAAATAAACCATCGTGGTATCAAATTTCAACCCAAGACAGAATGATTGCGCCAGAAAATCAACGAAAAATGTCAGCAAGATTAAAGGCAAAAGAGATTATTGAACTTGATGCAAGCCATGCTTCTCTTGCATCAAAATCTGATGAGATTGCTAACTTTATCATTAAAGCACTCTCTTCTTTTTAAGCATTCAACTTAAGTATTCAACATCTCTAGCGAAGTCATCCCTTGAACAGCCCAATCTGGGGAAATTTTGATTAAAATATTAGATTTCACATAAGTTAGCGCCAAAAAATCCACTACGATAAAGTGATGATAAATTTTTCATCACTTTATTCATTTTTACTTAGGCTTGATTTAGAGTTATTTTCTTTCTATGTAGAATTAAAATTTATGGCTTATACAAACCAACCCTTTGTCTGAGTCACGCTTTTACCATGTCAATTTTGTTTAGCATTTTTAACTCAGATGATTTAACAAAAATCTTCTTGAAATTCATTGTCAGTCCATCAACTTAGAACACTATAGCATATAGAAATTTATTCACTTCCATCCCACAAAATGGACAAGGAGCAACAGATGAAAAAAACACTGATTGGTCTGACAATTGTAGCTGTAATCACCATTACGGGTTGTGCCACTACACCAAGCAAACCACGCACCTTTGACCAACTTGGACAATACACCACAGTTCCACTCAATGATCATAGCTATCGCATTAGTTTTCAAGGCAATAGTAATATGAGTTTTGGAACTGCTGAAGAAATTAATCTCGTCAAAGCTGCTCAAACCACCCTATTAAATGGTTTTACATACTTTAAAGTTCTAGATGATCCGAGCAATCGAAGTCAGCAACCTCCTCGTAAAGCTGTGGTCTATCCATCCACAAACTACTATCCATATGGTTGGGGGTATCGTCGCCACCCAATGTTCTGGAATGACCCATTTTACGATATGCCACAAGTCGTCAATATTGATCCCGTACAGATTTCCTATACGATTGAATGTTATAAAGATAAGAAATCATCACCCAACGATGCTTTTGACGCTCGTCTGATTTTGCAATCTTTAGGACCTAAATATGGGGTTAGTCCGACAGGACAGGTACTACAACCACAACCTGATACGGTAACATCAAAGCAATAAAGATAAAGACACTTGTTTTAGGAAAATGAATGAGCGGAATTGAACACAGTGAAATCGCCAACAGTATTCCCAGCCTAGATCGAAGCAAACGCTTTGCCACAATTGCATTGATTGTGGCAGTCGTGGCGTGGATTGCTTTAATCATTTCTGCCAAGTTGCTCCCTGAATATGCATGGTTTATTCATATCCTCATGTTAGGTGCTGAAGCTGGAGTTGTTGGTGGTCTAGCCGACTGGTATGCAATTACGGTCTTGTTCCGCAATCCCTTTGGGAAAATCCCTATTCCTAAGTTTTTAAAAGATCACACTGAAATTATTCCACGTAATAAGGCACGTATTGCGGAATCGATGGGTAAATTTGTTCAGGAAAACTTCCTTTCTCCCCAAATCGTTGAACGGAGTTTAAAAAATACTGACCTGAGTTTAGCCGTAGGTCAATGGTTGGCACATCCAAAAAATAACGGTCAAGTGGTGGATGTGATTCAACAAACAGTACCGAAAATTTTTGAATTTGTTGGTCAAGATCAAATTGGACGTTTTATCCAAAATAACAGCGTGCAATGGGTTCGCAATACCCGTATGAACCAACTTGCCAGTGAAATGCTTCGTGCAGTTTTAGACAATGATTTCCATCAAGATGTGTTGCAACGTGGACTCGACATTGCCCATGAATGGATGATGACCCATCCTGAAAGAACACGTGAACTCACTCAAACTCTGTTTAAAGAGCTGGGCGTTTCACGCCTTGCCAAAGGTGCAAGCTGGATCGGGATTGATGTTGAGCAACGCACCATTGATTCAATTATTGAAAAAGTTGAGTCGATGCTGGCAGATGAAGAGCATCCAATCCGCCAAAAAATAGAACAAGCAGCACATCAACTGATGGTGCAATTGGCAGATAATAATAGCAATGCCAGCATACGTTTAAACGAAACCAAAAATGCCCTTTTAGACAGTGAACCTGTTTTGAATTTTATTACTGGCGCAGTAGTCATTTTATGTGATGCGATTAAATCTGACCTACTTAAAGCAGACTCAGGTATTGCGATGAACCTTCGTGTTGCAATTCAACAAGTGGGAGAAAACCTCGTACAAAACCACTCGGTTCGTGACCTGCTCAACGACCGAATCAGCGGTATTGCTGTTAATCTAAGCGATCAATATAGTGAAAAAGTGATTACGTTCATTAGTCAACGAATTCATGAATGGGACTCTACAGAGATGATTGCCAAAATTGAAAATGAAGTCGGTGGCGACTTACACATGATACGCGTGAATGGTGTAGTCGTAGGTGCATTTATTGGTTTGAGTTTAGGTGTTATTCGCGCTGTCATTGATTTTGCGATCTAACGATGACAATGCATACGATGAAATCCATTCAATCACACGTATAAAATGAATTAAAAATGGGAGCTGAGCTCCCATTCTTTTTACTTAAACATTGATGATGTTAAGACATAATTTGCTCAAATTGAGCTTTAAGGGTTGGTTAATCAATTGAATAATTAATCGTGACGACGACACGAGCAATTTTATTGATGGTATTTTTGTCATATGCACCGCCATAGTCACTGTCATCGTCTGAGCCACTTTCAGGCAAGATATAAAACGCACCTTGGCTTGCAGAGCGCATTGCACCCACTTTCACACCACCCACTTTTGCAAATTCATTGGCACGGCTATGAGCATTCTTTGTGGCATTGGCAATCAATGACATCTTTATTTCTTCTAGATTCGAAACCAAATACTGTGGTTTTTGTTCAATTGAAATACCTTTTTCATCCAGTAGGTATGCATCTTTTGCAGCTTTTTCAATTTTTTGAATATCGCGGGTATTGATCACCAACGACTGCATCGCAACATAACCTCTAAATTCACGAATTGTTTTTCCATCACCCTGATCCACATCCTGATAATAGGGTTGCGAACTTTTATTGCCTAATTTCATTTCTGTGGCTTTAAAACCATGTTCAACAAAGAACGATTGTAAGGTCTTTATTTCTTGATCAAGTAATTGATAGGACGCTGTCACACTGTCCGTCGCACGACTGGTTTGAAGGTTGATTTCCCAACGTGCAGAATCTGCTTGGATAGGTTTTTCTGCCAAACCTTTCACAATAATTGAATTTTTTTCACCACCAAATTGCTTAAAAGCATATCCCAATACACTTGCCGAAATAATAAAACCTAAACTCAGAATCAGTGCAAAAACCCATAAGGTTTTATATGTAATTGATTTATTTTCCATTATTCTAATTTCATCAAAATTATCATATAGATTTTATAATAATAAATGAGCACTAAGTCAACCATATATGATACTGAATAAGATGCTAAATAAATCGTCTTCTTGTATCCTAGCTAAAATAAATGCTTATTTAAATTCGGAGAGAAAATTAGTGAGTTTAATTAATATAAGAAAAGCCGATATTGAAGATTTTAATATTTTATCCGAAATCTGGCTTGAAGCATCATTAATCGCTCACCATTTTATTCCAGAAACATATTGGAAAGCGCATAAGCTCAAAATGCAGCATGTTTATCTTCCTATGTCCGAAGTTTATCTTGCAGAACATAACCAACAAATCTGTGGATTTATTGCTTTACTAGACAACCAAATAGCCGCAATTTTTGTCTCACCGCAACATCAGGAAAAAGGTATAGGTACAAGGCTGATCCAATACGCTCAAGCCATACGGACAGAACTAAAATTAAATGTCTATCAAGAAAATCCCAAAAGTGTACAATTTTATAAGTCTTTAGGTTTTGAGATTTTAGAAGAAGGCATCGATTTAGAAACCAATTCAAAAGAATTTTTAATGCATTGGATAAAATAATTTAATTGTATTGATTTATACATGAATCTGACGTTTATTCTAAAAATCAGATTCAGCTTGGATTAAAGAATCTTAAACATCAATGGCTGTATATAATTAACACCTTCATCATCAATATAAGCAATAACAAATAAATTATGACTATATTTTTCTTTAAGGTAATGGATTGGATAGATTAAATTCTTTATTCAAATCATCAACTATTTACATACACCTTCTCGTTTATATTCATGAATTAATGTTGTATTGGATGGCATTTTCGCTTCAACAATTAAATGATTTGCTGAAACACGCTGTACTCGATAATTGACTTTAAATCCACTGAAAGCACCTGAACATTGTAAAGCCATACGCCCCTCATTCGGCTGATCACTGGTAATTTGAGTTTTACATTCTTGAGGAATGCTTTCTCGCATCTCATCTGTTTGTTGTTTGATGAAATCTTTAATCTTGATACAACCACGTTCAGAATGGTCTGCTGCTGTAGACTTATGTGGTCGCATGGTTGATTTCCAGCTCCAAATTCCATCTTGAAGATTTTGTGCAGCTTTGAGCTGATAGATTGGAAAATCCGCAGCTACAGCAAGATTACCTAAGATAAAAACGAAACAGCCCATCAATAGCTTAACGAGATGCATGAAGCAACCCTCCTTTTATAAGTATATGTTTTCTATTTCAGTTCTCATTTTACAGAGACAAAATGTCATTATTATTGACTTAGATCCTGAGCATCAATCGTCTTAAATTATTATCCCCTAATCAACCGTTCAATCGCTCAGCAAAGAAAGCTCTCAAATATCATTGTATACATATTCAGTCACCCAGTTCAGTATATGACTCATTTGTAATGATTCCATTGTTTTAAGCTGTGAAAATATTCAAATGTGATAAGACTATTTGATCACGCAAGTCTTTCTTAATTGAATAAAATTACCAATCATGAATTTCATTCAACTTTTTATGAATTAATATCATTTTTATTCATGTCTGGTTTGGGGTATAAATTACACCATGCTCCTCGCTACAGACCATATCAGCATTGATTTTCAATTTTTCATGCAGTTCAGATAAGAAAATATTGAAAAACTATGGATGAATAAGTTTCAACAATACTTTGAGGTCGTCGACAAGAGCATGAAATAAATTCAGGTTTTTATCTCAGAAATTAGGGTTATCACAATGAGTAAAGAGTTTACATTTACGATTAAGCGCATTAGTTTCGATGAAAACTATCATCCAGCTGACAGTACTCGCATTACAACCAACTTTGCAAATTTGGCAAGAGGTGAGAGTCGTCAAGACAACTTGCGCAATACTCTGAAGATGATCAACAATCGTTTCAATGCTTTGGCACATTGGGATAACCCGAAAGCAGACCGTTATGCTGTCGAACTTGAAATTATTTCAGTGGATATTGATATTGAGGGCAATGGTGAAACTTTCCCAACAATAGAAATTTTGAAAACCAATATTGTGGATCACAAAAACAATCAACGTATTGAAGGTATTGTTGGAAATAATTTTTCCTCTTATGTGCGAGACTATGATTTTAGTGTACTTCTGTTAGAACATAATAAAGATAAAGCTGAATTTAGCCTTCCAGACAACTATGGTGAGCTTCACGGTAACATTTTTAATTCATTCGTTCATTCGAATACTTATAAAGATAATTTTAGTAAAGCACCAGTAATTTGTTTGAGTGTTTCTAGCAGCAAAACCTATCACCAAACTGCAAATCAACATCCTGTTTTAGGCGTTGAATATCAACAAGATGAATACTCTCTAACAGATGAGTATTTTGCAAAAATGGGTTTGCAGGTTCGCTATTTTATGCCGCCGAATAGTGTTGCGCCATTAGCATTCTATTTCCGTGGTGATTTACTCAGTGATTACACCAACCTTGAGTTGATCAGTACCATCAGCACCATGGAAACTTTCCAAAAAATTTATCGCCCAGAAATTTACAATGCGAACTCTGTTGCTGGAAAGACTTATCAACCAAGCTTAAAGCATCAGGATTATTCACTGACCCGTATTGTGTATGACCGAGAAGAGCGCAGCCAGTTGGCCATTAAGCAAGGCAAATTTACTGAAGAACAATTCATCAAGCCATACAAAAGCATCCTTGAGCAGTGGTCTTCAAACTACGTTGCTGTATAACCTAAATAGACAAGATATCGATTATGAAAATTTTATTACCGACTTCAACTGCTGGTAGCTTACCAAAACCGTCTTGGCTTGCAGAACCTGAAAAACTTTGGTCACCTTGGAAATTACAAGATGAGCAATTAATTGAAGGTAAACAAGATGCTTTGCGTTTGTCATTGCAAGAGCAACAACACGCGGGTATTGATATCGTCAGTGATGGTGAACAAACTCGTCAGCATTTCGTAACGACTTTTATTGAACACCTTAATGGTGTCGATTTTGAGAAACGTGAAACTGTTCGCATCCGTAATCGTTATGATGCGAGTGTCCCTACAGTCGTAGGTGAAGTGTCTCGTCAAAAACCAGTTTTCGTTGAAGATGCGAAGTTTTTACGTCAACAAACCTCGCAACCGATTAAATGGGCGTTGCCTGGTCCAATGACCATGATTGATACGCTTTATGATGCGCATTATAAAAGCCGTGAAAAACTGGCTTGGGAATTTGCCAAGATTCTTAATGAAGAAGCGAAAGAGTTAGAAGCCGCAGGTGTAGATATTATTCAGTTTGATGAGCCTGCATTTAATGTATTCTTCGATGAAGTTAACGACTGGGGTGTTGCAACTTTAGAGCGAGCGCTTGAAGGACTTAAATGTGAAACTGCGGTGCACATTTGCTATGGTTATGGTATCAAAGCCAATACCGATTGGAAAAAGACGTTGGGTTCAGAATGGCGCCAATATGAAGAGGCATTCCCTAAACTTCAACAGTCTAAAATCGATATTGTCTCTTTAGAATGTCAAAACTCTCGTGTACCCATGGATTTGATTGAATTGATCCGTGGTAAAAAAGTGATGGTGGGTGCGATTGATGTTGCGACCAACAACATAGAAACGCCAGAAGAAGTTGCCAATACACTGCGTAAAGCACTGCAGTTTGTCGATGCGGATAAGCTTTATCCTTCAACCAACTGTGGAATGGCACCACTCTCTCGTCAAGTCGCACGAGGTAAACTGAATGCCCTAAGTGCAGGTGCAGAAATTGTGCGTAAAGAGCTTTCTCGCTAGTTTTCATTCGTAGTATTCGGTATAAAGGGGAACCATTTCAGTTTGTTTGGATATATATTTCTACGCAAACTGATAACCCCCATTTTTAATCCTGTGTAATTATCCGCCCTACGCATATCTGATCCAGTTAAAATGGTCGACAAGACGCAATAGCAAGGTATCGCTAAATCTAAAAGTGGTACGGTTCAATTTAGGAATGATGTAATGATTGAAGCAAAAAACTATAGAGATGCAATGTCTTTGCTCACCAGTGCGGTCAGTGTGATTACAACAACGGGCTTGTCGGGTCGTTACGGATTCACTGCATCAGCTGTATGTAGCGTGACTGATACACCACCAACCTTACTGGTATGTATGAACAAGGCATCTAGTTCACACGCACATTTTATTGAAAATAAAATTTTAACTGTCAATGTACTCAGCGCACATCATCAGCATATTTCTAAAGCTTTTTCGTCTAAGTTAAGCCCAGAAGAAAGATTTAAACATGGTGTTTGGACCGAGTTAGAAACTGGTGCACCTGTTTTAAAAGATGCTTTGGTGAATTTCGATTGTGAAATTGAGCAAATGCAAGAAGTTGGCACGCATACGATCTTGATTTGTCGTATTGTTGCGATTCAACAGAGCCAACATGATCAAAGCTTGGTTTATTTTAATCGTGCTTATCATCATGTGGGACAGACGGAAATTGCTTAGTGTGTTTGCTGATTTGTAGTGTGATATTAAAATGATTAAAGACTTCTGTGTTATATAAATGCAGTTAAGATGTTAATTTTCAAATTTTTTCAAACTATGCACTTCTATTAACTTCTTCTTTTCATTCATAGATATATTTTTTAATTTTAAAATATCTTTATTTAATAGCTTGTCTGTTTCTAACAACTCTTCAAATGTCATAGATTCTAGAGTCGCAATTGTCTCAGGCTCTAATTGTGTAAGTTCAAACTTTGCTTTGTTCGGATCATAGTAAGTAAATTTTTTTACTCCAGAGTTTTCAAAGTTTTTGTAATACAAAATACCATCGCTAAATAACTCTTTATTTTTATAAACTTTAAAACTTAAATGATCTTTTGCAAAAACATAGTCATTTTCGACATTTACGTCTTTAAAAATATTTTCTGTATGCTAAATTTTATTAAATTCAGGTGTAAATATATAAAACTCATAATAAAAAATATTTGAATTTAGTGAAGAATTTTTTACCAATTTTCCTTGGTTAATAATGGTTTCTTTCTTAACCAAGCCATACCACCTTGAATTTAAATAGTTTTTATACGTATATAAATTTATATTTAAGTTTTCTGAACTTGCTTGATCTTCCACGTTAAAATTTAAGCGAGTAGATTCTTTGATATCTTCTGAACATCCTAATAAGAATATGACTATCAAAATTAATATTTTCATACAACTTAAATACCTTTCTTAATTTAAATCATCCAAAATTTTTAAAAATTTTGTATCAACTTGATCAAAATCTTGTTTATTTTTAAATGAATTTTGATGAATAGCTTCGGGGCTTAAAACAGTTTCACTTGAAGATAAATACACTAGGTTATCAAAGATATTAATAAAAATTCTTATATCAGTTTGATTACTTCCCATTACCAAACTATTGGTATATTTCATTTTTGCATACTGATTTTTATATTTTGCGCAGATATAATAATCACTAAAAGTATTTATATCTTCTTTTTTATAATTTTGCATTCTTCCTTCTTTAAATAAAACAGTATAATTGTTAGTTTTTCCTATATATTTTTTTAACTCATATCCATCCAAGAGATATCCATACGGATTCACCACAATTTTTAAATCTTTATTATCTATGGATTTATCAAAGATAACATCTACTTTTATTTCATAATTCTGTGAAGATATTTTTGAGCATGAATTTATTACAACTACTATGATAAGAACGATAAGAATTTTAAAAAACATGATTAAATCCTTATTCGTTTAGGGGTTTATTATACTAGACCTACAAACGATTCTGACCAATACATTAATATAAAGACAACATAAATAAATCTTTTTAACACAAATAAAATCAACTATTTAACATACAACCAAACATCAGGATCTATATAGTTTTCATCTATATGATAACCTTTAGATCTCATATCTTTTTCATCTATTCCTCTTGACCGTTTATCTTTAATTAAACTTTGTTTGAATGCATTCTCTAATTCTTGAGGTGTCATCTTATCGGTATCAGACATTAGGTTTCTTTCATTATAACGGACTGTTTGAAAGCTATAACGTACAATATATTGTTCTTTACCTTCTTCATTTTTTTTAGTTTGTTTTAGGCTAATATCTAGTAGAATACCATTTGCGTATAAACGGTAACCTATCGTTTTACCTGCTATAGAGTTTATAATTTTTTTCCACTCTTCAAAATTAAATATATAACTCATATCAACGATGTCATGCCCTTCCATTAAATATCTAATATTGTCCTCTTTTGCTACTCTTGGGTTATATCTAGCAAAATAAGTATTCCATCCTGCTTGATTTAAGCGTTTCATTAACTCAACATAACCGTGATAAGCTTGCTCAGGGCTTACAAATTCTTCCTTATTTAAACCAGCATCAATATCAAATATTTGAATTCCATCAGTTGTATTCCATTGTGTCCCTAGTACGGAAAAAACATGGTCAATGACTAGGCTATTTGTTCCATTTTCTATTTTAATTTGACCTAGACTTGGAGGAGAAAAAACTAATTCTCTAAAGCTCGCGCCTGCTGGTTGATGATCTACCTGTCCATCATTATATTTCAAAAAATCTTGAACACCTTGTTGACCAAAATGCAAAATGTAAGTCTGTTGATTCATTGCGTTATTCTCGATGTCTTTTGCCTTTGGTTGGCATGCCGTGAGTAAGTACCCACATATAAAAATAATAATTATGGAATAAGTAGAATGTTTAAATTTTCCCATCATTACTGTCTCTTTTAACGATGAAGTCAGCCTTACTATCGCCCCATCCCGCAATAATTCCTAATTCTTTTTCTAAAAAAGTACGTCCTTTATCATCTAGCATCAAACGATGATATTTCCTTGCTGCAGTTTTAATCCATTCTATACGACTATCATAATTTGCAACTTTAGTGTTCGCCGAAGGTTCGCTATATACCGTTTCAGCTAATTTATCAAGTACACCTGAATGTCGTCCTCGATATTCTTTTTCCATACTTTGTTTATTGTATGCACTAGGTAGAATAGACTGTGATTTTCTAATTGGTTTAACGGCATCAACAAAATAATCACTTGATAACACCAAGGTACTGTCAGGTACATTTGTATAACGTTGTAAAGTTGCTTGTGCCTCAACTTTCCAATCTTTCCATACCAACTCTTGTAAAATATTACGTTGCTCTTGTACAGCAATTGCTAAAAGGTGTTCAAAAAGAGTTTTTGAAGAATCATTAAAATTTTGCTTTCTAGTTTTTCCTTTTCTTTTGAAATTATTCTCAATACTGGATAAATATCCAAAAGCCTCTCTAATTTCATCGGTACACTTTAAATTCTGAATAATAGGCAAACAATTTGACCAAGGAATATTTAGAACCTCTTCTTTGATATGAGTAAACTTCGCCACATCTCTCTTTTCTTTACAATCATCAAATGATTTTGAAGACATACTCCATGCATAATGCCAAGGCGCAATATCCATGAACAACCACAAATTGCCTTTTGCAAATGAATGCACTGGATCACGAATAAGACCTATAGGAACCCATTTATAGCCCCATGTTGTCAAGCCATGTTTAAATACAGCGGCAACAGTTTTTGAAGCGAACGCGCCAAGCCCCATCCAATAGTACCGACCAGTCAATTGTTTATTTCCATGATTTTCTTGTTCTAAATATATCTTGGCATAAACAGAAGCTATACGCCTTGCCCTTGCCTCATAACCTGGCTCTATTTTATATGAATTTCTTTTGCCATTTTGTAAATTAGAAACACGTTTCATTGCTTCTTGTTGGTGTATTTCCCAGAACGTTAAGCAATCACACTGTAGTGTCTTACAACTATTTTCTTCTGTATTTGTATTTCCTTCCCACCCAAGGCTTCCCATTATATTTAGCCCTCTTCATCTTCTTTTTCTAAAGAAATCCAATTTAAATCTACGTCCAAACTCTGCTCAGATGTTGTGTTTACACGTTTGGAAAAACCTTTACGATCGGTTATTGATGTAAAATTTTGATCATTACTCGAAACTTTATATTCAACATTAGACATCTCTTCACCAGAAGGTGTAAGTATTTTAAACTTTTCGTTATATACCTCATGTGCAGGTAAGCCTTGAATATTTACCCCAACCTCAGCCCCACTCTTAAAAACATGCTGTCCAGCTTTTACTTCAAACTTTGCTGGAGTAATGATTGTGACGCCATTTTTATTGATAATAATTTGTGAACCACCTGCCATAAACCCACCATTTATTAAGTTTTTATAAAATAATTTATAATTTTAGTTTAATATAAAAAATCAATAATTCAAAATTTAGGGTAAAAGTATGACTTTTATCGTCGCAATACAATTAAATGACAGTGTGGTCATTGCTGCTGATAATAAAAAAGTTATTTTGAAAGAATCTATGGAAAATCAATTGAATATAGAAATGTCTTCAAAAATTTATTCGTGGGATAACGGTATCATTACAGGTACAGGCGAAGCTCATGTTGTTCATAGGTCTGTAGAGCTATTTAAAAAATTAGCTCAATCCGATATTCATAAACTTCCTCAATGCCTTAAAACATCAAGACAGATGAGAGAGTTAGAAATTGGTACAAATTATTACCAAGTGGAAAATACGAAATTATTATGTTCAAGTTATAGTAATAATGGCGCTCAACTTTATAAAGTCGAACGATTTGACCCATTACAACCATACAAATTAGTTGCCGTTGAACCACTAGATATATCTGTTTGGCTGTTTCACCCTAATATTGAAAACATATCAACTGACTTACAGGATCTCTATAGAGATCTCAAAGATTACTCAGCTTTTAACAATGAAACGGAGTGGATCAATCATTATATTAATCGAATAGCAGTGATTTATCAGAAACAAAGCCTGTGTGATCCACTCATGAGTCAAAGCTTTGATATTTTCTTTCAAAGTAAGGAGAAATATTTCTTTGGGCATGTGCCCAATACTCAAGATGAGCCTTTAGAAGTAAAAAGACTGGTCACTAAGCCATAAGTACGAACGTTATACAGTTCGATGTTTTGAAATCGTATGTTTGAAAAATATTTAGTAACAAAAGAATTTATGAATTTTTAGAAATTCTAAGAATTCAAATAAAAAATCAACTAATAATCCGATTCAATTTACTAAATACTATAAAGAAATTTTTTAAAAATCAATTAATATACAAAATAAAATTAAAAAAATCACATGAAACATATTATACTAATTCTATAAAAAATCTTTTTATCCGTAATAGATTGTAGATTTTGTATTGAAAAATTTTTACTATAATAAGATGATATTAAACAACTGAAAAATAACTTCTGATTTTTATCACCAAGCTTTTTTTTCAAATAGCATCCAATTTTTTAGATGTTTTTTATAAATAAAACTCCAAATTAATAAATAACTTATGAACTTCTTTAACTATTTTAATGCTTCAACCTTAAAGATATATTATTTTAAAATACATTTATGTCTATTATTTTTAAAATAAAATATTAGTTCAATAACTATGTTATATATCATATAAAAAATTAAAATTCTTACGATTTATAATTTTTCATCTATATAAATTTATATCCAAATTGTCTTACAGAAATAAAACACCTTTTTGAGATGTATGTGAATATCGTGCTGCTTTATTTTTTTGTTTATTAGTTAAAATTAATAAAAGGAAATCACATGAAATTATTTAATACATATCAATACTTACCAAACTTCAAATTTAGTTCAGTATTTACTATCCCACTTCAATTAGTAGCCAATGGGTTAGTCACTGCTGCAAATACCATTAATACTATTCTTGATATTACATCTCCAATTGGTTTAGCAGGAAATAAAATTTTCGGTGCTCCATTTGAAATTGCTCATGTAGTGGGTGATAAAGTTATTGGTTCAATTTCTAATGCTGTATCAAATATTGGTGTTTCTTTAGGTGCAACAGTAAAACCTACTGATACACATTTCAAAAATGAATGGATAGATAAAGAGCTTACAACTAAAGGTTTGTTAAATGTTCCTAGCGAAGTAATTGGTAATGCCTTAATTGGTGGAACTAATCTTGCGAATGATTTGTTGAATACAGTCGCTCCATTAGGTCTTGCAGGTAATAATATATTTGGTAAAGGTTTCGAAACCATACATAAGGCTGGTGATGCTTTTATTAATCAAATTTCAAATATTATTGTTAATACTGGAAAAGCTATTGGAGGAACTTTACCTGCTCAAAACAACCATTATGAAAATGAATGGGGAAATCAAAGCCAAGCTGAACATGTACTAATATACGAAAAAAATGGACAAACAAGTTATCAAGTAAGCTCCAATGTTTTAAACAAAGTGGCTGAACTCTATCAGCAATTTGAGCAAGCTCCTTCGCAATATGTTAATAATTTATGGCGCCCAATTTATTCATTAATTGCTAATGACCTAAAAGGCAAAGAAGGCATCGATCCCGGCACTCTCAATTGGTTCCATGTGGCTGAGGCTGTTGCAACAGCAGATCCGACAAATATTCTTTACCAATATGTACGCTTAGGCACTGAAAAGGCTTTAGGGGATAAAGGGATTTATTTTGCGGATGGTGAATTTTATAAAGCATCGAATATTTTAGTTAAAACGCTTGCTGATAATTTACTGTATGGCGTGAATGATACAGATGGCAATCTTATAATTCCTGCTGGTTATGTTCCAAGTGCAGCAGGAACATTTGGTCTTGTACATATGGATGCAACTCAAGCACTTCAAAATTTAGGTGGCACACTTTCAGATTGGTCTGGGATTACACCTTTTGGTCTGTTAGATCATATCTTAGGTGTTGATACTTCAGAACTAAATGGTGGAGATAGTCGTCCCATATCATGGTATTTAGAATTATTAGGTGATGTGGTTAAGGAAACACTAAAAAGTGGAGCAAGTTTAATTGATGTAATCAGTCAATTCACAAAAGAAGGTCTGAATTATATTGATTTATTAATACAAGGAGAAGTATTTCAAAACGGTTTTTCTTCTAAAGATCAATTGGTCAATACACTTACTCAAATTGCTTATGCATATGCGGGTGATTTAGCTGGACCAGTTGCTGTAGTGACTAATTTCCTTAATCCTAATACCAATGTGATTTCTACATTATCTCCTTTCGGTGCAACATTAACTGGAAAAAATGGTAATGATGTCATAAATGGTGGAATAGGCAATGATAAGTTATACGGTGGTAAAGGAGATGACTTATTATTTGGTGGTTGGGGTAATGACATTCTAGATGGGGGATCAGGAGTTAATGTTTTGGTTGGGGGTAAGGGTAATGATACCTATTATGTTCAATCAAACTCTGATTTTGTTTTAGAACATAATAATGAAGGTATTGATACTGTCATTAGTTCAGCTAAGCATTTTTTTCTAACAAAAAATGTGGAAAATCTTACATTAGCAGGCAATACAGACATTTCTGGCTCAGGTAACGAATTGAATAACATAATTAAAGGAAATACTGGAAGCAATCATCTTTATGGATTTGGAGGAGATGATACTCTAGAAGCTACTGGAGGTTTATTTAATGTTCTAAATGGTGGAACAGGCAATGATAAATTGATTGGTAGTGCAGGTAACGAAACCTACGAATTTGAAAGAGGTTTTGGTAAGGATATTATTCAGGAGACTGGAGGTAACGATACTATTAAATTCGGTAAAGATATTAATATAGATGATTTAATTGTTTCGTATATTGGCTCAAATCAAGTGATTTCAGTAAAAGGATCTACAGATCAAATTACGATTAAAGATGCTGCTAAGGGTAGTCAGTATCAGGTTGAATCTATTCAATTTAGTAGTGGTGATCGTTTAGATTTACAAACTTTAGAGTATCAACAACACTATTACTTCTAATTTATCCTAAAGTAAATTTACCAACTTCTTGTTGGTTGATATTGACTCAATTTGAAAATAATTTTTCGTGTATTCAGAATCTTCAAGCAAGGTCGTAGAAACTAAACTGTCCTGTAAATCTTATTATTTTGGATACACGCTTAAGTCTTGTTTCAAATAAAAAATGGAAGTTTTAAGCTTCCATTTTTTCGACTTGAGTAGCCACTAATTTTGTAAACACCGTTAATTTAGACTTTGGGCAGTCACCTCCCGCCACAAACCATAACAGCCTATTTTGTTGTTAAAAATCACCTGCTAACTCAGCTCTACGAACTTCATTAAAATAGTCTGGTCATGATCGAAATCCACTCCAAACGCCCTGCTCAAGGCGTCACCATTTTCAGTATCATGACCGCAATGGCACAATGACTGACTTACAACATCTTAATAGAGACTTCAAAGACTACTCAGCTTTTAGTAATGAAGCGGATTGGATCAATCATTACATCAATCGATTAGCAGTGATTTATCAGAAACAAAGCCAGTGTGATTCATTTATGAGCCAAAGCTTTGATGTTTTCTTTCAAAGTAAAGAGAAATATTTCTTTGGACATGTGCCTAATACTCAGGACAAGCCTTTAGAAGTAAAAAGACTGGTCACTAAGTTATAAGTATGGCCGTCATACAGTTATATCTTTTGATGTAAAATCTTTAAAAAATTGTTCTAGAAGAGAGTCCTCTAGAACAAAATATATGTAGACAATGATAGAGAATAATTTCATAAATGAAATTTGATTTAAAAGAATTTTCCAATCAATGATTATTGTTTATTTTTTGAAATTAGCTTTTCCGAGGAACAATAATATTAAAATCTTTTTTAAGGCTATCTAATATTCTATTATGATTTAAACTGTTTGACTCCACAACTTGAAAATCTCCTAACTCATTTAAATCACTTAAATTATTTACTTCAAGTGGTTGTGATAACTTTTGAAAAGGCACAAATTGGGTATATGTACATTTACCTCTGTTTGTTCCTTCAGTCATAGGGTTAATCGGTCTATATGCGATTTTAAAATTATGGCTAAGCTCAAAAATAGTTGACGAATTGATTGGCTTTAAGATGTCAAAGAATTGCCCGATTGAACTTGGCAAATTTGATGTGCTGTATAAGCAATTAGCTGTTTCATTTCCAGTACCTGTTCCAGCTACAATTTTAATAATATCGCTAGGGCTAAAAACTTCTGAAAAATCTCTTGAAGTGTTTCCAGACCTTTTCCCAAAACAAATGCTTACACCAACAAATAAAGCGGCATTTGAATGTTTAATCCAATTATTAGCCCATTTTGTACAATCTCGAGTAAGTTTTTGGAAACAATCTGAGCCAAACTCCTCAATCAATCGTTTGTGAGAATACCAATTACCAAAATAGTCAGCACTGCTCATTTTTGCTGAAATTTTTAAAACTTTATGATTATCAAAATAAACAATTATATCTGTTTTATAACCTGAGCTTCCTATTCTTTCTGCTTTTACGATTTTATTAGAGCTTGAAATACCTAAGTCCTTAACCCATTGAGGTAAATTCTGTGGTAAAGCTTGATTAGAATAATTGGAAATAATCGTTTTTAATTGGCTTTCAAAATTATCAGTATAAGCTGACATATGCATTCTCTTTGTAGTTGTAGAAGACATATAATCGATAAAAATGAGTGAAATTGAAAGTTATTTTAACCACTTTATATTTTTTATATGAGTGATTCTGTAAGAAATTTTTCTAAAAGTTTAGTAAAATCAATATTCATAATCTTTGCTATCATCTTGTAACTAAGATTTAAATCCAAGTCGTTTGAGATAAAATAATCAAGAAAACTTGTATCAAACTTATAATCTCAACGGTAATCCCCCCTCAAAATA